>QZIJ01000056.1 GCA_003598975.1 Anaerolineaceae bacterium | reverse complement strand
CCTCGAAAAGACGCGCGTTCTCGATGGCAGATGCCGCCTGATTCGCGAATGCCATCAACCGCTCGGCGTCTCTTTGAAAGAAGAAATTCGGCTTATCGTGGTTAAGCGCAATGAGACCGATTGCCTTTTTTTCTGCGATAATGGGAGCACACAGGTAGGAGCGGACCCATCGCGTCTCGGGAAGGCTGACCCATTCAGGATCGGCGGCGGTGTCAGAAACCAATTGTGGTTGATGGGTAGTGACGGCGCGTTTGAAATCGGGAATGGTTTCAATCGGAAGGCGTAAGTCGTTTATCCACTTTACCAATCCGCGCTTTTTAAATCCACGCTGGCGGATAGGGACAGCCACATCGCCGTGAATCAGCATGATCATGGCGGTTTCACTCGGTACAACACGGTCAATATTTTCCAGGATCAGGTTCATGACTGTGTTGAAATCCAGCGTACTGTTGAGTGCGGATGCAATGTCTCGCAAGGCCTCTGCCAGCACGCGTTGTTCGCGTTCAGCGCGTTCGGTTCGTAATCGTTCGATGCCGGTGGCAACCTGTCCCGCGATTGTAACGAGCAGGCGCTCGTCATTCTGGGTGAAGAATCCCATTTTCGAACTTTCGGAATTGATCACTCCTATGACGCGTTTGCCGATCTTCATGGGGACGCATAATTCCGACCTTGTGTCCGGGTTGATCTGAATGTAATTTCTGAGTTTTTGCACATTCGGGATGTTTAGAGGCTTGCCGCTAGCCGCCACCCTTCCTGTCACACCCCGTCCAATTGGATATGGGTGGATTTTTTCGGCATCCGCGATTCCTTTATAGGATGGATGCGGACTAAAGAATTTTCCATCATCGCTAATCATCAGGAAGCCGAGACTGTCGGTGTACAGTGTATAGCCGATAATCTCGGTTGCCTTTTCGAGCAGTTGATCTTCATCCGCCGCCCGTGTCACTTCTACTGCAAGGGCGTGGAGGATGGACAATTCCTTTAATTGGCGTTCCCGGTCATCCTGCGCTTTTCGCCGCGCGGTAATATCGCGCGCAATGGCAAACACGACCGACTGTCCAAAATATGTACCTTTGTAGAGATGCACGTCTTTTGGAAAAATTTCACCGTTTTTTCGCTTTCCCCAAAACTCAAACTGTTGTGTAACACCTTCGAATGCGCGTTCCAGGGATTTTTTCACCGCTTCGAAATCGTTCATGCCAGGCGCGCTCAACACTTCGGGGGTCTTACCAAGGAAGAATTCACGAGGATACCCGTACATCTTGACCGCGCCGAGATTTACATCCAAGAAACGCCCGCCCCAATCCTGGATGTAGATGGCATCCGTTACACTGTCGAACAACCCACGGTAGGCGCTGGCAATCTCTCCCAGAGCATTCTGGGCCTCTCTTTTGCTGGTGACATCGATCATAAAACCCTGCCAGAAAAGAGGGGCTCCTGCCTCGTCTCGAATTAGCGTCGCCTCTTCCTGGATCCAGATCTCCCGTCCTCCCTGTGTAATGAAGCGATACTCCTCGCTAAAGGACTCGCCGGTCTGGGTGGTGAGCGCGTCGTTTCTCAGGATACGCTTGCGGTCATCGGGGTGGATGTGGTTTTCCCAAAAGCCGGGATCAGAAATCCATTCCTGAGGCGTGTACCCTGTAATGGACTCCACTTGAGGGCTGATGTAACGCGTCGTTTGTAACTCATCAACATCATCCATGTAAAAAATTGCAGGGATGTGTTCCACCAGGGCGCGATAACGCGCTTCGCTTTCTTTCAGGGCGGTTTCGGCGCGTTGCTGGTTGGTAATGTCGTAGAACATGGACAGAATGGCTTTCCTGCCTTCCACCTCGATGCCTTCATAAAAAGCGATGGTTTCCAGTTTTTGTCCACTGGCTGTCACAAATACCGAATTCTGACTTCGCATGGAAAATCCCGCGGCCGTGAATTCCCTGACCCATTTTTCGCGGGTTTGTTTATCCAGGAAGATCATTTCAGTGGCGGTGCGTCCAACGATCTGCTCGCGCTGAAATTCTGAAAGGCGCAGATAGGCATCGTTTACATCCAAAAACAACCCCTCTTCCAGCGTTGTGATGCAGGTGGCAATGGGGCTGGCTTGGAAGGCCTTTCGGAAGCGGTCTTCGCTCTGACGAATGCTGGCCTGAAGGTTTTTTTGATCGGTGATGTCAATTAGAGTGCCCTGCCAGTAAAGCGGATTGTTGTCTTCATCGCGGGTCAATTTGGCAAGGTCTCGAACCCAGACGATATGCCCATCTTTGTGGATGATTCGGTACTCCATATCGCAGGGCTCGCCAGTGGCGTTTGTATGCTCGTTTTCTTCAGCAAAACGCTTCTGGTCTTCAGGGTGGATGGCGGCATACCAAAACCCGACTGATTTCCATTCGGCCGGCGTGTACCCCGTGATCGTCTCAATTTGTGAACTTATATAAATGGTGGAATGAAGATTATCCCGTGGCGCTTCTATGTAGACAGCCACTGGCGATTGTTCAACGAGTGTTTGAAAATGTACCTTGGCCAGCCCGTGAGGATTGGTTATCTGTTCCCGTGAATTTAAGTATCGCGCAAATCCGAAATAGTACTGGACCTTGCCCGACGCGTCGCGAGTGGTTTGGGCGTTAATCAAAATCCAGAAACCAGTCCCATCTTTCCGTTTGGCTTTAACCTCGAAATCTAGGATGGCGTGATTTTGTTCCAATTCGTTTTTGAACTGCTTATATGATTCTGGCTGGACAAAGACCTGTTTAGCGACACTCTTCACCGTCTCAATCATTTCGGAGGGCGTCTCATAACCGAACATCTTTGCCATGGCCGCATTAACGCGTAAACAATTTCCCCTTGGCGTGAATTGGAAGACCCCTTGCGTCGTAGTGTTGAAAACATACTGGTAAAAGTCTTCAGCGGAACCCATAAAATAATTATAGTCTAGAAGCGCACCTGATGGATTGATATAAATTGCAAGGGTGTTGCATTTCGACGTAATTGGACGTTGAAAAACTTGGCGCATCGCTCCGGGGAAAACAGACGTCTTCAAGCGTCTGTCAATCTCTGATGTTGAGGCGTCGACGGGATTCGCGTCGTCCCTGCGCGGGGAAACCTGTGAGGGTAAAAGAAAAACGCCTCTCGGCGTTAGAGGCGTCGACGGGATTCGAACCCGTGATGAGGGTTTTGCAGACCCTTGCCTTACCACTTGGCCACGACGCCGATTAAAAACAAGAGCGGGCGATGAGATTCGAACTCACGACCTTCTCCTTGGCAAGGAGACGTTCTACCACTGAACTACGCCCGCGATTTTGGCCTGACTTCTGGCCGGGAGTGCCGAGACCCAGGATCGAACTGGGGACACCGCGATTTTCAGTCGCGTGCTCTACCAACTGAGCTATCTCGGCCAGACTTATTCGGTTGTTAAGCGTGCGGAATTTTACTAGCGGATGGAAGGATTGTCAAGCAAAGTTTTTTACAGGTATAATCCCGCCTCGCTTCACGTCACATCAACATTGGAGAACTTCATTGAGCCGCGTCATCAATCCTGATTCTGCGGGGAAAGACCGCACCCGACTGACCAAAGCCATCGTCCTTGCCATTCGCGAACTGGCGAAACAAACCGAACCGACAGCGGCCGCGCGCGATCTGGCCGCGTTCATTGCCCTGGCGTTATCAGCCATCGCTGAGGGAATCGACGCCTCCGTAGCCGCATGGGAGAAACGTGACTACTGGGTGAAGGCCGACAAATTCCGCATGGACTGGATGTGGGCAGGCGCGAATGCCGAGAAAATGAAATCCGCTGTGCTCGCCGATGATTGGGGCGTAATCGCCATGCTTCTGCCGCAGATTGCGGGAAAATTGGGGAAGGTGCAGGTTAGTGACAATCACCGTCTTGGTAAACCGTGGGAAGGCGCATATAAGAGTTTGAAAGGTTAATCAAGAACCCCGTCTGAAGACGGGGTTCTTCTTGCTAATTATTCAACGCACCGGCCAGGATCCAGTCAATCAAAATTTGCAACTGGGCAGGGGTCAACTTGGGGCCGCGCTTGGGCATCTTGCCGTTTTGAATCTGCTGGATGAGCAGGCTGTTGGCGGCGTCTCCGGGGACAAGCACAGGTCCGTTAATGGAGCCCGCCATCAGCGTGGTGTAGGAGGCGAAACTTAAACCTTCTTTGACATCATCACCACCGTGACAGTTGAAACAGCGGCTTTGCAGGATCGGCATCACGTCGTTCGCAAAACTGACGGCGACAGCCGCGGGCGTGTCCGATGCGGCGGGGACTGGGGTGTCGGTGGGGAGGGCGAAAGTGGCGGTCGGTTCAATGGACGGAACCGCTGTATCGGTCGGGAGGGAGGCGGGAACGGATGTTTCCGTCGCAGGGACAGGCGTAGCCGAAGCGCCGCAAGCGGTCAGAAAAATCGCAAACAGAACAAACAAGGTGAGTGCGGTTTTGGTCATTTTGTCTCCATTAAAAACCATATAAGATGACGCCGCCCAGGAAGGCCAGCACGAGCGCCAACGCGAAACTGATAAAGTACGCGGCGGCGTAGAGGGATTTTGCCTTAGTGTCGAAGATGTTGGGATTGCGCCAGCGGGCGATGCTGGTGGTCGCAGTCACGATCAGCAACACAAGCGCCAAAATTATTTTCGCACTTGCGTTTGGTGCAGAACCCTCGTAAGTATTGATGTTGTCCAGCATGCCCGTCAGCCCGGCGGCGATGGTGCCAAAGGCCGCGAGTACGATATTCGCGAATGCGGCCTGTTCCAGCGTTTTGCTTTTTCGCCACAGCGCCAGCAGGATGAAGAAGGCCGCCGCGCCTGTGAGCCCGATGGGGAAGTGCACCAGCATCGGGTGGATCGGATGCGTTTCTGTCAAAGCGCGGATCAATCTCTCGATAAAGTCCATCGTTCCTCCAGTTCTAAGGCTTGGTTCTCTACCGTACATCCGTCATTGCGAGGGTGTTCTTCCCGAAGCAATCTCCTCTCGCAACGTGGGGATTGCTTCGTCGGGAAGAGCGCCCTCCTCGCAATGACGTATTTACTCGTATTTGTACGGTAGAGAAAAGTTTGGCCGAATATACAATCCGAGATTAAGCATTAGATTAATCGTACCCCGCTTTTCTTACATCTCTTACAATTTCCCCACAATCTTAAAACATCTGGATTTGTTGTGGACTGCGTTTCCCGTTGACCAGTACAAAAGGCGCGGCGCGCTGGACGGCGATGCCGAGTTTTCGCAGATGCGACAATTCGCGCAGACATCCCTCACGCCGCGCGCGAAGAATTGCCTCGGCTCCCTTCGGACCGATGCCCGGGACGCGCAGTAACTCGCGTTTCTCTGCCCGATTAATGTCCACCGGCCGCTCGGACAGGTTTTGCCGCGCCCACGCCAGTTTAGGATCGGACGCGAGCGGAAGATTCCCGCCATCCACGAAAGGAAGTTCCTCGAGGTCGAATCCATAATCTCGCAAAAGAAACGAAGCTTGGTAGAGACGATGCTCGCGTAGGGGATCTGTCGCGGTTTTGTTTTCGAGCGGAGTGTCGCGAATGGGGGAGAACGCGGAAAAATACGCGCGGCTCAAACGGACGTTTTTATGCAGCCACTCGGTGGTAGTCAGCAGTTCCAGATCCGACTCGTCCGCGCCGCCCGCCACGAATTGAGTCACGGACGAGGGCCAGCGTCCGTTCCAGCCTTTGGTTGCAGGGACGGTTTTTCGGATTTCTTCCACCCAGCGAAGAGGCTGTAGCAGTTCCTCGAAGAAGATTTTGTGCGGCGCGAGGCGGGATAGCCGATCCGTGTTTGGCGCTTCGAGGTTGATCGAGACGCGGTCTGCCAGTTGCATGGCGCGATAGACCTGTTCCTTTTCCGCGCCTGGCATGATCTTCAAATGGATGTAACCACGGAAGCCGAGTTTGTTTCGCAGGATGTCGGCGGTATCCAGCAGTTTATCCTGCGTGCGACTGCCTCCGCCTGCCAGTCCCGAACTGATAAAAAGTCCTTCCGCGGCTTTGGATTGATTCAATTTCACGAACAGGTTGGCGAATTCTTCGGGCTTGAAAGTGGCGCGGCGGAAATCCCTCCCCGCGCGGAAGGGACAGTAGAAACAGTCCCGTTCGCAGGCGGAGGAGAGCAGGGTCTTCAGCAGGAGGATTTGTTTTCCGTTGGGGAGTTGCGCGGGGTGGACGAAGGCCTGATCTTGCTCTTTTGGCGTGAAACAGGCGGGATGAACCACATCGTCCTGAGCGGAGCCGCGAAGCGGCGTAGTCGAAGGACGGTTTTCCACATCTGCCTCGAAGGACATTTGGGAGGAGAGCAGTTTCAATCGTCCAATTGCGTCCATGACTCAATATTAGAACATATGGGCTAAATTGTCAATGGAGTGATGATATTTTGGCTGTCCGCAGGACCTCAGTCCCTTTCACTTTTCCGTCTGTGTCATCGCAGTTGCAGAATTGATTTGTGTTGCTTGGATATGTGAACTGTCCAGTTGCTGTGTCATCACAGTCTCCGCACAGATCATAATAATTGTCATGGTCATTGTCTGTTCCGATGTTGAAATTCTTGGAGATTGTAGCTGTCTTTGATGCAGCAGTGCATTGATAGCTTGCGAGAGGGGTTGTTTGTGTAACAAGGGTTGCTGTAAACTCTCCACATTGGGCTGCTGTCGGTGTCCAGGGAATAGAGAATGCCTTAAATGTGTCATAGCCTCCTGAATTTGGCGTAAGAGTTCCAGTGAGTGTCTCTACTACTGTGTTTGCAGGCTGTTTTTTTATTACTAGGCTGTAAGTCACTGGAAGATATGCACCTGATATAAGCTGCGCGTTTCCAGCAGTGCATGCTGTTAATGTCTCATCCCAATCCCAGTCCTGATAAGTATGCTTGTGCTCTCCCTTGAATAATACCTGAGTGTTTGGAGTGGGAGAGACAGGCTCTAACATGAAGTTTTGGACTTGAGCGACACAGCCGTCAAGCGACTTTGCGATATTGACAGTATTTGTGACAGTTGTAACAACATCATTACTCTGGTCACATTTTAAGTCTGTGACAAAAGATTTCATAGTGATTACATAGTTGCCTGGCAGTGTGTTCTTAGAAGTCTGCCAGAGGAAAGAGAAGTCTTCAGTTGTGCCTGCGTAGATGTTTTTGGTATCTTCGTCTGTGAATACGTTGGTTGTTGTGCCTTGCTTTTTTACTGTGGCTGTGACTTTGGTTGAGATGTCACGCCATGCGTTGAGTTCTGGCGGGAAATAAATTCCTGGTGTAGGTGTGAATGCGCTAGCTGTTTCCGCATTTAACTCAGTATCAGTTAATATGGAAATTGGCATTCCTGCTTCAGCACAGCTTTGAACTTGAAGTGTGAAATCTGCTTTACAATTGTCTTTCATAAAAAAATTAATTATAGATTGTGGATATGTGTAGGTCGGATAATAACAAGTGTAAGTCGAAACAGGTACAACATTAATCTTATATCCTTCTGCTGCAAAATAAAGGTTATATCCATAAGTTGTTTCAGGACAATTTGGAAGGACTTCATTTATTGAGCCAGTTGTCTGTAAAATTTTTGGGTTTGGAGTCCAGATATTTGATGTGGGAGAACTTTTTATATGTTTGCATTCAGAGTCTGTGCAAGCAACCCAGATTGCTGTGACCTGAACAGTATCACCTCTTTCTGTAGTAAAGCTCCAAGGATAGATTAATTTGCCTTGCACAGAAAAGATTATGCAAAGATAAATGAAAATAAATATAATCCCTTTTTTCATCAATTAACTATTAAAGGATTATGTATAAAAAATTTGTGATTATGGTTTGTGTAAAGTTGTAATTACTCTATTTGTGTAGGTGTCCCATTAGGGTTTGGTGGTCCGCCGCCGCCGCCGCCACCGCCGCCGCTTGGGGGAGCAACTGCTGGTGGTGGTACGTATTTTAAGATAATTGTGGCAAATGGGTTGAAGGTTGTCAGGCTTTGTGCTGCTCTTTGTTCAAGTGTCAGGTGTAAGAAACTTCCTTGCGGAGCTCCTAGCGACCATAGATTGTTTGTCCATTTCAGGCAGTCGCCAACTCCAGGGACTGCTATCTGGGCAGATGGGAATGAAGGGTAGTCTCTGCTTCCTTCTATTGCCAGGCCAGTTAATGAGGCTGGAGTACGGCTGCATACATATAAAGAGCCAGTCACGTTTGGTTGGCTGACTAATGTTACGCTACTTCCTTGTGTTAGTTGTTTTCCGTCTTTGGCGTCTAGTAGTAGGCTTAGATTTTGGTCATTTATTTTTTCAAAGAATATCCAGAGGCCTGTATAAGGTGATATAGGTGTCGCTGAAGGAACAGGTGTGTTTGTGGGTCTGGGGGAGGGCGTGGAGGAAGGTTGCGCGATCTGAATGGCTGGCGATTTGGTGATCAGGGAATCAGCGGGCGCGGCAGTCTTTTTCCCTCCGCAGGCGGTCAATGCGAGGCAGAAGATGAGAAGGGGAAAAAGCAGGCGTTTCATCGGCGCATCCTCCTGCGGATATTGTACAACGAATTTCAAGACGAGAGGGCGAATTATCTGCTTGTTTTGGTTGATAAATAAATTCCCGCCAAAATAAATCCGCCGCCGAGCAGGGTCAATAGGCTGGGGGTTTCGCTGAGGAGAAAAAAAGCCAAAATGGCCGAACCAATGGGTTCTCCAAGCGTGGTGATGGAGACCAGCGAAGCCGGCATGTAGCGCAAAGCCCAGTTGTAAGTGGAATGTCCGATTAGTTGGGGGATGAGGGCGAGGCAGATAAGCCAGAGATAGGTCAATTGCGGGTAGCCAAGCAGAGACTGTTTTGCTACGGCCACACAAACCAGGAGCGCAATCGCCGCGACGCCGTAGACGATGAAGATGTAGGGGACGAGGCTGATTTTGGCACGGAGGTTGCGTCCGATCATCAGGTAGCCGGCCACTGTCCACGCGCCGAGGAGGGCTAGGAAATTGCCCCAGAACGCTGAACCCGCTAAAAGGTCAGAAAGAGGCGGGCAGGCAAGGGAGAATGCTGGTCGAGTAGTGACCGCAGGGAGCGTATCGAGACCCAGCGTGCAAGAGTCGCCCAGTCCAACGATCAATCCGCCGATCAAGGCGAGAGTCATGCCGATCCATACCCAGCGCGAGGGAGTCTCTTTGAGGAAAATGGGAGAGAGGAGCGCGACCCACAGTGGCCCTGTGCTGACGAGGACAACAGACGAGACAACGGTGGTGTATTCGAGTGAGGTGATCCAGGATGCGAAATGGATGGAGAGGAAAACGCCAGAACAAATGGCGAGAATCCATTCGCGGCGCGTGAGCGAGCGGATTTCGTCCCTGTGTTTGAAGAGAGCGAAGGGCGCGAGCGCGAGGCTGGCGAGGGTCAGGCGTGCCGCCGCGATGACCAGCGACGGCGCGTCCTCCTGCGCGAATCGAATGAAGATGCTCGCAGTGGAGACGGCCAGGATGGCGACGAAAATAGCAAGCGCGATGCGGGATTTGGGCATATTGATCTGCTGGCCTTTGGTCTGCTAGTCTATTGGCCAGTGGCAGATTGTAGGTAAAAAGTAATTGTAATGCAAGTGCGAAAACCTCCGAGAGGATGTTCTCGGAGGTCGGAATCAGATGTGGTGCGTCGCACCTAACGGGAAGAATCTTCCTCGCCGTCAAAGTGCGACGCACTCGCGAACGAAAAACTGGCTATTCGCTCGGCACGATCATCCATATGAGGATGTAGGCGAGAATTCCAGGCACACCGCCAGGGATGAGAGCGACGAGGAAGGCGAGTCGGAACCAGAATGAACTAATGCCAAAGAATTCGGACAACCCGCCGCAGACGCCCGCGATCATGCGGTTGCTTTTAGAGCGGCGCAGGGATGGTTTTTGTGTGGTCATGGATACCTCCAAGTATCTTTTTCTACTTCACAATATACGCAGGTTGACGGGAAAAGACGCGCAGGGGCGATTTTGAATTTGTTAGATAATTGTATAAAAATCATCCAAATTCTTGACATTGACGGATAAACAGGTAAAATGCCATCACCAAATCAAGGAGAAAAAGATGTATTACGAACTTCCCAAACTGTCCTATGCTGTGGATGCGCCCGAACCCTTCATCGATGCGCAGACCATGACCATTCACCACGACAAACATCATCAGGCTTACGTCACCAATCTTAACGGCGCCATTGAAAAACATCCCGAACTGGCGGATAAATCGCTCGAATCGCTTCTCGCGGACCTGAACGCGGTTCCCGAAGACATCCGCGCGGTCATCCGCAACCACGGCGGCGGCTCGTGGAATCATTCCATGTTCTGGGAGATCATGGCTCCCAACGCGGGCGGAGCGCCCAAGGGCGAACTGGCCAAAGCGGTGGACGCGGCCTTCGGTTCGTTCGACGCGTTCAAAGGTGAGTTCGAGAAAGCCGCCAACGGTCGCTTTGGATCGGGCTGGGCCTGGCTCGTCAAAAAGGGAAGCGGACTGGCCATCGTCTCCACTGCCAATCAGGACAATCCCATGTCCGAAGGATTGACGCCTGTGATGGGCATTGACGTGTGGGAGCACGCGTACTATCTCAAGTACCAGAACCGCCGTGCCGAGTATGTGACCAATTGGTGGAACGTGGTTAATTGGGATGAGGTTGCCCGCCGCTATAACGGTTAATCACCTTCCAATTTTCGTCTTGTCATAGACACGAAGCCAGATATAATAAGTTATCTGGCTTTTTTAATTTCAACAAAGGAGACTCCTTATGACTCACGTAATCACCAGTCTATGCCTGCGCGACAGCGGATGTGTGGAGGTCTGTCCTGTGGACTGTATCGTGCCTGGCGTTCCGCAGGGCGAGCATCCCTGGTACTACATCGATCCTGATACCTGCATTGATTGTGGCGCATGTGTCCCCGCCTGCCCCTACAACGCCATCTTCCCCGCCGACGACGTTCCCGCGGCCTATACCGCCAAAGGCGGCGAATATATCTCGCGCGTCGGCTTGACAGGCCATTATGAAGGCACCAACGATCATGGCGTTCAAGTTGTGCTTGAGACCGTCAAACAACTCGAGGCTGGCGAGGTTGTGGATTTGACTCCCGACACCGAAGCCAACGCCGCCTTCTTCCAGTCTGGCCCGGGTTACAAGGCCAACGATACTGACGAGGCCAAGGCCGCTCGCGGCGGATAAGTCAGCCAACAATATACAGAACCCCGTTTTCTTTATAACCCCTGAAGCAAAGCAGAGTGGGGCAAGGAAACGGGGTTCTCTTTTTAATCGGCAGGGCGATACAAAAATCACCCTTTATGGCGCTTGAATATCACCAGCCGATTCATATATACTCCAAAATGCTTATCAAACCAAAGGAGAATGCAAATGAAAAAATCTTTTCTGTTACTGGTAGTTGTGCTGATGATGTCGCTTGTGCTCTCGGCTTGCGGCGCGGGTAACGCTCCCACCACCAACTTGAAAGTGGAATTCACCGATTTCACTTTCACACCCGATATATTCGTTGTGCCGGCAGGCCAGGAGATCACCATCACTGCCAAAAACGCGGGCGCAGTGGAGCATGAATTCGTCATCATGAAACTTGGCACCACGGTCGGCGAGGACTTTGGCGACGAGGATGAAGAGAACATCTATTGGGAAGTGGAAGTTCAACCGGGCGAATCCGCAACCGCCACCTTCACGGCGCCCGAAGCGGGCGAGTACCAGATCGTCTGCGGTACCGAAGGCCATTTCGTGGCTGGCATGGTCGGCTCGATGACCGTGGTTGCCCCGTAGTACTGATTGACACAGAACCCCGTTTTCTCGCCTTCGGCGGAAAACGGGGTTCTGACCTGAAATCTGGTTTCTGATTACAATGGGGATATGCCCGAACTCATCACAAGTCTTTCCAATCCAGTCGTCAAACAAGCCCGATCCCTGCGCCAGAAAAAGGCGCGGGCCGAAGCGGGGCTCTTCATCGTCGAGGGCATTCATCATGTGGGTGAGGCCGTCGAAGCGGGCTGGGATATCCAATCCGTTCTGTACGCTCCCGACCTCCTGACCAGTGACTTTGCCCGCGACCTGATCGCGCACCTCGAAAAGAATCGTGTGCGGACTCAGCCCGTCTCTGCGCAAGTGATGGACTCTCTCGCGGACAAAGACAACCCAACGGGACTCCTCGCCCTCCTTTCGCAACGCACATGGACTTTGGCTGGACTCTCCGCCGCGGACGTTTCTTCCGCTGTTGCGCTGGTCTCACCGCAGGATCCTGGCAACGTCGGTTCCATCCTGCGGACGATGGACGCGGTTGGTGTGGACGCTCTTTTCCTGCTCGATGGCGGCGTGGACGAGTTTCACCCGTCCGTCGTCCGCGCTAGCATGGGAGCGATCTTCTGGAAGCGGATCATCCGAGCATCGTTTGATGAATTTATCGCCTGGGTGCAACAGCATGGAATGCAATTGATCGGCACGTCTGCCCGCGCGGAAACCGATTATTACAGTGCTCAGGTGAAGCGCCCCTGGGTTTTGCTCCTCGGCTCTGAACAAAAAGGGTTGTCATCCTCTCCACTCTCCGCCTGCGATTTGACCGTCTCCCTGCCCATGCGTGGACGCGCCAGTTCCCTGAACCTGTCTGTGGCCGCGGGGATATTGCTTTACGAATTCTCTATTTACAAATAGGAGTCGAATGAGAACGCCGAATGGAATTGAATGCGAATATTTTTATGGCGATTATCTGCGCGGACGAAGCCGCGAAGAATGCCGCCTGCTGGACGCCGCGGGGCTTGAATGGGACGCATCCCTGTGCCGCGGCTGTCCCGTGCCCGGGATTCGACGCGCCAACGCCTGCCAGTTCATCCGTTTGAAGCCGCGGGTGACGCGCTCGCTGTTTTCGGGGTTTCGTAAGCAGGTGCAGGTCAGCGCGTGGTGCGAGAAGAGTGAGACAGCCGTCCCTGAGCCGCACATCGGTTGCGGGCAGTGCCATCCACTGCCAGAAATCTTTGAAGTGAAAAAATAGCCTGCTCGAAACGGGAGCAGGCTGAAAGTCAGGAAAGAAGCGGGTTTTGATCCCGCTTTATTTTTTGCCGTCGGCCAGCGCGGCTTTGACGCGTTCCACATCGTCAGACGGGAGTTGTTGTTCCTTGCTGATCTTGCGAAGAAACTCTTTCAGTTTTTTGGCTTGCACGGCTGGCAGGGGGGAGCCTTCCGCGTCGATTTCAACTTTTTCGTCCAGAAACACGAGGATGGCAGAGATGGGCGGGATTTCCTCTCCCTCTTCGAGTTTTTTCTTGAGAAACTTTTCGAGGGTTGCTGTCTGGCCTTCCGTCTCGAGGTCGGGTCGGCCAATGGTCTCCTGCCCGAAGAGCCGCAGGTAACTTTGTGCGAAACCGCCCCCCGCGACGCGCCAGCGGTTCTTTTTGTAGGTAATCTTGCCGCGTATAAAGTAGGGAAGCAGGAGCCAGATGCCCGACGCGCCCACCAACAGGTGTGGGACGGGTGAAGCGTAATGGTAGATGGCGTGTTCGCCGGGCAGGCCCTTGAGTGCCTTGTCGAGCGCCTCGTCTGGACGGCGGCCAAAGCGCGAACCGAAGTACATGCTGATTTGCGAGAGGGCGATCCCCAGGAACAGGATTCCCCATATAAGGAAGGTGTTGTTCTGGGTGGCGGATTCGGGATTGTTGACCAATTGCATGAGCAGGAAAATCGTACCGACAACCAATAGCAGGCCGGCGATGTTGGTGTACTGTCCGATTTTAGCGTTGCGTTTGATGAGTTTTTCGTTTTTGTTGATTTTCATGGTGTCCTGTTTGTGAATGTGCGCGAATGAGTCGCACCTAAACCTGGGGGAAACTTCACCCGATAAGGTGCGACGCATCCAGACCTTGTCTATTTCAAACTTGCCTCGATGGCGGATTTCATTGCATCCAGCACTTTCGATTCGACGGCGTTCTTCGCCACGCGGACGGCGTTCTTGATAGCGATTGCATCTGAGCGGCCATGACCGATGAAGACCAGCCCGTTCACGCCGAGCAGAGGCGCCGCGCCCTGGTCGCTGGGATCAAGCAGTTTTTTGATCCTGCCGAGCGCAGGCTTGACAAGCAATCCGCCGATCATCGCCAGCGGACCTCCGCTTTTGATGGCCTCTTTGATTTTTTCCACGATCAGTTTGGCGACCGCCTCCGATGTCTTGAGCATGACGTTGCCAACGAAGCCGTCCGTCACGGCCACATCCACTTTACCGCCGATGACTTCCTTGCCTTCCACGTTACCGAAATAATTCAGTTTGGAGTTTTTGAACAGCAGGGTCGCTTCCTTGACGAGGTGGTTGCCCTTGCCTTCCTCCTCACCGTTCGAGACCAGCCCGACTTTAGGGTTTTTCACACCGCGCACTTTTTCGGCGTAAATACTTCCCATGATTCCAAACTGCAAAAGATGGATCGGCTCGCAATCGGGGTTGGCGCCAATGTCGAGCACAACACATGTCCCTGTGGCAGTGGGGAAGATGGGGGCCAGCGCGGGACGCTCCACGCCGCGAATTCGCCCGAGGCGAAACAGTGCCGTGACCATTCCCGCGCCCGTGTTGCCCGCGGTGACGAATGCGTCTGCTTCGCCGCGCTTGACCAGGTCAATGCCGACCGCCATCGAATTCTTCGCGTCCTTGTGGCGGGCTTTGAAGGCCAGGCCCTCGCCCTTGTCTTCCATTGTCAGCATCTCGGGCGCATGGACCACGCGTACGGAGAGTCCTGTTGTGTTTTGCGCGGCCAAAACGGGTTGAATCTTCGCCTCGTTCCCGACCAGAATAATTTCCACGCCGTATTCGCGTGCGGCCATCACTGCGCCTTCCACATCGGGGAGAGGGTGATCGTCACTGCCCATAGCGTCAACAACAATGCGGGTCATGATGTCTCCTGTTTAGAAACCTGTTTTTTCCCAGAAAACGAGTTGCTCAAGTTTCTTGAAATGTCTGCTTGACAGGCAAGATAAGCCGATTATAATACGGCCTGCCCTCAGTAAGTGAGCAAGGCTTGCGCTGGTGCTGGAACTGGCAGACAGGCATGGTTGAGGGCCATGTGCCGCAAGGCGTGGAGGTTCAAGTCCTCTCCAGCGCACAAAAATCCCCGTTCGCGGGGATTTTTTGTTTAAACGATTTGAGTGAGAAACGCATCGAATAGCGAGGCGATCAACGGCAATTGACTGCTGAGACGATGGTCACTATCCACGAGATGCAGAGTGGCTTTGAACTTTTCTGCGTAGCGGATGCTGTGGCTGAATGGAATCAACTCATCGTTCCAGCCGTGGATGAGGGTGGCCACGTCCGCGTGGGGGATGGGTTCCTGGATCGGGAATTCGGGGAGGTAGAACGCGGGGGCAAGCAGGAACAGCCCCCTCGGTCGGAGCGAAGCGGACGCGACCGCCGCCACGTACGACCCCATGCTGGATCCCACCAAAACGAGCGGACGCGCGTCCCGCGCGTTTGAGTCCAGCAATTTGGTCACGCGTTCGGAGACATCGTCCATGCCCTGATAGTCGAGACTCTGCACCTCGAAACCGCGACCCCGCGCCACGTCCGCGAGACGCGTGATTTTGTCGCCCCAGGGGCCGCTTTCTTTTCCGTGATTGAAGTAGACTTTACCTGTCATGTTTGCCTTTCCGTAGGTGGTAGAATTGATAAAAACAATAAGGAGAAAATCATGAGTGCCATTTTTCCTTCGATGGATTGGTTGAATGAGTTGGACGCCAAGCTCAACAGCGACGAACGTTACGCCAACATCGCCAAAAAGTGGGAGGGCGACATGACCGTCGTGATCGAGCCACAGGGGAATTTGAAGGAGCGAAGAGTTTTTTATCTGGATCTGTGGCACGGTAAGTGCCGCGGCGTGGCTGAACTAAAGGATGTGGAGGAAAAGAAAGCCGCCTTTGTGCTGACATCAAGTTACGACAATATCAAACTTATCATGACGGGAAAGCTCGACCCGATGCAGGCCATGTTGACGCGCAAGCTGTCGGTGAAGGGGAATATGGCGGTGATGATGCGCTCGGTGCCGACGGTGCTGGATTTTGTGCGGTGTGCGCGCGAGATCACCTCTGAAATTCTGTAGTTGATCGTTTTCAAACACGGCTCACCCCGAATTTAATCTTTAGCCACGGATTTACCCTTCGGGCACGATGTCACAGATTTGCACAGATTTGGCCGCCTCTTTGCAGTGGTAGATTTCTTAAGTTTGGGGTGATTCGTGTTTTTTTAATCCGCTGTGCGATAGCGGTCGAGCAAAGCCTGGGTCTGTTTGTGTTTTGGATGGGCGAGAACCTCGCTGGGTTCACCCTCTTCGATAAGTTCGCCTTCGTTCATGACAACCATGCGATCGGCCACTTCGCGGGCGAAACCCATTTCGTGGGTCACAACCAACATGGTGGTGCCCTCCTTGGCGAGTCCCTTCATGACTTCGAGCACTTCGCCGATGAGTTCGGGATCGAGGGCGGAGGTGGGTTCGTCGAAGAGCATGACTTCGGGTTGCATGGCCAGGGCGCGGGCAATGGCAACGCGCTGTTTTTGTCCGCCAGAGATGCGATTCGGGTACTCATCCTTTTTGAACAACATGCCAACGCGCGCCAGGTTCATTTCGGCGATTTCCTTCGCCTTGGCATGATCCATGCCTTTGACGATGACAGGGGCTTCCATCACGTTTTCAAGGATGCTCATGTGCGGGAACAGGTTGAATTCCTGAAAGACCATGCCTGTCAACAACCGCGCTTCGTGAATAAGTTTGTAGTGCTCCCGGCCTTTTCCGCCCGCAGGGATCTTGAGTCCATGGATCTCGATCTCTCCCTCCGAAGGTTCCTCGAGGAAGTTGATACAGCGGAGCATGGTGCTTTTCCCCGATCCACTGCGCCCGATGACGCAGACCACCTCGCGCGGCTGGACTTCCAGGTTGATGCCTTTTAGAACATGCAGGCGGCCGAAATACTTGGACAAATTGGTCACTTTGATGATCGGTGTGCCCATGTTAGCGGTCTCCTTTCCCCAGGCGGGCTTCGATGCGGCTTTGGATGGCAGTCAGAAGGAGGGTCATGCCCCAGTAGAAAACGGCGGCCATGATCAGCGCTTCGAGATTGTGGAAAGTGGCGCGTCCCTGGCGGGTGGCCCGCCACATCAACTCGTGAACAAAACCCGTCGCGGCGACCATGGCGGAGTCTTTCGTCATGGCAATGAAATCATTACCCATCGGAGGGATGGCGAAGCGCAGGGCCTGTGGCATGACGATGCGGCGCATGACCTGCCCCGAGGTCATGCCGAGGGCGATAGCGGCCTCGCGTTGTCCTTTGCCCACGGAACCGATCCCCGCCCGAAATGTCTCGCTCATGTAGGCGCCGTAGTTCATTCCCAGCGCAAGCACGCCTGCCATAATCGGCGGCATGACAATGCCCAATTGCGGCAGGGCCAGGAAGAAAAAGAAGATCTGCAGATAGAGGGGCGTGCCGCGCATCAACGAAACGTAGAAGGTGCTGAGCGCATAAAAGGGAGGAAATCTGGACAGACGGCCCAGCGCGGCAAAGAGGGCCAAAACAATTGCCAGTGCGATGGATAACAGCGAAATGTAGATCGTAACCCCCAGCCCTTTACCGATGAACGCGAAATTATCCGCGATGAACTTGGAATCAAGACTGATCGCGTCCAAGCCCAGGCTATCCCCGCTGAAGACGACATACAGGAACAAAAGCAGGAAAACCCACGAAGCGCCGACGTTGGTTCGGAAGATGCGTTCCTTGCGTTGTTGTAATTCGTAGAGTAGTTCTGCCTGAGACTTTGGTTCGGTCGTCTGTTTACTTCCAAAAAGTTTCATGGCGCATCCTGTAATGAATGCAGGGAAGCGGGTGTCAACCGCTCCCCTGTGATTCGAACGCGATGGGTTACTCGACGAGGTCCTGGGTTAGGTCGGAGCCGAACCATTCGATGGAAAGGGCGCTCAGTGTGCCGTCGGCGTGCATGGCTTTGACGGCGTCATCCACGGCTTTCACGAACGCGGCTGTATCAAAACTGGATGCCTTGTCAATGGCGATGGCGTTCTTTTCCTTGAACACCGCGCCGCCCAGTTGTTTAACCGGCAGGCCCCCAGCGATATTCGACTCCACAACCGTGATCGAGGTCACGTAGGCGACGAATTCGGTGCGGCCAGCGGCCAGGGCTTGCGGACATTCCTGGTCGGTGGGCAGTTCGACGATCTTGATGCCCTCAGGCGGCATGGCGTAAATATCGTCGGGGTTCAGGTCGAGGGCGTTGTTGATCCAGTCGAGGTAGGTGGTGGAGGTTGCCACGCAGACCGATTGCCCGGCCAACTCATCAATGGAGGTCAGCGTGGAATCGGCTGGCACGCCAACAACCGCGGTTGGGGCGTAGTAGGGGGTGCTGAAGTAGAGGAAATCGGGGCGCGGAGGTTTGACGGTCATGGAACCGACACTCATGTCCCATTTATCCGCCCAACTGCCGGCGGTGACCACATCCCAGTCCGGGGTGGCGAAGCAGGTTTCCACGCCGAGGCGTTTGCCGACTTCGGCCGCAACAGCCACATCGAAGCCTTGCATTTCCGCGGCTGTGAAGGTGTCGGACGGGCATTTGGTATCAGCCGGGCGCTTGCCTTCCGGGTTCATGCCCGATTGCGGCATATAGTTCGGGTCGGTGGAAGCGATTACGTAGCCGCGCTCCTTGATGATGGTCAGCAAATCGTTGCTGGTTTGTCCCCCGCCGCCACAGGCTGTAAGTGCAAGCGAGGCGATGACCAGCAGACTGAACAGAACGAGCATTTTCTTCATGGTGATTTGTCTCCTCAATGTATTTTGGTCGAATGACTTACCTGTGCAAGAAAGCTGACTGCCAATCACCTCCTTTCCAGAGGTTGAGTTATGTGTCAATCTTGCCGCTAAAATAAAGCCACACACACCTGCAGGCTTTAGAGGCACAGACTTGCCTTTCACCTGCATCAAGGATAAAATGACACCATCTTGTGCCGGTTGGAATTATAAGGCAAAAATCGAAAATAGAAATCACGACTTCCAAACTGCAAGGCCGCTCTCAATGTTGCAACCCATCCTCAAAATCAACCTCGCCACTGGCGAAACAAGCGAATATGCTGTTCCCGAAGAATGGCAACGGGATTATTTGGGAGGCGCGTCGCTGGCAGCGCGCCTGCTCTATTCTTCGCTCACGCGGGACCTCGATCCGCTTTCTGCGGACGCTCCGCTCCTGTTCATCAACGGCCCTCTCAGCGGGACTCTCGGTCCAACGGTCGGACGCTTTGTCGTCTGTGGGCTTTCGCCTCTCACCGGACTTTGGGCGGAATCCAACTGCGGAGGCTTTTGGGGCCCCGAACTGCGTTTCGCGGGTTACGACGGCTTGTGGATCACGGGACGGTCGCCCGGGCCAGTGTACCTCTGGTTAAACGGAGGCCGTCTCGAGGTCTGCGATGGTGCGAACGTGTGGGGGCAGGATACGTATCAGACGCAGGAGTCCATCAAAAAGGAACTGGGTGTCACGGGGACGCGCGTCGCCTGCGTTGGTCCTGCCGCGGAAAACGGAGTCCTATTCGCAGGAATCTTCTGCGATCACGGACGGACGGCTGGCCGTACGGGACTGGGCGCGGTGATGGCGTCGAAAAATCTTAAGGCAATTGCTGTTCGCGGAAAAGGCAAAATTCCATTGTCGGATGCGGAGGGCTATAACGCGATTCGTTCCGCGTCCAATCACGCGCTGAAAAAAGATACCCAGACGCGTGTGGCGCATGAACTCGGCACAGCCAGTGTGGCGGATTACGCCGATTATCTCGGTTCGATGCCTAAGATGTATTACACTCTCGGCGAAATTGACAACGTGGACAAAGTCTCTGGCTCGACAATGGCCGAGACGATTTTGCGTGGGACGAGCGCCTGCCACGGATGCGTGATCGCCTGCGGCCGCGTGGTGGATATCGGCGCGGGCAAACAGAAGGGGCCAGAGTATGAAACGATCGTGGGGCTCGGCCCGAATCTGCTCATTCGCGATTTGGGCGCAATTGTTCGTTTGATGGATTTGTGCGACCGCCTCGGCATGGACACGATCAGCATGGGCAATACGATTGGGCTTGCCCTGCAACTTTTTGACCAAGGCATTATTTCAGAAAAAGACACGGGTGGGATGATTTTGAAATGGGGCGACGAAGAAACGGTTGCAAATCTGATTCGAATGACCGCACACCGCACAGGATTCGGCGACCTGCTGGCGCGCGGCTCACGTGTGTTGGGTAAGCATTTCAACGCGGAAGAGGAAGCGGTGCAAGTCAATGGGCTGGAGGTGGCCTATCACGATCCGCGCGGTGTTTCAGGTATGGCGCTGGCATATGCCACCAGCCCGCGCGGCGCATGCCATAACCAGTCGGATTATTACTTTGTGGAGTGGGGACAGGTGGAGGAAGCCATCGGCCTGAAAGTCTTCGGGCGGCAGGCAGGCGCGGAGAAATCGGCCAACGTTGCAATTCATCAAAACTGGCGGACTGTCTTCAACGCTCTCGTGATGTGCATCTTTGCCAATGTCCCGCCGCAGACGGTGGTGGATTTGATTAATTCTGCTTGCGGCTTGAATTGGACAATCGAAGACATGATGAAAAGCGGCGAGCGCGCCTGGAATCTCAAGCGCGCCATCAACAACCGGCTTGGCCTGACACGCGCCAACGATAAACTGCCAAAAGGTCTGCTCGAACCTTATCCGAATGGCGGCGCGGCGGGATACATCATCCCGTTCGAGGAGATGCTCGAAGCCTATTACGATGCGCGGGATTGGGACAAGGCGACAGGAAAACCGTCAAAAGAGAAATTGCTGGAATTGGGATTGGAAGAGATTTCGCGCGGCTTGTGGGGATGAATTCTTTGTACACGGATTACGCGGATTACACAGATTCACACGGAAAGAATTTAAGAAAATCCGTCAAATCCGTGTACCACATTACCCCTTCACATAAGACAATTTCTCGCAGATCAGGCCATCTTTCAATTTGAACACATCCACACCGCGGACATGACCGTCTCCCCACGTGTATCTCCAGCGCATGACAACGTGGAATCCCAACCCGAAAATCTCTTCGATCTCGATATGCGCCTGCGGAGATTCGCGGAAGAAATCCTGCCAGAACTGTGTGACGGCTTCTTTGCCTTTGTAGGCCGTCCCATCGGGCGCGGGATGCGTGTTCTCGAACACGCAGTCCTCGCTCATCAGTGACATCATCCCGTGCACATCGTGACGGTTGAAGGCCTCGTTGAATTCAATGATGGTGCGGACCCCCAATTCGATTTTTGACAAACGGACGGGACTCATGGTGACAGCCTCCTCTTCATCCACCCAGCCACTTTTCAACAGCGAACTGGATGAGGAAGATGATGATTGGCAATACAATCGCGGACAGAAAACCTGTCAATGTGCCTGCGCGCCATGGCCAGGTGGGGATGGCGCTCAGCACTTCGCGTTCTGCGGCCAGGCTGGCCATCGCGTCGTTGAAATGGGCGGAGATCTCTAATTTCTTGTTATCGAGCGTCTCATGCAGAAGTTTGATCGTCGACTCGACACGTAGGTTGTGTTCCGCAACGAGTTTTAGTTTTTCTGATTCGAGACGACGATGTACAAACCAAAGTGGCAGGACAAAAGCCACGATTGCCAGGAGAATCTGTACGGCCATGATCGCCAATCCCAGTCCAGTGGCGAGACGGATGGGGAGAGTCAGCAGGGTCAGTGTCAGCATGAGCATCCACGAGATGCCGATCAGGGACGTCACGCGCGAAAACGCATAGACGGGGTCGAGGCGGAACAGGTTGAGTTGCCTCGCCGTCCGAACCGTGCGATTGATGAGGCTGAGTTGCCTTAGGGAGTGATAGTAGATGGCGCTCCCCGTCAGGTAGGAGATCAATCCCACTATGAAGGTGACTGAACCGAGGAAGGCATCCAGTCCATATGCCTCGTAACCCACCTGGTAGCCTAAATAGGTCAGAAGCAGGTAATTGATTCCCCAAAACAGGCCACTGAGGAATACCCCTCGCGGCGGCATGGTTGTGAATTCGTATCTGAGCCTGTTCAATTCCTCATCTTCGATCTTTAACAGTGGACGGAAACTGTTGAGCGCATCCAACGCGACCGAATCCACGTAGGTCATGACGATCATGGGGATCCAAAGCCAGATCGGAAAAACGGCCATGATCGGATTGAAAGTAAAGACCGGCATCCAACCGTCCATCCAGGCGAGGATGTGGAGGATGGTGACTTGTACAATGAGCAGGATTAAATAGGTGAGCCAATAAGGGACGCGCCCTCGTTGGACAAAGTCCATGAAGCGGTCAAGAAAACTCGGCGGGTAGGGTCTCGGTTCAGCCATAGCAATAATTTCCTTGGATTTGGTAATTCATCAATTGGAACATACTGTCTCGTTTAACACGGTTTTGACCTGTCGGTTGCACATCGTTGTCGCATCGCCTATCGGTGCTAATCTGTCATCATCACGTGCTTTCTGGGCGGCTCAGAATTGCGACCACGAGACTACTGGCCAGCATCACAAACGCGACGGGTGCCCAGATGGCGCGTTCACCTGCGCTGGGGGTGACCAGATTCAGTACGAGACTCAATCCCGAAAACGCGACCACGACCCAGATTAGCCAGCGTGAGACCCGCGACCATTTACTCAAAGTAACACCCGACCGCGCCAGTACCACTCCTGCCAGCCCAGCAAGAATGATCGCTTGCACAACAGCGCCGACTCGCATCGGTGGAGGAAATTGTCCTGGAAATGCGCCTCCCATAGCGTACGCTCCCCAAGGCGCGCCAGCCGCGAGTGCAATTTGAAAGGCGATGACCAATGCTGAGATAATTGCATACAAGATTGCTGAGTAGCGTTTCATGTTCATAAGATTTTCCTTTGGGCGCGAATTATAGTCGAACATCATAATGATAATCGAATCCGCGTTCTTCCGCGTAAATCCGTATTCTCCGCGCCCCATTCGCACTATAATATCCCTGAAAAGAGGCTCCCATGAAACTCGTCACTGTCTCTGAAATGAAAGTCATCGAATCCCAAGCCGATGCCAGCGGACTCACATACGAGCAAATGATGGAAAACGCGGGCCGCGGGCTGGCGGATATCGTCCATGCGCTGGGGGAAGACAATGGCTGGGAGGAAGTCCTCGGCCTCGTCGGGCCAGGCAATAACGGCGGCGACACCCTCGTTGCCCTCGCACGTCTCGCCCGCGCGGGTTGGCGCGCAAGGGCATATTGTGTAAAACGTAAAACGAAAAAAGATGAGTTGGTGCAACGCCTTCTCGGTTCGGGCGGCGAGATCATCCTTGCCGAGGAAGACGACGAATCCGATTCCCTCGCGGCCTTCCTCGAAACATCCGACCTGCTCCTCGATGGCTTGCTCGGTACGGGCATCCAACTCCCGCTCAAACCCGAAATTGCCAACCTGCTCTTCAGCGTGCAATCCATCCTCGCCTCATTGGACGAGCCGCCCTTCATTGTCGCCGTGGACTGTCCCTCGGGCGTGGACTGCGACACAGGCGAGGTCGCCGACGAAACCCTCCCCGCCGACCTCACCGTCACGATGGCATGTGTCAAACAGGGATTGCTCCGCTTCCCCGCCTTCGACCTCGTGGGCGAACTCGACGTGGTGGACATCGGCCTGCCTCCCGACCTCCCCGCGCTCGCGGACATTCCTCGCTTCGCCCCTGACGTGGAGTGGGTCACTGACCATCTGCCGCCGCGTCCCGACGACGCGCACAAAGGGACGTTTGGCACAGCCCTCATCGCGGCGGGATCAATCGCCTACACAGGCGCGGCCTACCTCTCCGCCAAAGCCGCCTATCGCGTCGGAGCGGGACTTGTTACACTGGCTGTCCCCGCGCCTCTTCATGCCGCGCTGGCAGGCCACCTCCCCGAAGCCACGTGGATTCCCCTCCCGCACGAAAACGGATTCATCGCCCGCGCGGGCGCGATTGCCGTCGCGCAGAATCTCGGACGCGCCACCGCCCTCCTTGTCGGCTGCGGATTCGGCCTCGAAGAGACCACCAAAGATTTCCTCGCCAAATTGCTCGAAGCAAAATTACCTACCTTCGTCGCGGACGCGGACGCGCTGAAACTCCTCGCACAGATTCCCGACTGGCACGCGAAACTCCCCGCGCTCTCTGTGCTGACTCCGCACCCAGGCGAAATGTCCGTGCTGACGGGATTATCGAAAGAAGACATTCAAAACAACCGCGAGTTCGTCGCTGAGAAATACGCGAAAGAATGGGGACACATCGTCGTGCTGAAAGGCGCGTTCACCGTCATCGCCGTGCCTGACGGGAGAATCGCCGTCCTGCCATTTGCTTCCGCCGCGCTCGCCCGCGCAGGGACAGGGGACGTGCTGGCAGGCATCATCGTTGGCCTGCGCGCCCAGGGCATGGACGCGTTCGAGGCCGCCGTCGCAGGGGCGTGGATCCACGCACAGGCCGGGCTGGCCGCCCTCAGCGAAGCTGGAAGCGCCGCGTCCGTGTTGGCGGGCGATGTCCTCGATTGCATCAATGATGTAATGGTGGAATTATCCGGTTAGTTGTGGGGAATAGAATCTAAAGGCTCACTGCCCTGAGCGGAGAGAGCGTAAGTTGCGAACGAAGTCGAAGGGCAAGTCCACGGAACAGTGCGTGCTCATGTGGCCCGTCCTTCGACTGTGGGTCTCGGTACGGCGGACGAACACCGCCTACTCGACCCTCCGCTCAAGATGGTGGTTTGAATCAAAAAGGAGTCTGGCATTTACCAGACTCCTTTGCTTTCAGTTACGCAATACTAACTTGCCAGGAATTCATCCACCGAGGCTTTGCTGATGCGATAGGCATTGCCGACTTTCTTCGCCTTCAAGCTCTTATCCTTGATGGCCGCCATCACGTCTTCTTCGGTGACTTTCATGTAAGCCGCGGCTTCGGAGGGAGTCATCACATCGGGGATAGTCGCCTTGGCGCCGCCTGCGGGTTGTTGCGTCGCGCCTTGCGTGGCCTGTTGCATCAAGTTGCCGATGCCCATGCCCGCGCCGATGCCAGCTGTGAGGCCCGCGCCGCCGCTGGGATTGGATGCCGCTTCGCGCATCGCGTCTGCGGCTTGCAGTTGAGTGTAGGTTGCCATATCGAGTACGCCCATGTCGCGCAATTCCTGCGCCGATTTGCTGGAGGGTTTGAGGTTGCCGATGTAGAAGGATTTCAGCGTGAGGCCGACTGCTTCGAAATCATCCTGCGCTTTCGCGCGCACGGCCGCGCCGATTTCCTCGTTCATGCCGCTCATCATGTCCATGGCGTTTTTCAGGGCGGTTTCGCCGAGCACATCCTGGAGTTTCGAGATGAGCATGGAGCGAAGCCGTTCTTCGATGTCGGTGGTGCGATACGCGCCCTGCGTGCCGACGATCTGTGTCACGAATTGTTGCGGGTCCTTGACCTGGAAGGAGTACGTGCCAAAGGCCTGTAAAAGCGCCACACCCAGTCCCATGCCCGGGTTGCGGACGAGGATTGGTTGCGGTGTGCCCCATTTCTGATTCGCGAATTCCTTGCGCGAAACGAAATAGACTTCCGCGGGGAACGGCGTGCGGTCATTAAAGGCTTTGCCGATCCAG
The DNA here is from genome assembly GCA_003598975.1 of Anaerolineaceae bacterium. Taxonomy (GTDB): domain Bacteria; phylum Chloroflexota; class Anaerolineae; order Anaerolineales; family Villigracilaceae; genus Denitrolinea. Next base: position 23,218 of record QZIJ01000056.1, on the reverse strand, counting down.
TCGATCAACAGCGGGATGTTGGCGGTGGTGATGGTGTGACGACCAGCCTTGAACACGTCCAGCGCGTTCCCGTCGCGGAAGAACACCGCGCTCTGGCTTTCGCGCACGATCACCTGCGAGCCGATGCGAAAATCGCCGATGCCTGTTTCGGGGAAGCGATGGACGATCTCGTCCTTCATCTCATTCGGGTATTCAATGACGTCAAAAATCCTTGCCATGAGTTTTCTCCTTTTTCTTGGATAACACTTGCATTATAGTCGAACCGACTTTTGGTTACAAGAACCATTTTGTCTACGAATCATTCCTCTGGACGTTGCGCCTCATTCCTGATGCTTCGCGGGGTTCTGTTTCGAGGGGCGCCGCGACGGGGATTAATCCCCGCGCTCAGCGACGAAGCCCTTCGGGCCGACTTCCGCCTTCTGCCTGCTTTTTTCCTGCATCCGACATCTTCCTCCCCGTTCCCTTATTTCTCACCATCAAAATCTCCGCCATGATGCTGACCGCGATCTCCTCGGGTGTTTCGGCTTGCAATTCGAGTCCGATTGGCGAATGGATGCGCGCGATCTTCTCTTCGGAGACTCTCTGCTTCTTCAACGCCTTGACCGTCTCCAGCCAGCGGCGCTTCGATCCGATGACGCCGATGTAGCCTGCCTCCGTTTCGAGGAGCGGACCCAGTCCTACCGCGTCCACATTCGACCCGCGAGTCGTCAGCACCAAATAAGTCTGCCGCGTCATTTTGACGTGTTCCGTTAACTTCTCCATTGGGACGGGATAGAACGCGTCCGCCTCAGGGACAGTCTCCGCGTTGCAGAACTCGGCGCGGTCATCGCTGACAGCCACGCGGAAACCCAGCCACTTGGCGAGATGCGCCACCGCCTTGCCCACGTGTCCCGCGCCGATGACGATCACCATCGGGGCTGGCAATATCGGTTCCACAAACACCTCCACTTGTCCGCCGCACACACCCACATCCCCGCGCGATGGGTCAGACATGTTGTAATGCAAATGCCGCGGCTGACCGTCTGCAATTGCCATCCATGCCTCGTCGAGGACGCGGTGCTCCAGGTCCCCGCCGCCGACGGTGCCGAGGAAGCGTCCATCGGGATAGACCAGCATCTTGCTCCCCACATGCCGCGGCGTGGAGCCTTCGCTTTTCACCACTGTGCACAGCGCGGCGGATTCGTTGGTGGTCTCGATTTCAGAGAGGGCTTGATAGATGGAGATCATTGGTTTGATTCTATCGCACATTCGCCCGTCATTGCGAGGGTGTTTTTCCCGAAGCAATCTCCTCGCGGCGGGTAGGGAGATTGCTTCGCTCGCTTGGTCTCGACACCTGCACTTGCATGCAGGTGTACGGCCTCGGAGTACTTCCGCCTACTCGACCAGCGCTCGCTCGCAATGACGGAGACCACTACGGCCCCCACACAGGTTGCCAATCTGGTTCGGGATGGTCGAGGAGCAGGCGCGTGGAGTGGCCGTCCGCACGGATGATGAAGAGGTCGGCCTGGCCGTCGTTGCGGAGGGAGTTGTAGACGATGTACTGTCCGTCAGGCGAGTAGGAGGCCGAAGCGTTGTTCCCGCCAAAGGTCAGTTGGGACGCGTTCCCCGTCGCAAGGTCGAGGCGGAAGACGTTCTTGTCGCCTGCGGGGCCGAGACAGATCAGCAGGGACATCCCGTCCAGCGACCAATCCAGGCTTCCTGTCGCGCCTTCGACCGCATAGGTGAGTCGACGCGGCGGCTGGTCGGGACGGGTCATGTCGAGCAGGTAAATTTCGAAGGTGTTGAACTGCCCCGTGGACATAGCGAGGGCGATGGTTTTTCCATCAGGCGACCAGTCCGCACCGACGATGGTGTGTTTACTCGCGTAGAGTTCGCGCGGCTCTTCGCCCATCGGCCCCATGATCCAGATGGCGGTGGGCGCGTCTTTGATTTGGTTGAGGAAGAGGATTTGTTTTCCATCGGGGGAGAATTTGGGCGAGAAGGCGTTGCCGATGTAGTAGGTGAGTTGGATGGTTTTCGAGTCGGAAAAGTTCAGCAGGTGCAGATCGAAGTAATCGCCCTCGTTTTTGGCGAAGAGGACGCCTGTCATGTCGGGCGTGAAGGCGGGATAGTACTTGTTGCGGAAGTCGTCCGTGATTTGCGTATAGCCAGAACCATCCGCGTTGACGGCGCAGATCTGATTGATCTCTTCGCGGGTACAGGTGAACACGATCCGCCCGCCGAAGGAGGTGAATGCCGAAGTGGCAGTTGGCGTGGGCGTGTGCGTTGGGATGGGGGTGGTGGTGGGTAGGTCTTCAGGCTGGAGAGGCAGGACGGGTTCGACGCGGTAAACGGGGACGAGCCAGAAGATGAGGATAATTGCCCCAAGGAGAATCAGGCTGAGAGGAATTGCGGCTTTACGACGCGCTGGTTCGCTGAACAATTTTTTGCGGCGCTTGCCTGAGGTGTACTTGCCGTCGAGGTTGGGGAGGGACATAGGTTGAAGAGGTTTGCCGAATAGTGTTTTGTTGCTAGAAAATTTTTTCCTTGTATTGTGCTATCACCGTATTTCACTCCCAGTCGGTTATTTCAGGCCGACTCTTCCTCAAGTCAAGTGATCGGTAGAAATCCTCATAACTAATCTTGTACCATTGAGTGAGCGCATTAGCGTCGTTAATATTAACTCCATCTGCGCGTGCTTGTTTAGTATCACCTTCTAAACCGAATTCTCCTTCATATAATCTCCCGTTAGGCAATGTAGTACCTCTTAGAGAACGCACGGTAAATAGTTGTGTGCGTGTAACTCTTGCTCCTCTTAAATCGCAATAAATCATTGTTGCGTCTTTTAGGGTGGCTTGGTCAAGACGTGCGTTTTTTAGATTTGTTTTCCAAAATACAATTCTTGTGCAATTCACTCCCGATAAATCTGCCCCCTCTAGATTGGCAAAATGCAAACCTGCCTCTCTAAGATCGCCACCAAAGAATTCTGCACCTCTCAAATCTGAACCAAATAAATCAGCAGATACTAACGATCCGTCAACGTGATATCCATTTGCCATTATTTCTTTCAACGCGCGTAATGCAATTTCATTGTGGGAACTACTTAATTCTCGTAACAGTCTTCGTTTTTCAAACTTATCTGCTTGCCGTCTGTTTAAGGTGTCGATAATGAGGACGGTTATTGCAATGCTGATTAATTCGGTACCCGCGTTTGCATAAAAATCATTTATGAACTGTTTCAAGTTAAATCCATCTGGATATTGGATAGCAAAACCTTTTGCAATGACAATAATTCCTATAAACAATATTAAGATAGCCGCATTGAAGGTTGTCAGCCATTGATAGTGTTTTACTCTATACCAAAATCCCAAGATTTTCCCTAATTCTTTTTCTTCGTACATGGTTTCACCTCTCCAGCAATCCCAACACCACAGGCAGTAACTGTTTCTTCCTTGAAACCACGCCTTGCGCGTCGCGCGTCCCGTCGGGGAGGGGCGGATAGGGCAGATCGTTGAGGATGGGCGGATAATTGGATGAGACGATCAATCGGCTGGTGCCGCGCACCACGTCCGTGATGAGCAGGATGGCGAAATCGAGGCCGCGCTTGTCTTTGAGCGCATCGAGTGCGGTGGTGAGCGGGACCAGATGCTCGCTGAGTTGCAGGAGGTCGGTCACTTCGGCCTGTGCGACCGCGAATTTGAATCCGCCCACCTCGAAGGGTTTGATGTCATTGCTGACCACATCCTTTGGATCGCGGTTGGAGAGTCCCGCGCCCGCGGAGAGTACCTTCTTGCCGTACGATTCGAGCGTCTCGCCGTTGAGCGGACTCCCGCCCACGAAGGCCCAGCGCGACAACCTGTCCGCGGCGATCTTGTCACGCGGCGTGCAGGTGGGAGATGTGAAGATGAGCGTATCCGCCAACAGTCCCGCGAGAAGCGTGCCTGCCAGCGCGGGCGGCATGGAGAGTCCCGCCTCGGCGGTCTGCTCCGTCACCAGCGTGGAGGTCGAGCCGACGATGTCCACCGTGAAGCGAATTGGTGTGTGCGTGTGCGGATTCCCGAGGCGATGGTGATCGAGGATTTCGAGCAGTTCGGCTTCCTCGAGCGCGGCAATGGCCTGGCGCGGTTCGTTGTGGTCCACGAGGATGATCTTGAGACGCGGCGGATTGAGCGTATCGCGCTGGCGGGCGATGCCGAGGTAGCGGCCGTTCTCGTCCACGATCCAGTAATCATCGTAATCGCCGCGCAGGATTTTATTGAGCGAATCGCGGATGTGGGCATTCGCCTCGTACTTCGGGACGGCGGTATCGGCGGCCTCGCGGCAGGGAGCGGACATCATCTCACGCACGGTGGTCTCGCCGGGGCGCGGGCCGAGGATGTCGGAGAAATATTTGAAGAGGCTGAGGCCGTTGATCAGGCCGTAGGGTTTTCCGTCTTCGCTGACGATGGGCGCGATGCCGCCTGTTTTGCTGGCGAGGGCCCAGGCCGCGCCGAGTTGGGCTTCGGGGGTGAGCGTGTCGAGGCGCTTCATCACCGACTCGAAACGCGGCGATGCATCCGTAAGGAGGGTGGGCGCGTCGAGGCCGAGCGTTTTTAACACCCAGACGGTCTGTGGGTTGAGCGCGCCCGCGCGCGCGGCGATGGTGTTGGCACCGTCACGTTCGCTTAGGAGCCAGGCGTATCCCATGGCCGATGCGATGGAATCTGTATCAGGATTGACGTGACCGATAACGTAGGTTTGATTTAACATATCGCTATTTTACCTTGAGCGCCCTCCACACCTTCTCAGGCGTGACTGGATTCTCGTCCACGTTGACGCCGACCGCGTCGAGAACGGCGTTCCCGACTGCGGGCGCGACCCCGTCCATCGGGATTTCCGCCACAGCCTTGACCCCGAACGGGTGGCTCGGCTCGAAGGTCTCCACGAAGATGGTTTCCAACTCGGGCATTTCGTCCGCACGGAAGATGTGATAGCGGTCAAAATCGCGTTCGCGGGCCTGACCCTTCTCATCGTAGCGCATCTCCTCGCAGACCGCGTAGCCGAGGGCTTGCGTCATCCCGCCTTCGATCTGTCCCGAGGCTGTGGACGGATTTACGATTACGCCCGAGTCCACCGCCATGACGAGTTTGTCCACCGTCACCGCGCCTGTTTCCGTGTCCACGGTCACTTCGGCGAACTGCGCCGCGAATGGAGGCGGTGATGACGGCGAGACGTAACTCGCGACGCCCATGATTTGTTCCTGTTCACTTTTGTGGAGTGTGTCAAGGGCGATCTCGGACAGAGTCACTGTGCGACCATCGGGGGCATGTGCTTTGCGGTCACGCAACAAGATGGAATTAGGATCATCCACGTTCAGCATTTTTGCCGCACGAATCTTGATTCTCTCTGCCGCAATCTTCGCCGCGTTCGTCGCCGCTGTTCCTGAGATGTAGGTCGTGGAGGAAGCATATGCGCCCTTGTCGAACGGGGTGAAATCCGTATCGGACGAGTAGCAGATGATGTCGTCCACGGGGACGCCTAATACTTCAGCGGCCATCTGCGCCAGGACGGTGTCCGAACCCGTCCCCAAATCTGTCGCGCCGACGAGCAGGTTAAACGATCCATCGTCATTCATTTTTATCGAAGCGCCGCCCATATCCAGATACGGAATCGCGGTTCCCTGCATGACCAGCGCGACGCCCACCCCTTTACGTTTTACGCTTTTCGTTTTGTCCCCATGCCATGCCTCATTACCGAACTTATCATCCCATCCAATTGCGGCGCGACCTTGCGCGACGCATTGTTCGAGTCCAACCGTGTGGATGATTTCGGGACGCGGCTCGCGCCCCTCGTTCCAGGCGGTGCTGAACGGATGATACTCGCCGGGGCGGAGCGCGTTCTTGAGACGGAATTCAAGCGGGTCGAGATTCAGCGCGCGCGCGATTTTTTCCATGTGACGGTCCAGCGGCCAATATCCCTGCGGCACGCCGTAACCGCGATACGCGCCCGACGGCGGCGTGTTGGTGTAGACGATGTCCGCGTAGAAGCGGATGTTGGGACTCTTCCGATACTCGCCATCGCCAACGTACAGCGCCATGGACTTATGCCCCGTGTTGCCCGTCACGGTCAGCGCGTGACATCCGTAGGCGCCCGTGTCCGAAAGCGCATACATTTCGTTGGCTGTGATCGTGCCATCGCGCTTCACGCCCGTCTTCATTTTGATTCGCATGGGATGGCGCGAGCGCGAAGCGACAAATTCTTCCTCGCGTGTATATTCGTAAAGTACAGGCCGTTTGGTGGCAATCGTCAAATGCGCGGCCACGTCTTCCATCAACACTTCCTGCTTGCCGCCGAACCCGCCGCCGATGCGCGGCTTGATGACGCGGATGCGCTTGACGGGTAATCCCAGCACGGGCGCGAGTTGCCGCCTGACGTGGAACGGCACTTGCGTGGACGTGCGAATCACAAGGCGATCATCTTCGTCCCAATACGTGACTGCCACATGCGGCTCGATGTGCGCCTGCTGGACTTTTGGCACAGTGTATTCTGCTTCAAAGATCTGGTCGGCTTCGGCGAATCCTTTTTCCACGTTGCCGATGTCGATGCGGATTTCAGCGGCGAGATTTTTTTCGGGATGCGAATCTGCAAAATTGACGTACTCAGGCTCATCGTGAATCCGAATCGGACTGGCCATCGCTTCGCGCGAGTCTAAAATGGCGGGCAGGATTTCGTAATCGACTTCGATCAGCGACAGGGCTTTTTCCGCAATTTCGGGCGTCTCTGCCGCGACGAACGCGACGCGGTCGCCCACGAAGCGGACTTTATTGTCCAGCGAGAACGTATCCAGTGGCCCGGGAATCGGGTCGGACTGACCCGCAGTGGAGTAAGCGACGCGCGGGATATCCTGCCACGTCAGCACCGCTGCGACCCCCTCGAGGTCACGCGCGCTGCGAACGTCTATCCGCTTGATGCGGGCGTGCGCGTGCGGCGAGTGCAGGACTTTGGCGTGGAGCAATCCGCGCTTTTCGATGTCCGCAGTAAATGCAGGTTTGCCTTGCACAAGTTTCACCGCGTCCAGTTTAATTTCTGGTTTGCCAACCGTCTGCCATGTCTGTTTATCGGGCGTGACGACCACCTTCGGGCGCGTCATCACGTTGGTGAATTGGTCACTTGGTAAATTGGTAGTTTGGTTGTCGGGATTAAGATCTCCTCGATTCCCCAAGTCCCAATTGACCGATTCCCAGCTTACAGGCTCTTCGCCACGCATGACGGCTGCCGCGTTCAGCACCGCTTGGACAGGCTTGAGATAGCCCGTACAACGACACAGCACACCAGAAATCGCTTCGCGAACTTCCGCTTCGCTGGGATTCGGATTCTTTTCCAGCAAGGCCTTGGCGGCAAGAATCTGCGCGGGTGTGCAGTATCCGCACTGGATCGCGCCGTTTTCGACAAATGCCTGTTGAAGTGGATGAAGACCGTCAGTTTTTTTCCAGCCCTGTTCAGGATGTTCGCCTAGTGCTTCGATGGTCGCAACCTTGTGACCTTCGGCCTGCGCGGCCAGCAACGATCCCGCGTTGACGGGGCGGCCATCCAGCAGGATGGTATCCGCGCCAGACAGCCCCTGTTCGTCGCCAAATTTGACACCGTGGAATCCCAGTCCGCGCAGGGCGGAGAGGAGGGTGGTGTGGACAGGCGCTTCGATCTCGTGGTCAATGCCGTTGATGTGCAGTGTGAGGTTCATACTTGCTCCTTGCTTTCGGTACACGGATTTCACGGAACGCAGGGATTTTCACGGATTTTCTTACAATCCCTGTGTCAATCCGCACAATCCGCGAAATCTGTGTACAAAATGGATTACAAAACTTTCGTCACTTTCAATCCAACATTCGCATTTTCAATTGCAGTCTGCGAACCGATCACCGTCACCGCCTCGGATTGCGCAACCTTCTCCAGCGCTTCGCCAAATGCGATGAAGTCTTCGCCGTTGGTGGACAGTACCTGCTCGCGGATTTTTTGGCGGAACTCGTCCGTCTCGCCGGTGAGATGGCGGATCATGGAAACGTAGCCCTTGGCGTCGGGCAGACGGTAAGTGTCCATCTCGCCGATGGCGGCGATGATGGCTTTGGTCAGCTCCGAGTCGGTCAGTCGCGACGAGTCGAGTCCTTTTAGGAAGGCAGGAGCGCCGTCATAGTTTTCGAGGGAGGCGGCCAGGTTCGGGTCACGATAGGAGCAGAAAGCAAACACACCCGAACGATCATTGAATATGCTGAATCCGCCATAAGCGCCGCCTTGCACACGCAGTTTGTCCCAGATGTAGGTCATACCCAGGTAGCCCGTCACCACACGCGCCGAGCCATCGAATTCGTAACCCAGGCTGTACAAGTCGGCGCCCTTCGCCACGTAGTTGACCTGTGCGGGAATGGTCAGGCCCTCTTTTTCGGGTTCGGGTGCAAATCCAAAATCATTCGGTTTGAACGGTTTGGCGGTCAGCGCGCCAAGGAGCGCGTCGAGTTGCGGCTGGACAATTTTCCAATTCGCGCCATCCACGGTCACGTTGACGATCAACGCGTTGCGGTTGATGAGCGCCTCGCGCACCGTTTCGAACTTCTTTAAAACGGATTTCCATTTGTGCTGGATCTCATCCGCCAGTTCGCGCAGGGCGAAGAGATATGCCACGCCGCCCGTCTGCTCCTCGATCCAGCCCGCCTCATTGAGTTGGGCATTCAAGCGCGACAGAGCGAAGGCGTGTCCGCTGGGGACCAGTGCCGACTCCAACCCCGATTTCTCCTCCAGCACAATTTGCTTGAGACGTTCGCGATTGTCGAGGTTGACTGTGAGCAGGACATCCCTGAGGATGTTCAGCAAATCGGACGCGTGCTCGACCGTGGCTTTGCCGCGCACGATGAACTTCGCCACGCTCTCCCTTGACCCGCGGCGGGCTACTGCCTCCGTCGAGGCGTGGATTCCGCCCGTGCTTTTTCCGATGCGCTGGGACAGTTTAACGAAATCCTCGGTGGCGGTGCCCATCTCGAACAGGGCGCGCGTGAAGATGCCCGCCAGCGGCAGCAGATCCTTGGGGAGGGCGTGCAGGTCGAAGGCAAGGTCGATGTAGAGGATACCGTTGGTGAACAGGTCGTGGTACAGGACCTCAACGTTCTGCAATTTCGTGGCCTGAATGGGAATGGTTTTGTTGGTCTTCTCGAGGTCTGAGAGTTTCAGGATGGGCAGGGTGGCGAGAGCCTCGGATGTATCGGGAGTCTCCTGGCGGAGTTTGAGGGACTGGGTTGTTTCGACCAGAGCGACGATCTGCTCGGGGGTCAGCGACTCGCGGGCTTTTGCCAGTCGGGAGTTCTCATCCTCTTCGAGACGGCGCGCCAACTCCGGGTCCGGGATGAAGCGAAGCGTTGTGCGGTGGACGTTGTCCAGCAGGTGGGTCCGGATCAGTTTTTCAAAGTAGCGGTTGTCGTTTTTCAGTCGGGCTTTGACGGCTTCCAACGGGGCTTCGAAGGCGAGCAATTTGAACGGGTCATCATTGTAGAGCCAGGTGGTGAGGGCGCGCAACATGAGCGAGATGCCGCGCGGGAAGGAGCCGGTGTTGTTTTCGCGCAGACGGAACTCGATGGTGTTCATGGAGGCCGCGATCATGTCGGGGTCGATGCCGTCGCGGGCGAGGGTTTGCAGGGTGCCAATGATCAGCGCCTCGATCTTTTTGGCGTCGCGCGCTTTGGTGCCTTTGAGACCGGTGGAGAAGATTTGTTGGCGCAGTTCGGTTTCGAGACCGATGCCTGCCAGGTCTTCGCCGAGTCCTGAATCGAGCAGGGCTTTTTTGAGCGGCGAAGCGGGCGTGCCGATCAGGATGTGTGCGAGAATCTGCAGGCTGAGATCGAGCGTGGGATCGGATGTATCGGGCAGGAGCCAGTTGACGGTGAGGTAGTGTTTCTTCTTGATATCCTTGTCCTGACCGGCATCGTAGAAGTATTTGATGGTCTTGGAGCGCTTGAACGGCTTGATCGGTTTGATGTCGGATTTGACGCGTAGTTTCTTGTATGGCTTGAGATAGCCCTCCATGAGTTTCAGGCGCTGTTCGGGATCATCGTTGCCGTAGAAGAAGACGAACGCGTTGGATGGGTGATAGTAGGTTTCGTGGAAGGCTTTAAAGGCTTCATAGGTGAGGTTGGGGATGTCGCGCGGATCGCCGCCCGAGTCCACGCCATAGGTGTGTTTGGGGAAGACGGATTGCTGGATGGTGCGCGCCAATAAGTTGTCGGGCGAAGAATACGCGCCCTTCATTTCGTTGAAGACCACGCCTTTGTATGTCAGCGGCTCGGACGGGTCGTTGATCTCGTAGTGCCAGCCCTCCTGCATGAGAGTCTCTTCGCTGATGAGCGGGTGCAGGACGGCGTCCATGTACACATCGATCAGGTTGTAGAAATCCTCCGCGTTCTGGCTCGCGACGGGATAGCAGGTCTTATCGGGGTAGGTGAAGGCGTTGACGAAGGTAGCCAGCGAGCCTTTCAGCAACTCCACGAACGGCTCCTTGACGGGATATTTCTGCGATCCATTCAGTACCGAATGTTCAAGGATGTGCGCCACGCCCGTGGAATCTTTCGGCGTGGTGCGGAAGTTGATGCTGAAGACTTTGTTATCGTCGTCATTGATGACGGAGAGCAGGCGCGCACCCGTGCGCTTGTGCGTGTAAAGTTGGACGGTGGCGTTCAGTTCGGGGATGGCCTGTTCTTTTACGAGGGTGAAGGATTTTGACATGGGGGCTCCGAAATTATCAAGGTGAGAGATAGGAGATGCGAGAAGGAAATTGGGGATGCGGACACGAATGGACAACGTTAGATCGAGGTGCTATTTTCCAGATGCCACAAATCTTGTTAATTGGGATCGTTTTCCGCTTTCAAGAACCCAAATTTCCTCTTGCCCTACAGTGTTCAGTATGGTGGTCATAAACAGATTCCGAAAAAGCCATTGTATTTGCTTCATTTCATCGTTTACGTTTTCTTGAAGACCTGGGAATTTCATTTGCATTTGTAGTGGTAGGCCATCTTCCTGATATTCCACTAATTCTTCAGTAGCGTTTATTGGGAAAATAAACCTGACTACAGCTGTAGTCTCATCCATCAGGTAGTCCAAATTTTGCTCCTCGCTAGTATTCCATGCTTCTTTTTTTGACATTAAATCATAGGCGCGAAACCTGCCTGTAACGTGACTAATTGAATATCCCCCAAATCGATTTCCCGCGAGTTTGCAAATGCGTTCGAAATAAAAGTTGTCCGATTCGCCTTCTTTTGGTTTGAAAACTTCTCGAATTTTCTTTTCTTCCAGACTCCGAAGTTTGGGGAGAATTGTGTCTTTATAAAAAAGCCTATCCAGTGCTCTTTTTAATTTGTCCTCGCATGTAAGTGGCATAAATAATTCGTAAACCACAACATCGGGATGATGATGTTCGTCGTATTCGTGTACGAGCACATCCGCTTGTTTGAATAAACTCGCGTAATCCGCATATTCAGTGTCGTGAATATTGGCTTTTACTTTATATTTTCCAGATTGCTTTTTGTCATCTTCAAGGAATTGTCTAATTCTCTTTGATATGTTCGTGCGCGTGTTTAGCAATGTCCAGCCAGCGTACTCTGCCAGGTCAGATGCAGATATTACTTTTCCGCTATTTGTTTTGAGAAAATCGTAGGAATGCCGAATGGCTTCATCTTTTTTCATCAATTCCTCCTTGTGACGATTTTTGATTTGATAGTTTCTCGGCCATTTTCCTTAATTCATCAAGCGGCTGAAGTTTTTTGGATTTTAAATCTCTAAATTGCCAATGTGTCCATCCATTGCACCTCGCGCCAACAAGAGTTGAAGCCACCGCATGAATTGAGCCTTCAATTGTCCCAGACAAAATGTGTCCGTTGGCAAGTATCACTGCTGTATCGCCAGTGTCATTAAGGTAAATTTTTCGACCTGGTTTTATTAAACCCATTTCGACCACTTTTCCAAATGGAATTTTGTAACCATCATTTCTTGCCTTAGTCTTAAAGACCGCGATATCGGTTATCGGTTTTGGAATCGAGTTGATACGCTTTTTTGCCGCTTGAATGTATTTTTTGTCTCTCTCGATTCCTATCCAGTGTCTGTTGAGTTTTTTGGCAACAGCGCCAGTGGTGCCCGTGCCGAAAAACGGATCCAAAACCACTTCGTTCGGATTTGAACTTGATTGAATTACTCTGTATAGTAGGGCTTCAGGTTTTTGTGTTGGATGCACCTTTTCGCCCTTCAGTTTTATTCGTTCTGTGCTTGAACAAATTGGGATTTCCCAATCGCTACGCATTTGCTTATCGTCGTTAAGCGCTTTCATAGTGTGGTGATTGAAAATATAGCGAACACCGCGCTTCTTTTGCGCCCAAATCAGTGTTTCGTGAGCGTTTGTAAATCGTGTACCACGAAAATTTGGCATTGGGTTTGTCTTTATCCAAATAATATCGTTGAGAATCCAAAAACCCAAGTCTTGCATTATTCTTCCAACTCGATATATATTATGATATGAGCCAATAACCCAAATTGTGCCACTGTCTTTCAACACGCGTTTGCAAGCTACAAGCCATTTTTCTGTGAACTCATCATATTTCCCGAAACTCGAAAATTTGTCCCACTCATCGTCAACGGCGTCGACCCTGGTCATATTTGGGCGCCACAACTCTTGTTGAAGTTGTAGATTGTAAGGGGGATCGGCAAAAATTAAATCAATTGATTTTTCCGGTAATGAATTAAGAATTTCAACACAATCACCAGGTACAATCTGGTTAAGCGGTAATTTTTTCGGCATTTTATTTTCCGTATTTATTCGATAGTTTACCTAGGCAACTCTTCGCCCGCATCGCAGTGCGCTTCACTTGCTCTTCCGATTCTGCGCCGCGCCGATAGCCGCGCCCAAGGCTATCCCAATCGCAACGCCGACGGCGATGTTGTCCATTGCCACGCAATCCCTGCTCCAATCGCGGCGCCAATGGCGATCCAAAATCCCATCGGTTGGGTTTTCGGTTTTTCAGATTGAGGAGGTTTCTGTTCTTCGGCCATGCGATTATCCTTTTTGAATTGCCTGCAGACATCGTTTCGCTAAAGTGGCCGCGACATCCATGCGATATTCTGCCGAGCCCCATTCATCGGTCGCTTCGTGACAGGCGTTGCGGGCGGCAGATTCGATTCCCTCGGCTTCGGTGCCATCCATGGCCAGTGATGAGGATTTGCCCCAGCCGCCGATTGCCAAACGAGTGCGCGAGCCTGTCCACTGGGCGAGCGCGGCGCTGACGATGGGTTTATCGGAGGGTGTCCGCGCAACGTATTCAAATGCAAATTTGGTGTTGAGGGGCAGGACGATCTGTGTAATCAGTCCGCGTGGGCGCAAGGGCAGAAATTCGCCGATACTGGCCACTGATGGCTGCTTACTGATCACTGTGATTTTTGCATCTAACGCCAACAACGCGCAGGAAAACGTGGAACGACCCTCGCACGTCACCAGCGTCCCTGCCACGGTGGCGGAATTTCGCAAGTTGAGCGGCGCTTCCAACTTTATGGCGGGTTTCAACGCTTCGGGGCAATGCTCCGATTCGAGCAACTGCTGGAGCGTGGCGGTCGCGCCGATTTCGAGATTATTGCCTTTTTTGTGGATGCGGTTCAAGCCGAGGGTTTGGAGATCAACCACGGAAATAGGATCAGGCGAGGGGCGAGAGAGAAGCGTCCCGCCGCCGAGGGGGATGGTATTCGGTTGGGTGAGGATGGTCAGGGCTTCATCAAGAGTCTGGGGTCGGTGATAGTTGGTAATCATGGAAACTCCTTCTGCGCTGTCCATTATACAATCAAAAATGCCGCCACTTTTGATGACGGCATTTTTCCTGTGCACGTGTCTACTTTTTTACGTGTCTACTTGTCCAACTCATCCAGGTTCTGCAAATGGCATCATTTCTGGCAGGAGGAATTCCTGTTGTAGTGCTTGAACAAGCACGAAGAACCCTGTCCCGTTGCTGTAATGACCCGTGAACAACCAGGCGGGTTGCAGATAGCGCTGGTCGGGACTGAGTTCGTTCACCTGATAGCGCGGTTCGGGCATGTAGTAGACTAGTTGCACGCGCTCGATGACCAGCGTCGGCTGAGTGGGCGGACCTTCCATCGCTTCATCCACGATGTAGATTTTGTCTGCCGAAATTTGTAGTTCCTGCGCCTCGCCGTTTTTGGGATTGATCGCCGAAGCCGCGGAGAAAACCCTCAGGGCAGGATAGCCGCCAAAAGATTCCTCGGGGACGATCAGCGCTTCGATCAGAACCTCGTCATCCAGGTTGCCGACAGTGGACCCGTCCGTGCCGCCGCCAGGATTGAACTGCACGTAGGTTTTTCCATCGTCGGTGGTGAACAACGTAGCGGTTTCGCCGTCGAGCGTGACGGGCGTTTGCTTGCCGCGCAGGATTTGGAATTGCAGGTCGGGGAAGGGAATCTCGTAGCGTTCCACTTTCAAGACAATCTGCCCTTCTCTTATTTCCATCGTTCCCCAAACATCCACGGGAAGATTTTGATAGGCTTGCAGCGCCTCCAGGTCTTCGCCTTCCAGTGTCATGTAAGGGAAGGGGATGGTGTCATTGATGAAGCCGTAGTCCGCGCGCTGATTGCCGTCAGTCTGTTTGTAAATGGTGATGGACAGGTATCCGCGCAGACCTTCCACACTTTGCGGCAGGGACATGGTCTCGCTACGGATGGTGAGCGTTTGACCAACTTGCAGTTGGGACGCGTCGGTCATTCCGTTGAGTCGCATCAACTCCTCGGGGGTGATCCCGTTCGCGGCCGCGATGGAGTTGATGGTGTCGCCTTCCTGCACCAGATAGGATTTGATGGAACCTCCGCCACCGCCACCGCCGCCTCCTTCCACTCTCGGAATGGCCGTGGGGAACGGGACAGGCGTGCCCGTGAGATTGAGTCTGTAGAAACCTGAGCCGCCTCCGCCGCCCCCGCCGCCTTGCATGTTGCGCAGATCAATGGATTTCCACTCGAAGGTGTCTCCGACGCGCACGCCAATAACGAAGGCGTTATCCAACGGGAGAGGCAGGTCGGACGCGTCGGGCAGGACGAGAATTTCATCATCGACCGTGTTCAAGATAACTTGTCCGTTCTGCTGGTTGATCGTGCCGAGCAGACCATCCTCGAATCCATCGTAGACTTTCCATGATTCAAGTTCGAATGTCCGCAAGCCAACCGTCTCGTGGAATTGACCAGTCGCCTCGACGAATGTGTTGTCGAACGCGGCGGGGATGTCGGCGGTGTTGCCAGTCGTGGTGTAGCCGTCCAGCGAGACGAGTGGCGCGCCGCCTTCCAGCGAGGGGATGGAGTTGAGCCAGCCGAAGAGGGTGATCGTCGTGTCGAGGGGACGCGGCCGCAACCAGGTCTGGTAGGGAGGCGCAAACGAGTTCATCCCTTCCATCATGCCGCCCATTCCTTGATTCGCCATCGATTCGGGGTCAATGAATCTCTGGAAGGCTTCCTCTGCGCTGATGATCCCGTACTGACCGATGGTCTCGTATTTCGGCAACATGCTATCCATGTAGAGAATACCTTGCGCGTCCAACTGGAAATGAAGTCCCGCACATTTGAAGTATTCGTAGCAAATGATGTGACCATCGGGTGTGAGCGGCGCGGCCACGTAACCGCCATAGACTTCGCTCCGCCGAATTTCGTAGGCAAAATCGAAGCCGTGCGTTTTCATGAACTCGTCAATGAGTTCGGCGGCATTTTTGGGCGGGGTCCCGCCGTTGACTGCCGCGATGTAACGCGGGTAATCTGGAAAGTATTGGAAATACTGGTCCGAGCGGACGTGCAGGCGCTGGTTTCCATCCACGATGAGGAAGTCTTTCGTGGTGGGAATTTCGCCGTTGGTCTCGTAGACTTGTCCGTTCATGCCGAATTGTGCGGCCAGCGCGCGGGCATCGTCCAGTGAAGCAAGTTTCTCAGATTGGTAGTTGTAGACCGCGGCCTCTGCGGGTGCGTCGGGCAGGGGCACATTGAGGGTCAGCGGTGTGCCGTGCCAATCGTAGGTCTCGCCGCTAGGCTGAGTAACTACGGAAGTAACGATGATGGGTTCGGGCGTGGGGGTGGGTTCGCCAAATACGACTTCCGTAACAAACGTCAGGGAAGAATTGCCAACGCGCCCCATCACTTGCCAGCAGCCGGTGGTGGGGAAGATTAACTCTGCAACTTGAAAACCTGTCTCACCATACCCTTCAGGGATGTTTGCGCGCAATGGGTCAGCCTCACCATCCAGGCGGCGCCCTTCAATGGTCAGCGCGCCGCTTACGCCGCGCCACCACCACCATTTCATGCTGAATGAGCCGTCGGGGTTTTTATTTTCGAGTTGCATGTACACTTTCCCGTTGGGCCACAAACCGGTCCACAATTCATCGTTGCCGAGATAATTCACCGATTCAATGGTTCCACCGGGCGGCAGGCTTCCATTGGGTTCGGTGACGGGACAGATGGCAGGCGTGTTGCCCGCGGCAGGCTGGGGTGGTATGGTACGCAGGATGCGCGTCAATACCAATGCCAGCACGAGCAATCCCAGCGCCAATCCAATGACGGGCATGGCACGGGCGATAAATCCCCTCGCTTTCGGTTCGGGGGATTGCGTTTGCATGAGTTGTTTTTCCAGTTCCCGTTCGAAGGTCACACTGGGTGTTACGCGTTTGGCTAGCGATTCAAGTTGTTCGGCAAGTTCGCGGTCTTCGGGCGGGAGAAAATTATTGTCCATCATTTTTCCACCTCCAATGCAAGGGAGGTCCGTTCGCGCAGATCACGCAGTCCGCGCGAGAGCAACATTTTCACGGCGGCTTCACTTTTTTGCATGGACTTGGCCGCCTCGGCGCACGTCAGGCCGCTGATGAGGCACAGCAGGATCGCCTCGGCGCGGTCGCGGGAGATTTGTCTCAGCGCGCGGGAGACGGATTCCATTTGCAGGCGATTCGACGCGTTAGTTTCGGGAGACGCCTCCGAGGTCGGGACGTGAAGCGCCGCCTCAATCGGGACCTCGGGCCTGCGTCCGCGAAAAAGGAGGGCGCGGCGTCTGGAAGCGATTCCCATCAACCACGCCGCGAAGGAACCATCCCCGCGAAACGAGCGGATGCCCTCCAGCGCGGCCAGAAAGGTTTGCGAGGTTAGGTCTTCCGCGTCGTGAATGTTGCCCGTGCGCGCCAAATGATAGCGATAGACGCGCGTCACGTGGCGGTGATACAACTCGGCGAAGGCGTTTTTGTTGATGTGCGCCTGTTGCGCCAGTTGTTCATCTGGGGTGGGTTCGATGGTTTGGGGCATGAGAGGCAGGCGGGCCTCCTGTTGTGTGCGCACAGTAATATGTTGCAGGAGGCGGGAGAAACGTAACAGGGAAATATTGAAGTAGGGGTGACCCGCCATTGTTTGTCAGGCGCCCTGCTCATCCTGACGGGTCACCCCTACGGATTAATCTGGATAAACCTTCCAGCCGAGCCGTTCTAAATCTTCGGCGGGGAGTTGTTCGGGCAAATCCACGAGGATGGCGGAGGCTTCGGCCAGCAGGGTTCCGTGCGCGTCGTAAATTGCTCCAGTCGCTTCGGCTGTCCAGCGCATGCGTTTGCCGCGTTTGCCCACGATTTTGAGCGGCTGTCCCACTGGCACTTTCTTTTTGTATTTCACCTTCAATTCAGCGGTGTACATGAAATTCGATGTCTTCGGGTTGCTGCCCATGAAGGCGCGGCCTGTGGCTTCGTCCAGGATGGCGGCGGTAATGCCTCCGTGCAAAATGCCTGGATAGCCCTGATAACTTTCAGGCGCCGTGTACTCGGCGGTCACTTCATCGGGCGCGGTTTCGTAGAAGTGCATGTGCAAACCGATGGGGTTTTCGAGTCCGCACACGAAGCATTGACGGGAATTCGGTTGTTTGGTTTTCATGGATGAGTCCTTCTTTGAGGGTGCGTCGCATTCACGAAACTATTTTTCCGCCCAGTGGATGGCAATCGTGCCAAACATCAGGCGCTGGCAGCCGATTTCTTGGAAGCCCACCGAGGCCATCAATGCGGCCATTTTTTCGGCGGTGACGAAATTTTCGGTGGTGTCGGGCAGATACTTGTACGCGTCGCGCTCGCCAGAGATGATTCGTCCGAGTGTGGGGATGATGAAATGCATGTGAATCCAGATGAACGGCGAAAGGATGTTTTTCTTCGGGCGCGTCGTGTCGAGGATGACGATCCGTCCGCCGCGTTTGAGGACGCGGAACTGCTCCTCCAGCGCTTTGTGGATGTCTATCACGTTTCGCATCAGGAACCCCGAGACGGCCGCGTCGAAGGACACGTTCGCGAACGGGAGGCGCAACGCGTCCGCCGCGGAAAAATCGAGTGGGCCGCGGCGCTGTCCGACGCGCATCATTTCGAGGGTGAAGTCCGCGGCGGTGACGCGTGCCGCGGGTTGCTGTCGAAGGGCCTCACGCGCCAAATCGCCCGTCCCCGCCCCGAGGTCCAGAAGGCGCGATGCGGGTTTCAGGTCAGCCAGTCGAATCACCCGCCGTCGCCAGCGCACGTCTTGAAATCCCGTTATCAGGCGGTTCATCAGATCGTAGCGTTTGGCGATGCGCGTGAACATGTTTTGCACATAGGCGGCGCGCTCGTGTCCTGTCAATTGGGTCATGAGGTCTCCAGGTGGACAAGTTTGCAGACTTATCCTACAAAAGAGCTATTATAAGCGCATGTTCCCACCATGAATGTATAATCTGAGAATGTTTTTGCTGGTATCGCGTTTTCGCCGCATTTTGCTTTTTGCAATCATCACACTTGTAGCCTACGGATTGCTTCTGCCGTGGACAGGTTTTTATTGGGATGACTGGCCTTTTGCCTGGATTGCGGAATTTCTTGGCCCGGCCGAGTTCGTATCGGCCTTCCTGCCGTTCCGACCTTTTCTCGGTCCGATCTTCTTTGTCACCACCAGCCTCATCCCTCCAATTCCTGTGTATTGGCAGATTTTTGCGCTGGTCATTCGGTTTATCATTGGTTTGACGGCCTGGTGGAGTTTCAAGCAGATATTTCCCAATCAGCATCGCCTTGTTTTGACTCTTGCGCTGTTCATGCTTGTTTTCCCCGGTTACAGCCAGCACTGGGTGGCGTTGACACACATTAATCAGGAACTGATTCCCTTCATTTTTTATCTGCTTTCCTTTGGTTTCACATTCAAGGCATTACGCGTCCAAAATCCTGTTCCATTCATTGCCATCGCGGTGCTTCTGCAAATTTGCGGGATTTTTCCCACCGAGTATTTCTTCGCTCTGGAGGGGTTGCGTTTCATGTTTTTATTTTTCCATTTCCGGGGCAACATGGTTCTGCGCTTTGGAAAGGCTTTCCGCGCGTGGGCGCCTTATTTTTTGGTCTGGATTCTTAATGCCGTATGGCTGTTTTATTATTATGCGTTTGGTTCCTATGATTCTTACGGCGTGGTTGTTTCCCAACTTCCACCTGGATACCTGTTCGGCCAGGTACTGGACGCGCTCTGGAAAGCCGGGGTTTATATCTGGGTTCAGGTTCTGGTCTTATCATTTTCATCTCTGCCTTCACCCGTCTCCCTTTTTACGTTGGGGTTAATCGCAATCTCGTTCATGTTTCTTGCACGTTATCTGTTTCGTTTCGAACAAACAGATGAACACGTAGAGAGACCAGTTTTTGTTTCTCTAACGATCCTTGGTATTGCCGGGATTTTATTAGGCAGACTGCCCTCCCTTGTTGCAGACCTGCCCATAAAATTGCAGACAGGGTATGACAGGTTAATGATTTCCATGATGATCGGGGGAAGCTTGTTTGCGGCAGGATTGATCGAGGCTTTGATCAAGAATCAGCGAACGAAACTTCTCGTCATTGCAATCCTGGTTGCGTTTGGCATTGGTCAACAATTTTTCAATGCCAATATCTTTCGCCGCGACTGGGAAAAACAGGCGGAAATTTACTGGCAAATGGTATGGCGCATGCCGGGATTGGAACCCGGCACTGTTCTGCTTACAAACGAATTGCCAGTTGAATATGAGACCGATCTATCATTCACTGCGCCGATCAATTGGATGTATGCCCCCGACTATACGCGCTCAGACCTTCCGTTCATGCTTCTTTATACAGAAAAGCGGCTGGGCGGCCCCACCTTGCCAAACCTAGAGCCAGGTACAGAAATCTCGTATTTGTATCGTACGGTACATTTTCGCAGTTCCACATCCAACGTTGTGGTAATTTACATGCCTGCCAATGGGTGTCTGCGCGTGTTGGATTCTTCACGCGTGGATATGCAGACTTATGCCGGCCTGCCCGCCCGTTTACCGGATGCCATTCCATCGTCTGATCTTTCCCGCATCATTCTTCAACCTGCTTCGCCTGCTAGGCCTGTGTACTTTCCAGAGCCTGCCCACCAGTGGTGTTATTATCATGCGAAGGCGGAACTGGCCCAGCAACAGGGCGATTGTCAGAAGGTTGTTTCGCTTGGAAATGAGGCTATTTCCCTGGGTTTTCATCCACAGGATGAAAACGAATGGTTGGTATTTATCGAAGCCTATGCATTGACTGGTGATTTACAAACCGCCCGGCGGCTTTCTGTTGACGCGCTTGCTTCGGGAGCAAAAATTCAACGCGGCGTATGTGCAGTCTGGCGGTACATCCGGGAAGCGGATCGGATGGGACTGGAAACACAAATCCGTGAAGTCATTCAATCTTTAAACTGCGATCGGTGAAATTATCATGTCCCTTCATGGAAATTTTTCTCTCTTTCAAATCTGGTGGCTGGCGATTCGACCGAAGACCCTGCCTGCCGCAGCCTCTGGTGTGGTGATGGGCTGTGCCCTCGCTTGGCGCGATGGTTCGTTTCAACCTTTGCCCGCGCTGGCCGCGCTGGTGGTTGCGCTTCTTTTGCAAATCGGAAGTAATGTGGCGAACGATGTGTTCGACTTTGAGCGCGGCGCGGACACGTCCGAGCGGCAGGGACCCCTGCGCGTGACTCAGGCGGGACTGCTGACGCCCGCGCAGGTGAAGTTTGGGATGTGGGTCATCTTCGGGCTGGCGGCGCTGTGCGGACTCTACCTCACCTTCCTGCGCGGCTGGGTGGTGGTCGCGATTGGGCTGGCCGCGATTCTCTCCGCGATTGCCTACACGGGCGGACCGTTTCCGCTGGGCTATTACGGCCTCGGCGATATTTTCGTTTTCATCTTTTTCGGCGTCGCGGCCGTGACAGGGACGTATTTCGTGCAGGTCGGTACGGTCAGCGTCGCGGCGTGGTGGATGTCTGTGCCTGTGGGACTCATCATCACCGCGATTTTGGTCGTCAATAATTTGCGCGACATCGAAAGTGACAAACAGGCAGGCAAGCGCACGCTGGCTGTGCGGCTTGGCGAACGCGGGACGCGCGTTGAGTATGCAATGTGCATGGTTACTGCTTATTTGATTTTGCCCGCGCTGGTTGTGACGAAAATAGTCCCCGCATGGTCAATGCTGGCCTGGTTCTCGATTCCGCTGGCGTGGAAAACCTGGCGCGTGGTTGCCACGCAGAATGGACGTCCGCTCAACGCCGCGCTCGCAGGGACGGGGAAGATCGCATTGTTGTTTAGTTTGTTGTTTTGGGCAGGGATGTTTCTCAGTTATGTAGTTTTGTAGTTACGCAGTTTTTGTAGTTTCTTCTGCCAACTACCGAACTATTGAACTACCAAACTAACTCACAAACTTCCACCTGCATAATTTTCGTTCCATCCAATCCACCGCAAAGTACATTCCAAGCCCAAGCAAACTCATCGCGATCACACCCGCGTACATGGCGGGATAATTGAGCAGGGTACTGCCGTTGTAGTAGATGTAATAGCCGAGTCCGTATTTGGTGGCGAATAATTCGGTCACGTACAGCACTGCCACCGCTGTCCCAATAGATTGTCGCAGGGCGGTCAGGATGGCGGGCAGGCTGGCGGGGAAGTAGACGAAACGGAAAAGGGCGCGCCGTCCTGCGCCGAGACTGCGCAGGCTTTGGATCAATTGCGGGGGAATATTCGCGGCCTGGTCGCGGACCAGCACCACGATCTGGAAAAACAAAATCAGAAAGATGATGGCGATCTTGGCCGTGTCGCCAATTCCTAAAAACAAAAACACAATCGGGACCAGCACCACTTTCGGAATGGGATACAGCAGATAAATTACAGGGGACAGGATTCGATTCCACGTCTTCGACCCGCCGATGGCGAGTCCCACAGGCGCGGCGGCCAGCACAGACAGGGTTGTCCCCACTGTGACGCGCCACAGGCTGCACCCGAAGTGAAGAAGGAGACCCTTCCCCAACTCCTTGAAGAAAACCACGACCACTACCCACGGCGCGGGCAAAATGGGACGGTTCACGATTATCGCTGTAACCTGCCAGACGATGACGAGTCCGAGTGAAGCAAAGAGCACGTCACGCCGTTTCACGTTGCATCTCCGCCCGCAATGTGACGCACAACTCGCTATACTCATCGCTGTTGCGATGATTGCTCATGCCCGCGTTCGGGTTGTCAAAAACGCGCGCCATCGAATTCGGCGCGGCGCCGAGCAGGAGGATCTTTCGCCCAAGCGCGACGGCCTCCTCGATGGCGTGCGTGACCACCACCAGCGTCAGGTTTTGTTCGGCGCACAAAGAAAGGGTCAGGTTTTGCAGGTCTTCGCGCGTGATGGCGTCGAGGGACGAGAATGGTTCATCCATCAGGAGCAGGTCGGGTTCGAGGGCGAGGGTGCGGGCGATGGCGGCGCGTTGACGTTGTCCGCCCGAAAGTTGCGCGGGGAATTTGTCGGCGTGTTCCGCGAGGCCGAGACGCGCCAGCCAGGGAGTCGCGTCCGCGGACTGGTGGTCGCGCGGGGCGTGAGTCCCGTCGGGGCCGTAGAAGTCGCGGACGCGCAAACCCAACTCGGCGTTGTCGCGGACCGTCGCCCACGGGAGCAGTCCGTAATCTTGCAGGATAAGTCCCGTGCGCGGGCGCGGACGCGTCAGCGACTGGCCCTCGATGAGCACCTCGCCACTGATTGGTTGGAGCAGTCCCGCCAGCAAATAGAGCAGGCTGGTTTTGCCGCACCCCGAGGGACCGAGCACCGTCCACGTCTCGCCGCGTCGAACATCCCAGTTGAAATTCTGGAAGATGGGAGGCGTGTGTGGGTAACTGAAGGCTAGGGTCTGGAGTCGAATCATGGCATGTAGCGCAAATTGCCAATTTGCGAAACGAATG
>QZIJ01000048.1 GCA_003598975.1 Anaerolineaceae bacterium | reverse complement strand
TGCAAGATACTGCTTCGCCTCGGCAACGGTCATCGTATCGAGCCATTTCTGTTCGGGTTTGCCGAAGTTAATGGCAACTTTTTCCACCGCGGTGGAGATGAGAAACAGGTCAGCCTTGATGAGGCGCGCCAGCAACGACGAGGCAAAGTCCTTGTCAATGACCGCCGCGACACCCTGCAACTCACCGTCCGATTTACGGATGACGGGGATGCCTCCGCCACCGACGGTGATGACGACCGTCCCAGCCTTGATGAGGGCCTCGACCGCTTCAAGTTCCACAACTTCGGTTGGGAGAGGCGAAGCGACGACGCGACGCCAGCCGCGCCCCGCGTCTTCCTTGACCGACCAGCCGAGCTCCGTTTGTCGGCGTTTGGCCTCGGCCTCGTCCATGAACGAACCGATCGGCTTGGACGGTTCCTTGAAGGCCTTGTCTTCCGCGTCCACGGCCACCTGCGTGACAACCGTCGCGACCGATTTCTTGATCTTGCGGCGGTTGAGTTCGTTTTGCAGGGTCTGCTGGAGGGCGTAACCGATGGCGCCCTGTGAGTCCGCGCCGCAGACTTCGAGCGGGACTTCGTGCATCCCCTCGACCTTCGCGGCGATCTCCGAGCGTCGGAGGATGAACCCGACCTGAGGTCCGTTGCCATGACCGATAGCCACGTCCCAGCCCGCTTCGAGCATGTCCGCGATATGGACGGATGTCTCTTTTGCAGCGAGGTACTGATCCTCCACAGTCTTGTGGGATTCATCCTTGATTAGCGAGTTGCCACCGATGGCGATGACGGCTAATTTCGACATTGTTGCTCCTACTTCATTGTCAAAGCCATGACGGCTTTTTGCGCGTGAAGGCGATTTTCGGCTTCATCGAACACGACCGAATGCGGGCCATCCATGACTTCACTGGTCACTTCCACATCACGGTCCGCGGGAAGCGGATGCATGTAAATGGCATCGTCCTTGGCGGCTTTCATCTTCTTGGCGTCAGTGATCCAGTCTTTGTATTGACCGATAATCTTCGCGCCTTCGTTGGCATCCTCGGTAGTCATCATCGCGCCCCAGGATTTGGCGTAGACCACGTCCGCGTCCTTGAAGGCTTTCTCCATCCCGTGCGGGTCATCCATGACCTCGAAACTGGTGTGGAATTTTTTAGCCTGTTCCTTCGCCGCGTCCATGATATCGGGCATGAGTTTGAACTCGGGCGGGTGAGCCAGCACCACGTCCATGCCGAAGCGGGGCATTTGCAGAATCAGGGACTGGGGAACCGAGATCGGTTTCTGGTAGGAGGCCGCGTATGCCCACGAGACGACGATCTTCCTCTTGCGGAGGTCGCGTCCCTTCTTCTCCATGATGGTCATCAGGTCGGCCAGGCATTGGAAGGGATGGTAGATTTCGCATTGCATGTTCAGCACGGGCGAGCGAGAGTATTTGGCAACGTCACTGATGTATTTGTTGCCGATCTTCCAATCCACGTGACGGATGGCGAGGCCGTCAAAATAGCGTCCGAAAATCTCGCCGATTTCGACGGGGGTGTCTCCGTGCGCGATCTGCGTGGACTTGCTCTCGATGAACGCGCCGTGCCCGCCCAGTTGGGCGATGCCCGCTTCGAACGATCCGCGCGTGCGCGTGGAAGAGAAGAAGAACAGCATTGCCAGCACCTTGTCGCGCAAGTAGGCATGTGGCTCACCAAGAGCGCGCTTGCGTTTCAGGTCAAAGGCCACATCCAAAACAGTTTCCACTTCCTCTTTCGAGAAGTCGAGGTCACCAATCAGGTCGCGGCCGCGTAGATCAGTAATCATATTTTGTCTCCTTTTGGTAATTTTCGTGATTTCAAACAAACGAACTGGGCAGTCTGAAATACACCGCACAGACTACCCAACTATCAAACTACGTAACTATCGAACTAATTTACTCCATCGCTCCCAACACCAGCGCCAGCAACGTCATCCGCATGACAACGCCGTTGAACGCCTCCTGCCAGTAGCGCGACCAGCGAGTGATATCCACATCCACGGGGACTTCGTCCATGCGCGGCAGCGAGTGGAGCAGGATCGCGTCCGACTTGGCTTTCTTTTCCAAAAGATCACGCGTGATGCGATAGTTGGCGGGCGTCAGGCTGAGTTCGCCCGTCCGCTCGTCGCGGGACTTGGTGTAGTCGGGCTGGACAACAGGCTCGACCAGGATCACGTCCGCTTCGGCGATGGCTTTCTCGACGTGGTCAACTTCCTTGAAATTCACGCTGAGTTGCTTGAGTTCCGCCTTGAATTCGTCAGTGAGACTCATATCGGGCGGCGAGACAAACGTAATCGGGCAATCGAACTGGCTGAGGGCATAGCCAAGCGAGTGCATGGTGCGCATGCGCATGTCACCGACGGCCAGCCACTTGAGTCCGTCAATCCGTCCCTTCTCGCGCAGGACGGTATACAGGTCGGTCAGGATTTGCGTGGGATGCTCACCCCAGCCGTCGCCGCCGTTGATGATCGGGATGCTCGCCCATTTGGCGGCCTCGTGCGGCGCGCCCTGTTGGAAGTGGCGCATCACGATCACATCGCCGTAGAACTCCAGCATCTTGACCGTATCCTTGATCGACTCCTGATAGAAGTCGCCTGCGCGCGTCATCTTGGCGTCCGAAAAACCCGTCACATGGCCGCCGAGACGGTGCATGGCAGACTCGTGTGCGAGACGCGTGCGCGTGGACGGCTGATAGAACGCGGTGACGAGGGTCTTCTCCTTGAGCATATCCACGTTCTTTCTGGACCTCGCGATGGGTTCCATTTTCGAGGCCACGTCGAACACGTGGAAGAACTCGTTGCGCTCAAAATCCTTGAGCGACAGAATATCACGACCGGCAAAACTACGCATTTTGAAACTCCTTGTGTGGAAAAGATTATGTACACACGTAGACAAGTAAACAGGTACTCAAATCCTGTTTACTTGCTTACTTGCTTACTTGTTTACCTGTTTACCTGTTTACTTAGAATGCTCGGCAACAACGTGTAAAACTCCGTTGCCGCGACCACTTCCTCGAGCGGGACGTGCTCGTCGCGCATGTGCGCGGACTTCTCGTCCCCAGGGCCAAACCCAATGGACGGGATACCCGCCTTCCCCGCCCAGTACGTGCCATTCGTAGAAAAGTCCCACGTGCCGAGTTCGCGCTTCCCACCCCACAACTCCTCGATAGTGGACTGTCCCGCCTGTACCAATGGATGTCCATCCTCCAACAGCCAGGCAGGGTAATACTTGGAAACAGGAAAGACAAACCCCGTATAGGAAGGCTCATCGTAGAACAATTCCTCTACGTGGATCTCTTCCTGCAAATAATCGGGAATCAATCCCTTGACTTGCTGGATAACTTCCTCGCGCGGCTCATTGGATGTAATACGGCGGTCAAGATAGATCGTGAACTGGTCGGGCACTGCATTCAGCGAGGCCGTGCGCGCTGAGACGTCCGTCACCGCGATGGAGGGGTAACCCTGGATTGGGTGAAAGCCCAACCCAAAACGCATGCGCCGATCCAGTTCACGGATTTGCGTGATGATCGCCATCATCTTGTAAACGGCGTTGTCGCCCAGATAATGCGAGGCCGCGTGCGCCGACCGTCCGCTGGCCGTGATCTTTAACTCGATGCGGCCCTTGTGCCCACGATAGACCTGCATCTTCGTCGGCTCACCGATAACCACAAAATCAGGCTTGACTTGGGGATCGGCCTCAACAAAAGCATTGGGGGCAATACCGTCGCACCACTCCTCCATGTTGCCGAAGTAATAGGCCGTGTAACCGTCAAGCAGGCCGAGATCGCGGGCGATGGCCAGGCCGTAGACCATGCCCGGCGTGGAGCCCTTCTCATCCACCGCGCCGCGCGCATAGAGAATCCCATCCTCCACCTTGCCTTTGAACGGGTCCCATTTCCACTCATTGGCATCTCCAATGCCGACTGTGTCAATGTGCGAATCGAAAACGATCGCCTTTGGCCCGTTACCAATGCGGCCAATGGTATTGCCCATCTTGTCGAAGCGCGCCTCGTCAAAGCCAAGTTTCTTCATCTCGGCCTGGATTCGGTCACCGACATCCTTCAACTGCCCATTCATACTGGGGATGGCAACAATCTCGCGCATGAACTGGATAATGTCATCACGATGCACGTTTACCTTTTGTTTGATTTGCTGTACCGACACATTTACCTCACAAAATATAGCTGCCACAGGGATCTCTGTGGGGCCTGTGACTAACTCCCATTTCCCACGCGGCGGACAATGTGGAAATTAAAATAGCCGGGGATGAAATACGTTTTTGAATAATCAATGACCGTGCCGCTGGCATTGAACAACTGCGAACTGAAATGCAACAACACGTCGCCGCGCTGGATTTCGAGCGCCTTGGCCACGTCCGCCGCCGCGCCGATGGCGCTGATCGCGGCCCGCGAACCAGTCGGGGGATTGGGGCGATCCAGCAAAAAGTCCAGCACCGAGCCGCCGAACGATTCGGGCAGGTCCTCGGCGCGCAGAATCGATTCAGGCAGGGTATCCACCAGGTACGCGGCGGGACGTCCGTTCGCCTGCATCACGCGGCGGACGCGCGTCATGCGCGTGGCAAGTGGAATGTCCAGCGCGCCCGCAATTTCCTGGTCGGCAAAAACCTTTTCGATGCGCAAATCGCCAACCGCAACCGACAGGTTCATGCGACGCGCCATCGTTTCCAGGCTTTCGAGCACCTCGAGGCCGCTTTCCATGACCGGCACTTTTCCAACCACAAATGTGCCCGCGCCCTGCCTGCGGCGGATCAACCCCTGCGTTTCAAAGGCGCGCATCGCCTCGCGCAACGTGGCGCGGCTCACACCCAATTGCTTCGCCAGTTCGGGCTCGGAGGGCAGTTGCTGGCCGGCGGGCACGCTTGAGATCAGGCTCGAAAGTTCAGCGGTCAATCGTTGAAAGGGAAAATTTGCCACGTTTCCTCCAGTTATTCCAGCACCGGAATAAACTTGAAATTCGTCACATCCACCAGCCCCAAATCAGAAATGCGCAATTCGGGGATGACCACCAGCGCCAGCAGGCTCAACTGCATGTTCGGGTTGTTCAACTCACAGCCGCAATTCACAAAACCTTCCAGCACCGACAGGGCTTTTTTCGCGACGATATCCGCGCGCTCGGTGGACATCAGCCCCGCGATCTGCAACTCGACCTGGGCGCGGACTTTCCCGTCAATGACGACGACCTGCCCGCCTCCGCTTCGCGCGAGACTGTTGGCGGCCGCGGCCATCGAAGCATCGTCCGTCCCGACGACGATCATGTGATGACTGTCGTGCGCGACGGTGGAAGCAATGGCACATTTTCGAGTGAACCCGAATCCGCTGACGAGTCCCAGTGTGACCGCGCCCGTGCCTTTGTGACGTTCCACCAGCGCGATTTTGGCAATGTCGCGCGTCATGTCTGCTCTGATCTCGCCGTTCACAGGTTCGATTTCAAAGGTCAAATGTCTTGTTGGCGCCTGGTTTTCAATCACGCCAATTACATTCGCCCTGACTTTCATTTTCTTTTCATCCACATTCAAAATAAAATCATCCGCCTTGAGTTCGCGCTTCAAATTAACGGAATTGATCGCCCACTTCGGATAGGATACAACAGGCAGGTCGGTTGTCCATTTGCCTTTTTGCGCGATGACCTGTCCCCTTGCGATAACGATCTCCGCGCGGAAATCGCGCAGGTCATCCACCAGCAAAATATCCGCCCAGCGGCCCGGGGCGATCATGCCCATCTCACGCGTCAAGCCGAAATGCTCGGCGGTGTTGATGGTACACATCTGGATGGCCGTCATCGGATTGAGTCCCTCGGCAATGGCATGACGGAGGACGCGGTCCATGTGGCCTTCGTGCGAGATTGTCTGCGCGTGCGAGTCGTCGGTGCAGAGCAGGAAGCGGCGCGGATCCAATTTGTTTTTGGTAATGGCTTTCACCTGCGTCGCCACATCGTGCCAGGCCGAGCCGTATCGAAGCATGGCTTTCATACCCTGACGCACGCGCGCAATCGCGTCCTCGGCGCGTGTCCCCTCGTGGTCGTCCTCCGCGCCGCCCGCCACATATCCGTGGAAGGGCAGGCCAAGGTCGGGCGAAGCGTAGTGACCGCCAATCGTCTTGTTCGCCGCGTGGGTGGATGCCATCTCCGCCAGCATTTTCGCGTCGCCAACCGCCACGCCGGGGAAGTTCATCATCTCACCGAGGCCGATCACCCCGGGCCAGGTCAGCGCTTCGGCCACGTCATCTGGAGTGATACTGGCGCCCGGCGTCTCGAAGCCCGGTGCGGACGGCACGCACGAAGGCACTTGCACCCACACGTGAATCGGCTGTTTTTGCGCCTCGTCCACCATCAACTTGACGCCGCGCAAGCCGAACACGTTGGCGATCTCGTGCGGGTCAATGAACATGCCTGTCGTCCCGCGCGGAGCGACGGCGCGCACGAACTCGGTGACGGTGACCATCCCCGACTCAACGTGCATGTGACCATCGAGCAGGCCGGGGACAAGGTATTTGCCGCGTGCGTCAATAACAATCGTATTTTTCCCGACTGTGTGGCTGGCATCCCAACCGACAAAGGCGACTCGCCCGTTGACAATGGCGACATCCGTCCCGTCGATGATCTCGCCCGATTGAACGCAGACCCACTGTCCATGACGGATGACGAGGTCGGCATGAGCGCGTCCCATGGCAACATCAATGAGGGAACGGGTAAGTTTAGCGGAAGGGGTCATAAAGTCTCCATGAGGTCAGCCATGAAACAATCCGTAAATGGTCAAAGTGGCCATCCAGAGCGCACAAACGAACAAAGGGATGAGCAAGAGCCAGGCAAAACGGATCCTGTTTTTACGAACTGCAACGGCCGAGCCAAACGCAAGCAGGGCAGATAAAAATATTGGAAGTCCAACAGCAGCGCTCAAATAATATGTAGCGGGAATTGCCCAGACTCCAGCAACAACCGAGGCAATCGGCCATTGCTTCCAAACGCCCAGCGCGGCCAGAAGCGACGCAAGGATACCCGCAGGAGCGCCAAAGAGAAGTTGAACGAGAATTTCGCTGGTTATCATCAACGCAAAAATCGCGCTCTATCCTGCCAGCAAACGCCTGGAGGCCTGGTTGTGCTTCTCGATCAGTTTTCTTTCATCAGCCATGACCAATTGGCCTTCTTTCACTACAAACTTTCCGCCAACCACTGTGTAATCCACACGGACGGGCTGGCAGAAGACAACCGCCGAAACGGGATCGTGCTGGGCGCCCGCGTAGTCGAGATGGTTCATGTCCACCGCGAAGAAATCGGCGCATTTGCCGACTTCGAGCGAGCCGATGTCTTTGCGTCCGAGAACGGCCGCGCCACCGCGTGTGCCGAGATGCAGGGCATCGCGGGCAGTCATCAGTTTGCGATTGGGATCGTTTGAAAGCGAATAACCTGTAATTCCTTCGCGCACACGAGACAAAAGCATGGCCTGACGGACCTCCGCCAGCAGGTGCGAGCCGTCGTTGGACGCGGAGCCGTCCACACCGAGGCCGACGTTGACGCCCGCCTTGCGATATTCCTTGATGGGCGCGATGCCCGAAGCGAGTCTCATGTTCGAGGTGGGACAATGCGCCACGCCGCACTGGTGTTTGGCAAATACGCCGATCTCCTCCTCATTGACCCAGATCGAGTGAGCGAACCAGACATCGTTCCCAACCCAATCCACTTCCTGCATGTAGCCTACAGGACGATGGCCGAATTTTTGCAGGCAGAATTGCTCCTCATCCTCCGTCTCGGCAAGATGGGTGTGGAGATGGACGCCATACTCGCGCGCCAATTTGGCGGATTGCTTCATCAATTCACCAGTGACTGAAAACGGCGAACACGGCGCGAGAACAATCTGTACCATCGCGCCAGGTTTCGGGTCGTGATATTTTTCGATGAGACGTTGCGAGTCTTTGAGGATGTTCTCTTCGGTATCTACTACGCTATCGGGGGGAAGTCCGCCTTTCGATTCGCCGAGGGACATCGAGCCGCGCGAGGCGTGCAGGCGGAGTCCCAGCTCGGAGGCCGCGGCCACCTCATCGTCCAGTTTGGAACCGTTCGGATAGAGGTAGAGATGGTCGGAGGCGGTGGTACATCCCGAAAGGGCGAGTTCGCTCAGGGCGGTCTGCGTCGAGATGAAAATGTCGTCGGGCGTGAGCCGCGCCCAAATCGGATAGAGCGTCTTCAGCCAAGTGAAAAGGTTGGCATCCTGCGCGGCGGGGACGACGCGAGTCAGGGTCTGATAAAAATGATGATGGGTGTTGACGAGGCCAGGAAAAAGCGCATGGCCGCGCAGGTCGAGGATTTCATCGGCGGTGGTGGGCAAACTGTCTGTTTGCCCCACTTGTCCGATGAAGCCGTCTCGAATGAAAAGACCACCATCGGGAAATTC
The DNA here is from genome assembly GCA_003598975.1 of Anaerolineaceae bacterium. Classification (GTDB taxonomy): domain Bacteria; phylum Chloroflexota; class Anaerolineae; order Anaerolineales; family Villigracilaceae; genus Denitrolinea. The sequence continues at coordinate 40,524 of QZIJ01000048.1, read as the reverse complement.
CCGATGGTGGTCATCCATTGTGATGATGTAGGCGTTTTTAATAAGAAGGGTGTTCATGAGCATTCAGCCGTAAGCAATTAGCAGATAGTCTAGTTGTCTGACAATTGCTAGTTTAGCAGAAGAGGGAGAGGTTGTCAACGAGATTTTCGATTATTTATTTCACCAAGAACGCATGGAATACAAGCATACACTGCGTTGCTAATGGTGCTACAATGAAAGCGTATAAGAGTCAGGCGTATGAAAGAGAGTCAGACACTCTGACTGATACTCAACGATTTACAGGAGTTCGCCATGAAAAGAAGAAATCCAATCATTACTGGCCTGCTGAACGCACTGATTCCCGGGTTTGGACATGTATACGTTAATAATGCCTGGGGCAGGTTTGTCCCGATCTTTCTAGGCAGTGGTGTTTTGATCATTGCCGCGTACTTGCTGGGGAATGCCATCCAAAACATACGCAATTCCCCATTCCCGGCAGGACTATGCCCGAGCGTTTTGATCCTGGCTGTTTTGGTGTCATTGTTCATCGGTGGCATGAAAATCTCCAATACTCGGAATGACGAGACCGATGAAGCAGCCTTTTATCGATCCAAGAGAACCCTCCTCCCTCAGGATAGTGTAGTAACAAAACTTCAGAAGCTCCTAAAACAGCGCAAGGAAGGATTGATCTCGAGCGAACAATATGATTCCCAAAAAGCGGATATTGAGTCGAAAAAGTAAATCGTTCCCTCCCGCTTTCGCGAAAAACTGATTCGTCTGCGGGTGAATACTGTGTTACACTGAATACGTAGTAACTGGATCTCTGTCGTACCTTGGCCGCCGACCCTGTTAAAGGGCTGGCGGTCATTTTATTTCCGGCCGTGCCGGAGAAAGAAGTAACACCATGGATATTAGAATTTACGTTGGCAACCTGGCCAAGTCAACCACACAGGATGAAATCAGCGCCCTGTTCGCGCAAGCGGGAACCGTGTCTTCAGTGGAACTGATCAAAGACAAGGTCACTGGACAATCGAAGGGTTTTGCCTTTGTCGCCATGCCGACGCAGGTCGAAGCAGACAAGGCGATCAGCATGTTCAATGCCTATTTGCTGGCCGACAGCCCGCTCAAGGTCAATGTCGCCAAACCCCGCGTCGAACACGCGTAGCACAAGAACATCGCAAGAGAAACCGCCCCTTGTTCATGGAACAAGGGGCGGTTTCCATTTTTAAATCAACTATTGGCTGTACCGAAAAAAACCTTTTCTTACCACGGAGGACACAAAGGTCACGAAGTTTATTGAAAAATTCCGCACAGAACCTCAAGTTTCGGCAATGAGCCTTTCAGAATTCCTTTGTGTACTTCGTGTCCTTTGTGGTGAAAGTTCTTTTTCAGTGGACTCACGAATGAAATCCGAAATTGCGTCCAATCTTTTTTGCAGAGACCGCGCGAGCACGATCACATTTGGCAACTGGAAGATCGATTCGTGGTCACCAGGGACCTCCTCACAATAGATTGGACCTCGCACATACTTTCCCCATCCAAGCGTGCAATCATCTACAATGTTCAGCGGCTGTTGCATGGCATAAAAAACATGGATCGGGCCAGTGTATGGTTTTGGGCGGTATGAATCGCCCATAGACTGATTCAATTGTCGCACGCGGAAGATGCGCAGTTCAGGGGTCAGAGTCCACTTGAGGCGCAGATGCAATTTCAAGTTCAGGCTGGTGAGCGCGTTACGGAGGCGTTGTCCCAATCGGCGGGCGACATGAGTCCAGCGCTCACCGGTCTCCAGTTGCAAAAAGTTCCGCAGCTTGCGCGTCAGCGGGTGCGCCTTGACATAGACGGGATAATCGGGCGCGGGCGCATCCAAAAACGCGAGCAACGAGACTTGCTCGCCTTGCGCCAGTAACTGCTGTGCCATCTCGTAAATGATCACCCCTCCCACTGAAAATCCGCCGAGGCGATATGGTCCGCGCTGCTGGACGGTGCGTATCTCGCGAATGTAATGCGCGGCCATTTCCCTGAGATCGCAAAACGGATCGGCCAGCCCGTCCAGGCCACGCGCCTGCAATCCATAAAATGGCTGGTCGGGAGAAAGCCCAGGCGCAAACCGCGTGTAGAAAAACGTCCCGCCGTCCGCGTGGACACAGAACAGCGGCGGCTTCGAGCCGCGCGGCTGGATCGGGACGAGCGAACACCAGCGCGGTTTCCAGCCGCGGTCGCGCAACACCACCGCCAAATCGGCAATCGTCGGCGCGTGGAAGATCAGCGCAAGCGGCAGGCTGTGTTGCAATTCGTTCTCCAACTCGGTGATCATCATCACCACCAGCAAAGAATCCCCGCCCTTTTCAAAAAAATTATCATGGATGCCGATATCCTCGCGTTTCAATAATCGTTTCCAAATCGCGAGGAGGTGTGTCTCCAGCGAATCGCGCGGTTGATCGCTCTCGGAGACTTCCGACACGACCGACTCGGGCGCGGGGAGAGCACGGCGATCCAGCTTGCCATTCGGTGTGAGAGGCAGCGTAGCCAGCGCCACAACCGCAGACGGGAGGAGGGCCTCTGGCAAATAGGCTTTTAACCACACTCGAAGTTCGCGCGGTGCCTCGCTGACGGGTCCGTGCGGGACAACATACGCCACCAGCGCCCGCGGCGACTCAGGCGGATGCCCAACCACCGCGGCCAATTTCACTTCAGGATGCTGGACAAGCGCCGCCTCCACCTCGCCCGGCTCGATGCGTACGCCGCGAATCTTCAACTGCTCGTCGGCGCGGCACTGATAGAACAACATGCCAGACTCATCCACGCGGACGAGGTCGCCTGTGCGATAGTGGCGCATGCCGTCGAGCGTTATAAATTTCTGCGCGGTCAGATCGGGCTGGTTCAAGTAGCCGCGTCCCAGCCCTGCGCCGCCAACATACAACTCTCCCTGCGAGGCAGGTAGTCCATGCTCATTGAGAATTTTCAAGTTCACATTTTCCACGGCGCGGCCGATGGGAACCGAATCGCTGTCAGAGGGTTCAAGCAGGCAGCGCGTCGTCACGGCGGTGCATTCGGTCTGCCCGTAGGTGTTGAAGAGTTGGATGCCCATTGGGACGATCTCATGCCACTGGCGCAGGATGGCAGGCAAAGCGCGTTCGCCGCCGATAAAAACCACTCGGAGCGAACCCGGCCAAGGTCCCGCGTGAAGCGAGAGATGCCCGACCAGTTCGTGCCAGAAGGCAGTCGGAAGGCTGAGGACGGTAACTCCCAGGTTCGCAATCGCGTCCCAAAAGCGTGTAAACGAGTCGATCAAGTCCGCGGTGCGGAGGACGAGCGTCGCGCCGCTGGCGAGGGTCGGGAAAATCTCCTCGGCGCTGGTGTCCCAACTGAAGGAGGAGAATTGCAGGACGCGCTCCCCAGGGCGGAGGTCAAACGCGGCTTGCGCAGATCGGCAATAGTTCACCCAACCGCCATGCTCGATCATGACACCTTTCGGCTGACCTGTGGAGCCTGAGGTGTAGATGATATAGGCCAGTTGATTCGACGCGATTTTAAGATTGGGACCCTGGTCACTTTCGCGTTCGATCTGTTTCCAATCTGAATCGAGGCAGATTACGGTGTCGTGAAATTCGGGGAATTTTTCGCGATGCGATTCCTGCGTCAACAAAATTGGTGCGCCCGAGTCTGCGAGCATGAACGTCAGCCGTTCGACAGGGTAGGTAGGGTCGAGGGGGACATATGCTCCGCCCGCCTTCAAGATACCCAACATGCCGACGATCATTTCGATGGATCGGTCCACGCACAATCCGACGCGCGCTTCGGGCGTCAACCCCTGACACAGGAGACGATTCGCCACCTGGTTGACGCGCTGGTCGAGTTGCAGGTAGGTTAGCACCTGCCCGTTGAATTCCAATGCGGGCAGGTTGGGAATCGATTCCACCTGGCTTTGAAACAATTCGAGGAAATTCGATGGCAGCATTCGCACATCTCTCTCGGATAAAAACTCGCCTACGCCAAAAGGACAGCGGCAGGCGGATAAACGCCGGCATAAAGACGGAGCAATTTATGCACCCAGATGCCTGGGCTGTAATTTCGCTGGATGTGCGTGCGCGCCGCGGCGCCCATCGCTTCCAATTTCTCTGGATTCGAGAGGAGGGAGATGACTTCCTGCGCCATCCGTGCTGGCTGATGTGGTGGAATCAACACGCCCGCCTCAGGGACGACCACGTGAGGAATATCCCCCACCTCGGTAGCCAGGACAGGCAATCCGCTGGCCATGGCTTCGAGAATGGAGACGGGCAATCCCTCCCAGTGAGACGAACTGACGTATAAGTCGCCCGCCGCAAGCAGGCGCGGCACATCATCGCATTGCCCGAGCAGGAAGACCGAATCCTGTAGATGCAGTTCCTCCACCAGCACGTCCAATTCGTCACTCATCGGGCCATCGCCTGCAATAACAAGCGCGGCGCGCGGATGCGCTTCGCGTACGGCGACAAAGGATCGAATCAAATCAGGAAAACCCTTCGGAAGGTCAAGTCTGCCAACGGAGATGACGATGGGACGTGACGGGTCACCGGTCAACTTCGTTCGGAGTGCAATCCGCTCCCCGTCCGCAAGAGGCGAGGGCAGGTCTATGGCGTTGACCAGAACATCAATCTCACGCGGGGCGAAGCGTTCCCGTCCGAATTTGGCAACAGCGTACCCGTTTGCCATGATGCACTGCGCGCCGTATTTCACCACCACCGTCTCGATGAATTGCCGAAGCGGGCGATGGTAACGCGGATCGTAGCCAGCCGTCCGCAGGGAGGCGATCACGGGTGTGCCCGTCAGTCGTCCGACGATTGTGCCAAAGATATTGGCGTAGGTGAGATGCGTGTGAATCAGGTTGAATTTTTCACGACGGACAAAATCGAGCAAATGAAAAAAGGAACGGACGGATAAAAGTTTTGGGAATGGAAAAACCACCACGCGCGCGCCGCGCTGTCGCAGGTATTCGGGGAGGGGCGAACCCTCCGACACGTTCATGCTCACCACGGTCAATTCCACATCGTGGGCATTTAATTGCTCCGCGAGGAAGACCTGCATTTTCTGGGCTCCGCCCCATTGCAAAAGGTCAATGATCTGTAATATCTTTATCAACCCAAAGTTCTCCGTTTTTCAAATTATAGTGCAGCCAAAAGAAAACTCTGCTTTCATCTTTGAAAGAATGAATACGACAATGAAATTGTCATGTTGGATCGGAGACAGGTGCAGCGCCTGCCTTTAGCCCCCAACCGCCCTGTGCTATCATTGGCACAACCGAAAGCCCACCTTCAGGAAAGGTTCTCATGTCTTTTATAACCGAATTCGAATCCCGCCTGCCGAAGAATCTCCACAAAAAATTCAAGAGCCTGAACTCACCCTTCGCCATCCAGCAGTATCTCGATTCCATGCCCTACGTCGGCGAGGAGCGCGACCGCTCGCCCCTGAACGTGATGCTGGACAACCAGAGTCACTGCCTCGATGGTGGATTTCTCGCCGCGCTTTGCCTCTGGCGCATTGGATTCAAGCCGCTTCTCATTGACATTGTGCCGTATCCCGGCGAAGACGATGATCACGTCCTTGCGCTGTACCAGATCGAAGGACGCTGGGGTGCGCTGGCAAAATCAAATTACGTCAATCTCGGATTCCGCGAACCTGTTTACAAATCCTTGCGCGAACTGGTGATGACCTACTTCGAGCATTACATCAGCATCCATCAGGAGAAAGTTCTGCGCGGCTATACGCGTCCGCTGGATGCGTCACGTTACACCCACCTAAATTGGGCAGCAGATGAAAAAGGCGCGAATGTTTTGTATTACAAACATTTCTACGGACGTTCCGCCGTTCCACTTGTGACCAAGAGCATGGCAAAGCGATTATCGCACGTCACTGATCGGAACTACAAATCTGAGACGCTGTTTACGGATTTGAGTCAGTCGTTTGGGAATCGGGAAGATAGCACTCATTAGCGGAAAAGAACTCCGAGATTTTTGAAATCTCGGAGTTCTTGTTTTAGTACCTTCCTCGCTCCACAACCGCTTCGGGGTTGGGCAAATCCCCATCCCTCGCAGGGAACACCTGCACCGCGCAAGCCTTGAACTCGGGGATTTTCGCCTGCGGGTCGAGCGCGTCGTTCGTCAGCAAATTTGCGGCGGCTTCGGCAAAATGGAACGGGATGAAGACGACTCCCACGGACGTTTTCTCCGTAACCGTGGCGCGCAGGATTACCATTCCGCGTCTGCTCTGGACCATGACGGGGCCGCCATTTCGAATGCCGTGGATCTCGGCGTCGGCGGGATGGATCTCGACACGCGCCTCGGGGTAGGCTTCATTCAAGGACGAGTTGCGCGTCATCGTGCCGCCATGCCAGTGTTCGAGCACGCGTCCCGTGGTGAGGATGAACGGGAATTCGTCATCGGCTTCCTCCATCACGGGGACATAATCCAGTGGATGGAATTTGCCGCGTCCACGCGGAAAAGACTCAGTGAAGAGGGTCGGCGTCCCATGGTGTTCCATGTGCGGCACGGGATAAATCAATCCAATTTTATCAATGCGTTCGTAGGTGATGCCCGCGTAATCTTCATTGACACTCGCCATCTCGCGCAGAATCTGCTCGGGGTTTGAGTAGTCCCAGAAAGCGGAGGCAACCCCAAGTCGGGATTCGATGCGCCGCGCCAAATCGCAAATGATCTGCCAGTCGGGACGCGATTGTCCGCGCGGAGGATGCGCGGCGCGTACGCGTTGCACGCGTCGGTCGGTGTTGCTGAATGTCCCATCTTTTTCGGCGAAAGGAGTGGCAGGTAGGAAGACATCCGCGAATGCACCGCTCTCGTTGATAAAAATATCCTGCGCGACAAGGAACTCGAGTTGCGACATGTGCTTGCGCGTCTCGTTGAGATTCGGCTCGGACATCATCGGGTTCTCGCCCATGATGTAAAGCGCGCGGATGCCGCCCTCATGCGCGTGAGTCAAAATCTCGGTGGTGGTGAGACCGAGTTTGAGACTGAGGCCGCCCTCTGCGATATTCCACGTCTTTTCCCATTTGGCGCGGTTGGTAGGATCGTCGACACGCATGTAGCCGGGATAATGGAAGGGCATGGCGCCCATGTCGCTGGCGCCTTGGACGTTGTTCTGTCCACGCAGGGGATTCAGCCCTGTGCCGTCGCGTCCGATGTGACCCGTGAGGAAGGCAAGATGAATCAGCGCGAGCGCGGAGGCCGTGCCGTGCGAAAGTTGCGAGATGCCCATGCCCCAATAAATCGCAGCGTTTTTCGCTTTGGCGTAGAGACGCGCCGCCTTGCGAATATCTTCGGCAGGGACACCAGAAATTTCTTCGGCGTATTCGGGTGTGAACTTTTCCAGCGATTCGATAAATTCTTGAAAGCCTTCGGTGCGATTGGCGATAAACTCGTGATTGACCAAATTCTCTTTCACGATCACGTGCGCCATCGCGGAGAAAACGGGGACATTCGTACCTGGCTTGAGCGGAAGCCACATCTCGGCGAAGTCCACGAGTTCGATGCGGCGCGGATCCACCACGATCATTTTCGCTCCATGCTTCTCGACCGCATCCTTCATTTGCAAACTAATGATTGGATGATTCTCCGTCGTGTTCGAGCCAGTGACGATGAAGACATCATTCTGAATCACCTGTGAAGCGGTATTACTCATGGCGGACGATCCCACCGCCTGCTGGAGCGCCACCACTGAACCCGCGTGACAGAGACGCGTGCAGTGATCAATGTTATTCGTGCGGAACAGGGCACGGTACATTTTTTGCAGGAGATAATTGTCTTCGTTTGTGGCTTTTGCGCAACAATAGACCGCCATCGCGTCGGAGCCATCGCGCTGGTAGATGCGAACGAGGTTGTCGGCGACATAATCGAGAGCCTCGTCCCACGTCACTTCGCGCCATTCGGATAGGTCGAAGGCCTGCGTGCGTTTTCCCGCTTCCTGCTTCGTCTTGCGAATCATCGGCTTCGTCACACGCTTGGGATGGTAAACAAAGTCATACCCAAAGCGACCTTTAACACATAAGTTTCCATGATTGACGGGCGAATCAAACGGCGAGGTGACTTTGTAGATGAAGTCATCTTTGACGTGTAACTGTAAAGTACAACCCACCCCGCAGTAGGGGCAGGTGGTGGTGGTGACATGGTCGGGTTTTATCATGATTGCTCCGTTACAGGTTTCAGGTTAAAAGTTGAATATTCTGTTCGTAATTGACCTTCAACTTTTAACCTTCCAAATTTAAACCGATATAAGCACAATCGCCGTCAATGCCGCGGCAATTCCAATCCACTGCGAGGAGGAAATCCTCTCTTTCAGAATCATCCACGCCAGCGCGACGGTCATGCCAGGGTAGAGGGAACCGACCACTGCGGCAATATCCATGCGGCCAGTCTGCGCGGAGAGGATGTAGAAGATATTTCCCGCAATGTCAAAGATGCCGACAAAGACCACCAGCCACCATTGCTCGCGGGGAATGGCAAAGGAACTGCGCGTGAACAACGCAATGACCGCCAGCAGGATGGCCGATGAAATGCGAAGCAAAACCGCAGGCCACAAAACAGATTCGCTCGAAGCCTGGTGCATGAAGACGAAGAACAACCCAAACAACACGCCTGCAATCAAAGGCATACGCACATCCGCCCAGTGGATGCGATGCACGCCCTCGTGTTCCGCCCGCGCCACGAGCCAGATGGCGGCCAGCGCCATGACCACGCCCACCATCGTCAGCCATTTCGGCCAGCCGTCCACGATCACACCAACGAAGACAGGAATGACCGCCGCCATCAGCGCGGAGGTCGGCGCGGCGATGCTCATCTGTCCGCCCGCGAGTGCGCGGTACAAAATAATGATTCCAATTGCGCCGCAAAAACTGCTCAGGAGGATGTAAATCATGCTTCCCCACGATGGAAACGGGTCGCCCAAAATAAACGCCAACACCGACACCACCGTCATCCCGACGATGTCTCCCCAAATCACCACCGCATACGGAGAAGAACGCTTGCTGGCAATCCCTCCCGCAAAGTCTCCCGCGCCCCACGTCAGTGCGGATGCAATCCCAAACAGAATCGCGGTCAATGTCACGCCTTCCTCTTCTTTCGTCCCATGCTCAACACAGAAATCTGGTCAGGCGTCATGCCCTGCTCCAGCAAATATTCGCGCTTTACTTTCAGCGCGCCCGTCGGGCACACACCCACACATTGCCCGCACAGCACGCATGTCGTTTCGGGAATCGTCCGCTCGAAGAACGTGCCAATCTGCGTCTCGTACCCGCGCCCATCGAAGTTAATTGCATACGTGTATTGAGCGTCGTCCGCACAGACTTGCACGCACCGCCAGCATAACAGGCACTTCGAGTAATCACGCACGTACATCGGGTTGTCGTCTTTAACTTGGGATTCGCGGCGATGCGCGTCGGGGAAGCGGGATGCGTCCGCGCCGTACTCGTCCATCATCGTCAGGACTTCGGGCGCGTCGGACAGATCCATCGTGGACGCCAGCATTTCGAGAATCGTTTTCCGCGCCCGCACCACGCGCTCGCTTCGCGTCTGGACCTTCATCTGGTTCGCCGCCTTGACGATGCACGCTGGCTGGAGCACTCTCTGCCCCTCCACCTCCACGACGCAGATTCGACACAGCGCGTTGGGTGTGGTCGCCTCGTGGAAGCAGATCGTCGGGATGTCAATCCCATTCTCGCGCGCGGCTTCCAATAAAGTGGCATCCTCGTCAACGGATATTTCCTTGCCATCCATCATCAATTTAATACTCATGAGTTCTCCGTTTGAATGTTGGGAAGTTGAAAGGTTCGCGGGTTTCGCAACTTTCAACTTTCCAGCCCGCTAACCTTCAAACATCTCTGGCCACAACTTCATCGCGGACAACACCGCGCCCGCGGCCGTTTGTCCCAAGCCGCAGAGACTCGCGTCCGTCATCGTCCAGCCGACATCTTGCAAACGGGTCGCGTCATCGGGCAGAGCCACCCCTCTGGCTACACGCTCCAGAATTTCCATCTGACGTTGCGTCCCCATCTGGCAGGGATAGCACTTGCCGCAACTCTCGTGCGCGAAGAAATGACCCAGCCGCTTCAACGCGTCGCGCAGGTCGCGCGTCTCGTTGAAGACCATCACCACGCCCGAGCCGAGCGGAAGTCCCGCGGCGCGCAGATCTTCAAACGTGAGTTTCAAATCCAAGTGTTCGGAGGTGGCAAACGCGCCCGCCGCGCCGCCGAAGAGAACTGCCTGTAATTGTGGGGCGGAATGGTATTCCGCCTGGCCTTGCGGAGTGCCACCACCTGCACTTGCGCCAGGTGCAAGTGTCCGCACCACGCCGCCAGCCATTTCCAACAATTCGCGCAAAGTAACACCAAACGGAACTTCGTACACGCCAGGCTTCGCGACATCGCCAGAAACGCAGAACAACTTCGAACCAGGCGATTTTTCCGTGCCGATCTTGCGATAGTCCACCGCGCCTTTTTCGATAATGAACGGCACGTTGAACAGCGTCTCCACATTGTTGATGACCGTCGGCTTGTCGAAGAGGCCGTTCGTGGTTGGGAACGGCGGTTTGACGCGCGGGAATCCACGCTTGCCTTCGATGGACTCGAACAACGCAGTCTCTTCGCCGCAAATGTATGCCCCTGCCCCGAGACGAACTTCGATATCAAAGTCTTCGGTGAGATAACCCGCGACGCGCGCCTCGGTCAACGCGTTTTCAAGGACGGGCAAAGTGTATGGATATTCGCCGCGCAGATAGATGTATCCCTTTGCCGCGCCGATGGCATACGCGGCGATGCACATCCCTTCGATCAGGCGGTGCGGATCGTCGAGCAGGAGCACGCGATCCTTGAACGTACCAGGTTCGGACTCGTCCGCGTTGCAGACGATGTATTTCTGATCGCCCTCGGCCTTGGCCGCGCCCTCCCATTTGACACCCGTCGGGAAAGCCGCGCCGCCACGTCCAACCAAACCGCTGGATTTGATTTCGCCCACGATCTCTTCGGATTTCATCGCACGCGCTTTTTTCAACGCGGCATATTCGCCATAGCTCGCGAGGGAAGTTGTGCCATTTCCGCAGTTCGCGGTCAACATGCGGAGCGAGCCGCCCACGATGGAGCGCGGACGCCCGAGTTCGTAGGAATCCGCGTCAAGGTCAATGTTGGTTTCGGCTTTGTCGTCCACGAGCGCGGCGGGAGCTTGTTCGCAGAGGCCAAGGCAGGGACTCCGCTCGATGGTCAGAGTCCCGTCTGGGGTCGTCTGACCCGCTTCCAGTCCGTGGTGAGCGCAGAGGTGGTCGAGAAGTCCATCCGCATTTTTCAGCGCGCAGGCGGGATCCGTGCAGACGCGGATGATTTTTCGTCCAACGGGTTCGTTGTAAAAGAGGGAATAGAACTCGATGACGCCGTGAACGTCCGCAAGCGGGACTTTGAGCGTCTTCGCCACTTCTGCGGCGACCTCCTGCGGAAGCCAGCCATAAATTTTTTGCGCGGCATGAAGGGCGGGAAGTAAACCTGAACGACCGAGGGGAATGATTTTTTCAAGGGCAGGTGTGAGAGCGGAAAGATCAATTTCGGACATGAATACTCCAGTACGCCGAGTATAGACGGATTCGAGAGGCCTGACAAGAAAGTTATAATGGGCTCATGAAAATCAACTTCGACAAAATCATCGATCGGGCTGGGACAAATTCGAGCAAGTGGGAAACCATTCAATCAGAGGCGAACGCTTACATTCACGTTCGAGCAGAACGCTTCTTTGGCGAGGATGCGGCCACCCCAATGTGGATCGCCGACATGGATTTCGCCGCGCCAAAAGAAGTGGTGGACGCACTGACCGCCCGCGCCAAACATGGACTTTACGGCTACACCGAATCATCCCTGACCTACAAACGCAGCGTGGCAGACTGGATGAAATCGCGTCACGATTGGGATGTCCAACCTGAATGGATTCTCAACACGCCTGGGGTCGTCCCCGCGCTAGCAATGCTGGTACGCGCGTTCCTCAAAGCAGGCGAAAAAACCATCATCCAACCGCCCGTTTACTATCCGTTTCGGCTCGTGCTGGAATTCAACGAAATCGAAGTGGTGGAAAATCCGCTCGTCTACGAAGGCAGTCATTATTACATGAACATCGCGGACCTCGAGCAAAAAGCCCGCGACCCACAGACGAAGATGCTCATCCTCTCCAGCCCACACAATCCCGTCGGCCGCGTCTGGACGCGTGACGAGTTGGCGCGTCTCTCCGAGATCTGCCGCGCCAACGGTGTGCTGGTCATCTCCGACGAGATCCACGCTGACCTGACCTTCACTCCCTTCATCCCCTTCGGCGCGCTGGACGAAAACACCATCGTCTGCACCGCCGCCAGCAAGACCTTCAACCTGGCGGGCCTCGCCAATTCCAACATCATCATCCCAAACCAGACCCTGCGCCGTCAATTCGAAAAGTATCTGTTCCAAAACGCGCTGGCAGACACGAATCTCTTTGGGCGTCTCGCCACCGAGACCGCCTACACCCACGGCGCGGACTGGCTGAATCAACTGCTTGACTACCTCAGCGGCACGCTCGACTTCATGGAAAAATATTTCGCGGAAAGCATCCCCCAAATTCGGATGATCCGCCCCGAGGGGACCTATCTCGTCTGGCTGGATTGCCGCGCCCTCGGCATGGACGCATCCTCCCTGCATCGCTTCTTCGCGGACCGTGCGCGGGTCTACCTCGAAAATGGCGCCGTCTTCGGGACAGGGGGTGACGGCTTCCTACGCATGAACATCGCCACGCCAAGGAAAGTTGTGAAGGAGGCGTTGAGGAGGATGAAAGAGGCGGTAAATTCGCTGGAGGAAAAAAAGTAGTTTGTGCTATAATGCCGCCCATGCAAACCAACTTCGCCAACAACAATAACGATAACGACGCCGTCCGCGGCGTTGGGCGAAGCATGGCTGGTTGACAGGTAATTCAAGTCACACCAATCGCCCGACGCATCCGCGAAGGGCGATTTATTTTGTCTGAGATTAACCGCAAAGCACGCGAAGAGCGCTAAGATTCTTTCTTCCTTCCTCTTTCTTTGTGACCCTTCGTGTCCTTCGTGGTAAAAATGTATTTCGGAGGCGCACCATGTACAGAACTCACACTTGCGGCGAATTGCGCGCCAGCCATGCGGGTCAGGCCGTGACCCTGGCTGGCTGGGTACACCGTCGACGCGACCACGGCGGCGTGGCGTTTTTCGACCTGCGCGACCGCGCTGGAATCGTCCAGGTCACCATCAATCCAGACCTGGCGAAAGATGTTTTGGATTTGGTGGCGAATGTGCGCTTCGAGTGGGTCCTGCAAATCGAGGGGACCGTGCATAAACGTCCCGCGGGCATGGAAAATCCGAAGATGGAAACAGGCGAGATCGAGATCATCGCAAAAAACATCACCGTGCTCAACCCGTCCAAGACTCTGCCTTTCATGGTCAGCGGCGAAAACGATCTACCCGACGAGAATACGCGCCTCAAATATCGTTATCTCGACCTACGCCGCGAACGCATGACCCGCAACATGATTCTGCGCCACAAGGTCGTCAAGTTCATGCGTGACTATCTCGACAAGGAAGGTTTCATCGAGGTCGAAACCCCAATCATGTTCAAAGCCACGCCCGAAGGTGCGCGCGACTATCTCGTCCCCTCGCGCATTTACCCTGGACAATTTTATGCCCTGCCCCAATCACCCCAGCAACTGAAGCAATTGCTCATGGTGGCTGGCTTGGACAAATATTTCCAGATCGCGCGCTGTTTCCGCGATGAAGATCTGCGCGGTGATCGTCAACCAGAATTTACACAACTTGATCTCGAAATGTCCTTTGTGCATCGCGACGATGTTTTAAAAGTGGTTGAAGATTTGTACACCGCCATGCTTCCCGCCGTTGCACCGAACAAAAAACTTCTCTCCTCGCCGTGGCCGAAATTTTCCTATCGTGAAGTCGTGGAAAAATATGGCACCGACAAACCCGACCTGCGCTTCGGCACGGAACTCGTGGACGTGAGCGAGGTCTTCGCAAAAAGCGAGTTCAAAGTATTCAAGTCCGCGCTGGAGGCGGGCGGCGTGGTCAAATGCATCGTCGCGCCGAAGAGCGCCGACATGTCGCGCCGCGAAGTGGACGCGCTGACCGAGTCCGCGAAGGCGCTGGGGGCTAAGGGGCTCGCCACGTTGGCCGTGACCGCCGAAGGTCCGAAGGGAACCGCCGCGAAGTTCGTCACGCCGGACGAAGTGGAAGCGCTTCGGACTCAGACCAAAGCGGGTGAGGGCGACCTGATCCTCTTCGCCGCGGACGCGCGTCCGGTCGTCAATAAAGTTCTCGGTGGATTGCGTCTCATCTTCCGCGATAAACTTAACCTCGCGGACAAAGATGTAATGGCCTTCGCCTGGGTGGTGGACTTCCCGATGTTCGCGTGGAACGAAGAGGAACAGCGCTGGGACGCGGAGCATCATCCGTTCACCATGCCGCAACTCGCCGACCTCGACAAGTTCGACACCGACCCCGGCTCGATTCTCTCAGACGCCTACGATATGGTCTGTAACGGATACGAGGTCGCATCGGGTTCGATCCGCATCCATCGCCGCGACATCCAGAACAAGATATTCCAGATGCTCGGCCACAAGGATGAGGACATTCAGGCGAAATTCGGTCACATGCTCGAAGCGTTCGAGTACGGCGCGCCTCCGCACGGCGGCATGGCGCCTGGGATTGACCGTCTCGTCATGCTGCTCGCGGACGAGATCAACATTCGCGAAGTGATCGCCTTCCCGAAGAATCAGAACGGCCGCGACGTGATGGCCGATGCGCCGTCGGAAGTCGAGCCGAAGCAGTTGAAGGAATTGCATATCAAGATTGTGGAATAACAAATTTCGATATTCGATAATTCGATATTCGGGATTCGAGTATCTAATATCGTGTATCGTTTCCCGAATATCGAATCCCGAGGAGTAAATCATGCCAATCATCCGCGTTGACGAAATTTCAAAATACGAAGGCCAGGAAGTGACCGTGCAGGGCTGGGTCTACAACCGCACCGACAAAGGCAAACTCGTCTTCCTGCTCGTCCGCGACGGGACGGGGTTCGTCCAGTGCGTGGCGTTTAAAGGTGACCTCGACGAGGCGGTGTTCGATCAGCTCGTGCGCCTGCCGCAGGAATCGTCGGTGATCATCACTGGTCCCGTCCGCGCGGACAAGCGCGCACCGGGCGTCCCTGGCGGATATGAGGTCGGCGTGAAAAAAATCGAGATCGTGCAAACCGCCGACGTGGACTATCCGATGTCGCTCAAAGATCACGGCGTGGACTTCGCACTCGACAACCGTCACCTGTGGATTCGGATGCAGAGTCAGTGGGCGATCCTACGTGTCCGCGCCACGGTCATGGCGGCAACGCGTGAGTGGCTCGATGCCAACGGCTTCATCGAAATGAGCACGCCGATTCTGACTCCTGCCGCGGCGGAGGGCACAACCACACTCTTCGAGACAGAATACTTTGATGAAGGCAAAGCCTACCTCGCACAAACGGGTCAACTTTACAGCGAGGCCACCATCATGGCTTTCGGCAAGGTCTACTGCTTCGGTCCCACCTTCCGCGCGGAAAAGTCCAAGACGCGCCGCCACCTGACCGAGTTCTGGATGCTCGAACCCGAAATAGCCTTCTGCGACCTCGATCAGATGATGGAAATCGAAGAGCAAATGATCCAGCACATCGCGCAACGCGTCTTGCGCGACCGCATGGCTGAATTGAAATTCCTCGGTCGTGACATCTCCAAACTGGAAAGCATCCAAGCCCCCTTCCCGCGCATGTCCTACGATGACGCCGCAAAACACCTGATCGAGCTCTACGAAAAAGAAACCGACCCCGAAAAGAAGGAACTGCTCAAGTTCGAATGGGGCATGGACTTCGGCGCGCCACACGAAACCGAGATCACCAAACTGTACGACAAGCCTGTGTTTGTTTATGGTTACCCAAGTGCAGTCAAGGCGTTCTACATGGAACCCTGGCCAGGCCGCCCCGAAGTCTGCAAGTCCGTGGACCTGCTGGCGCCCGAAGGCTACGGCGAGATCTGCGGCGGCTCCGAACGCATGTCCGACCACGATATGCTTCTGGCGCGCATTCACAAAGAGGGTTTGCCCGAATCCGCGTTCAAGTGGTACCTGGAACTGCGCAAATTTGGTTCCGTCCCCCACTCTGGGTTTGGGATGGGCACGGAACGCGTCACCGCCTGGATGTGCGGCATCGAACACGTCCGCGAGGCGATTGCATTCCCGAGAACGATCAAGCGGGTGTATCCGTAATTAGCCGACTTCCGAAGTTTTCGAGACTTCGGAAGTCTTTTTATTATGGCAAAAAGCATTGATTTCCCTGACACGCATCACTTACATGCTCTTATCCATTGGTCATATAATTGGACTGAATTTTCGCCATTGAAGACAATCACTTTAATAAGGACACATCCATGCAAGAAGACCCAAGAATTTTGGAATTACGAAGGAACCGCGCCAAAGCGCGCGAAGGCGGCGGCAAGGAACGCATTGCCAAACAACACGCCAAAGGCAAACTGACGGCCCGCGAACGCCTTGACCTGCTCCTCGACCCAGGCACATTCAACGAACTCGAACCTTTCATCACCAGCGAGGGTGACGAACTCGGCCTGGAGCCAGAGCATTTCCTCGGCGACGGCGTGGTGACGGGTTACGGACAAATTGACGGGCGGACGGTGTACGTCTACGCCCAGGATTTCACCATCTACGGCGGGACGCTCAGCGAGATGCAGAGTCACAAGATCTGCCGCGTGATGGACCTCGCCCTGCGCAATGGCGCGCCGTGCATCGGTCTCATTGACTCGGGCGGCGCGCGCATCCAGGAGGGAGTCAAAGCGCTGGGCGGCTACGCGGAAATTTTCCGACGCAACGCGCAGTACTCGGGCGTGATTCCCCAGATCAGCATCATGCTCGGACCTTGCGCGGGCGGCGCGGCTTACTCGCCCGCGTTACAAGACCTCATCATCATGGTCGAAAAACAATCGTTCATGTTTTTGACGGGACCTGAGGTCATCAAGGCGGTGACGGGTGAAGTGATCGATCCCGAATCTTTGGGCGGTGCGGCGATTCACACCTCCGTCAGCGGGACGGCGCACCTTTCAGCGGTCTCTGAAGAAGAAGCGTTGTCGCTGGCGCGACGCGCTCTCAGCCACCTCCCTTCCAATAATGTGGAGAACCCGCCCTTCGTCCAGAATGGAGACGACGCGCTGCGGATGGACGAGTCGCTTAACAACCTCGTCCCGCTCGATCCGCAGACTCCGTACGTTATGCATCAAGTCATCGAGTCGGTTGTAGATAATGGAACCTTCCTTGAACTGCAACCGCACTGGGCGCGCAACGCCATCATCGGGTGGGCGCGCATTGGCGGACACAGCGTGGGCATCGTGGGACAGGAGCCGTCGGTGATGGCAGGCGTGATTGACATCGACGCCGCCGACAAGATGACGCGTTTCGTCCGCATGTGCGACTGCTTTAACGTCCCGCTCGTCACGTTCGTGGACTCGCCAGGGTTCCTCCCAGGCGTGGCACAGGAACACGGCGGCATCATCCGTCACGGTGCGAAATTGCTGTTTGCGTATTCCGAAGCCACTGTCCCGAAAGTGACCGTCATCACGCGCAAGGCATATGGCGGCGCGTACGTGGTTATGTCCAGCAAATATCTTGGCACAGATGTCACCTACGCCTGGCCGAGCGCCGAGATTGCGGTGCTGGGTGCGGAAGGCGCGGCCAATATTTTGTTCAAGAAACAAATCGAAGCCGCCGCCGACCCCGCCGCGGAACGCAAACGCATCGCGGACGAGTATCGCCTGAAATTCAACAATCCCTATCATGCCGCGGCGACGGGCTACGTGGATGACATCATCGAGCCGAAGGAGACGCGTCCAAAGATCATCGCGGCCCTCTCCGCCCTGCGCGATAAATACGCGCCTGCCCCGCCGCGCAAGCATGGGAATATCCCTGTGTAATCTTACGTTTTTCGCTTTACGCATTAAAACGTAAAACAAAAAAACGTAAGGAGCCTGAATGACAGTATTATCACAATCACTTTGGATCACCCTCCTCAGCATGGGACTCGTCTTCGCCGCGCTGGTGCTGCTCGCAGGACTCATGTCTGCCATGACGCGCATCTTCCGCGACCGAAAGTCTGCATCCGACTCGCCCGCAGTTGTTCCCGTTATCGAGAGCGATGACCGCGCCCGCGCGGCCGCGCTGGGAGTGGCCGTGGCGCTGGCCGAACAATCGCAATCCACGGCGCGGCCGTTGACATCTCCGCAACCCACCATCATCGGCGCGTGGCAGTTGGGCATGCGCACGCGTCAAATGGCACAAAAAGGTGAGATGAAACGAAGAGGAAAAGAGTAGCCACCAATCCACTGCCCTGAGCGGAGGGTCGAGTAGGCGGTGTAGTTCCGCCGTATCGAGACCCGAAGTCGAAGGGCAAGTCCACAGAACAGCGCTTGCACATGAAACCCGTCCTTCGACTGCGCCGCTTGGTCTCGATACGCTCCGCTACTCGACCAGCGGCTTCGCTCAGGACGGCGGCAACTACGAAACTACAAAACTATCAAACTATGAAACGAAGCTCATGAAACTCAACGTAAAAATTAACGAAAAAACTTACTCCGTCGAAATTGAAGACCTCAACACGCGTCCCATCATCGCGGTGGTGGATGGCGAGCGGTTTGAAGTGACGCCAGACATTAGCCCGGTGAGAAGCGGCGCACAAGTTCCCGTCAAGAAAGAAGCGAGCACGGCGACAGAATCTGCGCCGAAAAAGATGGATGTCCCGTCTCCCGCGTCGAACGCAAAATCGCTCCCCGCGCCGCTGCCAGGAACCATCACCGAAATTTTCGTCAAGCCTGGCGACGAAATTGAAAGCGGACAGGTCGTGCTGGTGATCGAAGCGATGAAGATGAAGAACAGCATCCGCTCGACGCGCGAGGGAAAAATCTCCGCGGTGCTGGCAAGCGCGGGGCAGACCGTAACACACAAACAGGCTCTGTTGGAGTTCGAATGAACCTGCTCGAACTGCTTTCAAATATTTTCGGCGGCCTGACTTTCACTTGGGCGAATGCGCTCATGCTCCTCATCGGCGGCGTGTTGATTTATCTTGCGGTCGCGAAAGAATACGAACCCGTTTTGCTCCTGCCCATCGGCTTCGGTTGTATCCTCGCGAATTTGGGCATGTCGGCATACACGGAAGAAAGTTTCATGCGCGTTATCTACGACGCGGGCATCAAGACCGAACTCTTCCCCCTGCTCATCTTCATTGGCGTCGGCGCGATGATCGACTTCCGCCCTCTGCTCGCGCAACCGAGTCTGGCTCTGCTCGGCGCGGCGGGACAGTTCGGCATCTTCGGGACTCTCCTGCTGGCGGCCGCGCTCGGATTTCCACTCAACGAGGCCGCTTCGATTGGCATCATCGGCGCGATTGACGGGCCAACCGCCATCTTCGTGACGACCAAACTCGCGCCCGAACTTCTCGGACCGATCGCGGTCGCGGCCTACTCGTACATGAGTCTCATCCCGATCATTCAGCCGCCCATTATGCGGATGATGACGACGCGCAAGGAACGGATGATCCGCATGGCCTACGCGCCGCGTCCTGTCTCGCGCGTGACGGCGGTCGCGTTCCCCATCGTGGTGACGGTCGCCATCAGCCTGATCGCCCCGTCCGCCGCGCCACTGATCGCTGCGCTGATGCTCGGGAATCTCCTGCGCGAAGCAGGCGTCGTGGACAGGTTGAGCAAAGCCGCCCAGAACGAGATCATCAACATCGCCACGTTGTTTTTGGGACTGGCAATCGGCGCGACGATGACCGCCGAAAAATTCCTGTTCGATCCCGCAACAGGAATCCAATGGCAGACGCTGATGATCCTCGGACTCGGTTTACTCGCGTTTGTAGTGGATACCATCGCGGGTCTGCTCTTCGGAAAGTTGATGTGCTTCGTCACGGGTGGAAAGGTCAATCCCCTCATCGGCGCGTGCGGAATCAGCGCCTTCCCCATGGCAGGACGTTTGTCCGCTAAAATGGCGCTGGAGGAGGACCCTGACAATTTCATCCTGATGCACGCGATGGGATCGAATACGGCAGGTCAGTTGGGAAGTGTGATCGCGGGAGGAGTATTGCTGGCAGTGGTGGCGGGGATGATGTAGGAAGAAAGAGGAAAGCCGAGGCAAGTCGCCTCGGCTTTCCATCTGTGTTCATCTGTGGTTAAAAAACGGAAACAACGGCAGCCAATGGATTCGATACTTCGGACCCGCGTACTCGCGCATCAATGCGCGGGCGCGTTGTAAATCGGCGCGGGAATCGAGAGAGAGGGTCATCAATTGCTCGATGATGGCATTGTGACGCGGCGAAGCGGTGTACTGTCCCGTCTGCGATTTCAGAAAAGCGAATTGCTCCTGCCAGGCTTCCAATTCCCCGCGCACGGAGAGCGCGCCGAGGAGGCCTTGTTTCAAGTGTCGCACCTCGTGGACAATGAGACTCAGCGCGTAAGCCTCGTTGTCTATTTGCGCGGGATGCAGTTCGATGTGACCGAAGATCGTCCAGCGCGCGCCAGTGGGCTGAGGGCGAAGTCCAACCTTCACTCGGCGCTCCTGCAAAAAGTCACGCGCGGCGCGGCCTTCGGGGCCAGTCCCTTCGAGGCGGGTCAGCAATTTATCCAGTTTGGATGCTTCATCCATGTGGCAAGTATATCGCAAAGGGTGCGTCGCACCTCACCCGAAGATTCTCTCTCAGGGTCGGGTGCGACGCATTCGCGGTAGAATACAAAATATGAGACCTGTAGCCATCCTTGGCATTGGCCAAACCAAAATTGACGAACACTGGGATAGATCGCTGAAAGAACTGGCGGGCGAGGCGGCCTTCGCCGCGCTGAACGACGCGGGCATCAAGCGCGCCGATTCGCTCTTTGTGGGCAACATGCTCTCGCCAATCATCAGCCATCAGAATCAACTGGGGACTCACGTCGCGGATTGGATCGGGATGTGGGGCGCGGAGGCGACGAAAATCGAGGCCGCCTGCGGATCGGGCGCGGCGGCGTTCCGCGCGGGACTGATGGCGGTCGCGTCGGGCGACGCGGACTCCGCGCTGGTGATTGGCGTCGAGAAGATGACCGACATGGCAGGACACGATGTCACATCCGCATTGGCAACCGCCGCAGACGCGGACTACGAAGGGGAGCAAGGCGTCTCGTTCGTGAGTCTCAACGCGCTGGTGATGCGGCGGTACATGCACGAGTATGGATGGAAGCATGCCGATTTCGCACCGTTCTCGATTAACGCGCATGAGAACGCAATGCACAACCCGAACGCGCGTTTGCATCAAAGAATCACGGTGGAGCAATTCGAAAAATCAAGCATGGTCGCCACGCCCATTAACCTGATGGATGCCTCGCCGATTGGCGATGGCGCGGCCGCGGCGATCATCGTCCCTGCAGAGAAGTTGTCGGGACGGAGAATCCTCGTGGCGGGTTCCGCGTCCGCGACGGACACCATCGCCGTCCACTCGCGCCGCGACCCGATGTTCCTGTCCGCGGCGTACGCGTCATCGAAAAAAGCATATGAGATGGCTGGCGTCGGGCCTGCGGATATTGGCGTATTCGAACTGCACGACGCCTTCTCCATCATGTCGGCACTTTCACTGGAAGCCTGCGGATTCGCCGAGCGCGGCCAGGGGCCAAGACTCGGCCTGGATGGAGAGATCCACCCTAAAGGTCGCGTGCCCGTCTGCACTCGGGGCGGACTCAAGGCGCGCGGGCATCCCGTCGGCGCGACGGGGATGTATCAAATCGTGGAAGTCGTCCAGCAATTGCGCGGCGAGTGCGGAGAGACACAAGTCGCAGACACGAAAATCGGCATGGCGCAAAACATCGGCGGCTCGGGCGCGACGATTTTGACGCATATTTTGCGCGTGACGGAATAAATTTTCCCCAATTCGGCCACCTTACAATCTTGCAAGGTATCCAATCCTGTTATATACTTTTGGCAGTGACGCCCTTCTTTTAACGAAAGGATGTCTTATGCCAGCAGAAAAACGTAAACTTGCGCGACGCTTTTTTTCTTATTACATGCGCGTCATGGATGAAGTCAACGGGCAACTCATCGGTCATCTGGCCGACATCAGCACAGGCGGCTTCAAACTGGACAGTTCCACGGCTATTCCTCTCAACAAGGATTACCGCCTGCGCATCGAACTGACCAATGAGGTTGCCAACAAAAGTTCCATGATCTTCATGGCGCGCAGTAAATGGTGTCACGAAGACCCGTTCGACCCCACAGCTTTCAATGTGGGATTCCAAATCACCAATATGGCCCCCAGCGATTTTGAGATTTTCTCGCGCATGTTCGAGAAATATGGCTCGCAAAACAGTCAATCTCAAAAATCAAGCAATGACTATCTGTGGAGATGAGATCGCACAAACCAGGTTTCTCGCCTTCGGCGGAAACCTGGTTTGTGTATTAAAATCGGGGAATGAAATACACCACGCTCCGATCCATTGTCCGTTTCGTCATGAACCTCATCGCCGATGTGGAAGTGGTCGGCCTCGATAAACTCCCCGAGGGAAATTTCATCCTCGCTGCGAATCATCTCGGACGGCTGGACTCGGCCATCCTGCTCTACGCGGTGGACCGCGAAGATATCATCATGCCTGTGGCCGAGAAATACAAAAACCATCCCCTGTTTGGGGCAATTGGCCGCGCCGTGAACGCCATCTGGTTGAACCGCTTCGATACGGATTACGCCGCGTTTCGCGAAATTCTGGCACGTATGGAAAAGGGTGGGCTGATGGTCATCGCGCCCGAGGGGACGCGCTCCAAGACCGAGGCGTTGCAGGAAGCCAAGATGGGCGTCGCGTTCCTCGCGTCGAAGAGCGGATATCCCGTCCTGCCGGTGGCGCTGACGGGGACGGAAGACCGCCTCATCGTCCAGAACTTGAAGCGGTTCCGCCGCTCGAAGATCACCGCGCACGCGGGCGAGTTGTTCCGCGTCGACATCCCGCGTGGACGCGGTCGCGAAGCATCCCTGCGCGCCGCCACCGACGAGATCATGTGTCAAATCGCGGCGAAACTTCCTGAAAAGTATCGCGGCTTCTATGCCGAGCATCCCCGCCTGAAAGAATTGCTGGAACAACATGCGTAATATCCTGCGCTGGCTTATCCGCAGCCTGCTCCATCTCATCGCCCGCGTGGACGTGCGCGGCTACGAAAATCTCCCCGCCGATAAAAGTTACGTGCTGGCGACCAATCACATCGGCATCCTCGACGCCATCCTGCCGTTCTACGCGCTCAACCGCTGGGATATTTACATCCCCGTCGCGGAGAAATGGGAAAAGAACTGGTTCCTGAACTGGTTGGGAAAATATTTCAACTTCGTTTTCATAGACCGCTACAATCCCGACATTAGAGCCATGCGAAAACTCATCCACTTGATGGAGGCAGGCAACGCGCTGGGAATCTCACCCGAAGGGACGCGCTCCCGAGTCGGGTCGTTGATCGAGGCGAAACCTGGCGTCACGTATCTCGCGACAAAATTAAATCGTCCGATTGTCCCCATCGCTATCACAGGCACGGAAGATAAAGTGGTTTTCGGAAATCTCAAGCGTTTGAAGAAAAGTCACTTCACCATCACGGCAGGGCCATATTTCACAATTCCGCCCATCCCACGCGAGAACCGCGATGAAATATTAAAGCAATATACCGACGAGATTATGTGCCGCATCGCGGCGCTCCTGCCAGAACGCTATCGAGGTTTTTACAAGGACTTCCCGCGTGTTGCGGAGTTGCTTTCGAGCGCCCCACCTCATGCGTGAGTTAGGCATCTGCCCGATGCCAAAAATCTTACCGTTTGGAGGCTCAAATGTTTAGAAGTGGTTTGATGATTGTTCTTGTCTTGATGGTGGCGCTTACTGCCTGTGCGCCAAAGTCCACACCTGCACCAGTCGCTGGAGAAAAGTTCGATGTAAACGATTTTGTAGGCACCTACGAAGGTACATGGGACAACGAATCGACCGGCGCCAGCGGCCCTGTGGTGATTAGCATCGAGGCCGACGAGTCCACCCACAACGTAACCCTGACGCTCGACTTTGGCGGAAAATATCTCGGGCTGGCAGATCCGCCCGCTGTGACCTTGTCCGCCACCTATAACGATAACGGCGCGACAGTTGTTGGCAATAGCGTGCTATTCGGTGACATGGATGTCAGGATTGACGCAAATGGCAACATCATCGGCAATTTCAAAAATCTGGCGGGCGGGACGATCCCTGCCATGATGTATACAGGCAAAATCGGCGATGGGCGCCTGGATGCAGATTACGTTATCACACTTCCCGATGGAACAACAGCAACTGCCTTATTGAGAACGCAACGAAAGTAAACCAGATGCCACAAAAAATCAGCCCTGAGTTTGCGGACTCAGGGCTGATTGGATTTCATAGTACTTGCCCCGCGTCTCGCTTCAAAAACTGACCCTGGCCTGCCGCGCCGCGCCATTCGTTTTCGTCCACGATAAGTTTTCCGCGCAGGAAAACCTTCTCGGGCATCCCGACCACTTCCCAGCCTTCAAACAGATTGTAATCCGTCCGATGCTGACTACACGCTACGCCGTATTTGACCTTTTTCTCCGCGTCCCAGATGACAATGTCCGCGTCCGCGCCGGGGACGAGTGCGCCCTTGCGCGGGTACAAGCCGAAAATCTTGGCGGGATTCGTAGATGTCAACGCAACGAACTGGTTGGCGGTGATCCGTCTCGCGCGGACGCCGTACGTCCAGAGGATCGGCAATCGGTCGCCGACAGCGGGAAGCCCGTTGGGAATTTTGGTGAAATCGTCCCTGCCAAGTTCCTTGCCTGCGATGGCAATTTCCTTCCCTTCATAGATAATTGATTTTGTGCCGTCAAAGAAGAACGGGCAGTGATCGGTGCCAACGACTTGCAATGTTCCATCATGCAGGCCTTCCCACAGACGCGCGTTGTCCGTCTCCGTCCGCATCGGCGGGGAGCAAATCCACTTCGCGCCATCGGGACGGCGGAGATGGTCAATGGTGAAAAAGAGATACTGTGGACAAGTCTCCCCCATCACTTTGACTCCGCGCTCGCGCGCGTACTTGAGCATGTCCGCTTCACCGCCCGCGTTCATGTGGACGATGTAGACGGGCGCGTCCGCCTGCTCGGCCATCGCCGCGAGACGGAGCGTCGCCTCCACCGCGCCCCACGCAGGACGCGTGCGCGCGTGCCATTCAGGAGAGGTATGTCCCGCGGCCAACGCTTCGGGAATTAATGTCTCGATCACATCGCCATTTTCACAGTGCGCCATCATGAGCATCCCGTTGTCTTTGGCGATTCGCAATGCGCGGAAGATACTGCCGTCGTCAATGCGGAGACGTCCATTGTAGGCGGTAAAAACTTTCAGCGCTGTGATCCCCATGTCCACAAGCGTTGGGATTTCCTTCGCAATCCCTTCATCGAATTTCGTCAGGTTCATGTGGAAGGAAAAATCAATTGCAGCCTTCGTCGCCTTTTCCATCCAGAGCTCAACCGAGTGTTTAAATCCCTGCGGCTCATGCACCACAAAATCCATCACGGTCGTCGTCCCACCGAACGCGGCGGCCTTGTGACCTGTGTAATGATCATCCGATGAGACCGTGCCAAACATGGGCAGGTCGAAGTGTGTGTGCGGATCAACTCCCCCAGGAGTAATGAACTTACCAGAGGCGTTTATCACATCCGCATTGGGATTCTGTAAATTTTTACCAATCAAAGAAATGGTTTCCCCTTCAATCAGAATGTCGGCCTCAAAAGTTTCCGACGCAGTAATCAGCGTTCCGTTCTTAATCAATGTCGCCATTCGATTCATCCTTTGCAGAATAGGGAGCCTGCATTTCTTTTATCCCCAATAACGCCATCAATACTTCGGGAGGAATGTTCGCTTCGGGCAGATCCACTTTATAGAGTTGTTCGTTCTCGGCACGTTCTCGCAGGGAGCGCCAAAGTAACTGACGCTCATCGCTTTGAACAACAAGGTCATTGACGGATTTCGCATTGAGAAGATATTCCCCCGTGGTGTAAAGAAAGGTGATGCGTTTCCACTTGTCCGCCAGAATTGGGGAGGCCAACTTTTCCAGCGCACCGATCTGGATTTTATAATACTCCTCATTGGCGCGTGGATGATCCGCTTCATCGCGCAGGAGTTCGGCGCGCGTTGTCAGTTCGTGGCCGCGCACTTCGCTGACGAATTCGATCCGTCCGCCGCGCTCACCAAAACTCGCGGGTTGGTAAAAAGCCAAATGGTCAACCGCGACCACTTTGGGGGCGGAGCGAAGCGGGATGCGGTACCAGCCCAACAGTCGCGCGATCTCCATGTCTCGAGGAGTTGGAAGAAAGGCCACGAGGATCAATGATGTCGAAGAGATGGGCATGGCGGGATTGTACCATCACCATTGTAATTAATTTTTCTCTCCCCTCTGCTTTGGGTTTATGGTATAAGAATCATACCCTGCTGTGTTCGTGATGTAACTACTACGTTTTGGGCCAACATCCACACAACGGGCTCTTATCTTCGTGGAAATAACGCGATAGGCCTGAGCCAAGGCGGCGTTTCCCGATTGGAGCCCACCTGCGAAAGCAGGTCCAAAACCCGGTTGCACACGGCATTTGCGGGGTAACTTTTTAAACTTACGGCTTGACTCACTTCTCTGGCGCGAGTACAATGCCGCCTGATTAACAATTAAATATTCGGAGAACTAGCGGCTGGGTCTCAGTTGGCGGCCTCGGTATGGACTTCGTCCTACTCGACCACCGAAGATGAGATCACGAGGTGGAGGTTCCCCCGTGCGAACGGGGCGCTAACGCCACCCCATCCCAGCCTCCTTCATTTGTTCAAAATGGGGGAGGTGCCCCAACAGGGGCGGTGGGGTAGCGGAACATCGGATCGATCAGCGGATGCCTCTGGAGCCACGTCATTGGCTCCCTTCTCCCTTCCAAAGCAAGCGCACGAGCAAAGGAGTTTAAAAAAACTCTGTTGCTCCTGCCAAAAACCATGCGGTGACGCGTGGGACAAGGCGGCGCAATGACACAGACTCATTGGGTCTGTTTGCATTTGGAAGGGCTGTCTTTTTTAAATACCCCATGTGGTTTAAACAGGCATGCCCGCGCGTGCCTGTTTTGTTTTAATCGCCATCACCCCTGCCCCTCTCCCAAAATCGGGGGAGGGGGGAAAGGAGAAAATGAGCAAGAATCGGGTGGCCTCCACAACGAGTGAGAAATACAATTTCCATCATCAAAAAACGGAGGTTGCTATGGAATCCACTTCACAAGATTATCGACTCATCGAGCAGGCGATTCGCTTTATCGAAACCAACGCGGCGCGCCAACCCGAGCTGGAGGAGGTGGCCGCGGCGGTTGGAGTGAGCGAGTTCCACTTCCAGCGGATGTTCACCCGCTGGGCAGGTATCAGCCCAAAGCGTTTCCTGCAATTCCTGACGAAGGAACACGCCAAGGAACTCCTCGCCCAATCGGAAAACCTGCTGGATACAACGCATCGAGTCGGACTTTCGAGTTTGGGACGCCTGCACGATCTTTTTGTCACCACCGAGGCGGTAACACCGGGCGAATACAAGACGCGCGGCGCAGGCGTAACCATCCGCTACGGGATTCACCCAACGCCTTTCGGCAAGTGCCTGATCGCGACAACCGAACGCGGCATCTGTCATCTCGGCTTCGTGCAGACCAGCGAAGGCGACGCGGTGGACAACCTTGTCGCAGACTGGAAAGAGGCGAAGATGATCGAAGATGTCAAAACCACTGCCCCACTCGTCGCACCGATCTTCGACCTGAACTGGCGCGGACAAGATGCCCTTCGCCTGCACCTGCGCGGGACGAATTTCCAGATCAAGGTCTGGGAGGCGCTGTTGCGGATTCCGCAAGGCGCGGTAACCACCTATGAGCGGATCGCGACAAGAATTGGCAAACCGTCTGCCTTGCGCGCGGTGGGAACGGCGGTTGGACACAATCCCGTTGCGGTGTTGATCCCCTGTCACCGCGTACTACGCAAAGACGGTGATTTCGGAAATTATCGGTATGGAAGCGCAAGGAAGAAAGCGCTGTTGTTCAGCGAACTGAGACATCAAACCGTACACGGATAAACGCGGATTACACGGACTCACACGGAAAGGATTAAAAAAAAATCCGTGTAATCCGTGTACAAAAAGGAAACCATGAAAACAAAAATCTGGATTGCATTACTGGCGCTCTACATTGTTTGGGGTTCGACGTATCTGGGGATTCGATTCGCGGTGGAAAGCATCCCGCCGTTCTTCCACGCAGGGATTCGATTCCTTGTCTCAGGGCTCATCCTCGTCATCTGGCAACGCGCGGCAGGGATCCCCATGCCCACGCGCAAACAGTGGATTTCGCTCGCCATCATCGGCAACCTGCTCCTGCTCGGTGGCAACGGTTTGGTGGCGTGGGCTGAGCAGACCATCCCATCAGGGATCGCGGCACTGATAATCGGCGCGATCCCGATGTTTCTGGTCATCACCGAAGCCTTCCGCCCGGGCGGAATTAAACCCAACCGATGGACCTTCCTCGGATTGCTGATCGGTTTCATCGGCATCTTCATCCTGATCAGTCCCACCGAATTGACTGGCGGCACAAAACTGGACTCCTTGGGAATCGGCGCTCTGCTCTTTGCATGTGTGTTCTGGAGTCTTGGCTCGGTGTACAGCAAGCATGCCGATCTGCCTAAATCCTCGCTCATGTCCACGGGTGGACAGATGTTGATGGGAAGCGTCGGCTTGTTCGTCGTGTCCATGGTTTCAGGCGAATTAGGTGGATGGGAAGTATCCCTTGTCACAGCGAAATCCGCGTGGGGATTGCTCTATCTTATCTTTATCGGTTCGCTGGTTGGGTTCGTTTCGTACGGTTGGTTATTGCAGAACGCGCCGATTTCATTAGTGGCGACATACGCGTATGTGAATCCCATCGTTGCGGTGTTGCTCGGAAACTGGCTGGCAGATGAGCCGCTGGAGCCGCGCATCTGGCTGGCGGCCGCGATCATCGTCGGGTCGGTGATGTTCATAAACAGAAGCCGCTCTGGGGTCCAGAAAGAAGCGAAGAAAAATGAGGAGGAGGAGGTAGTGGCGGTTGCAGAGTAAGCAATCCAGTGACCAGTTATCAGTCAATCAATCAGTCATCAGAAAAAGGAGAAAAAATGGATGCGAAAGATTTGATCAAACAAATTAAGGAAGACAAAGTCCACTTTGTCTCGTTACAGTTCACAGACGTGCTCGGCGTAGTGAAAAGCGTGGATATGCCGTTGCATAATCTGGAGGGCGCGCTGGAAGACGGCGTGTGGTTCGACGGTTCCTCGGTGGAGGGGTTTGCCCGCATTCAGGAAAGCGACATGCGCCTCATCCTGGATCCCGACACGTATGCCGTGCTTCCGTGGTCGCCTGAGGAAAGCAAGCGGGCGCGCATCTTCTGTGACATCTACACACCCGACGGCGAACCTTTCGATGGCGATCCGCGCGGGACGTTGAAGCGGATGATAAAGCGAGTGACCGAACGCGGCTGGACGTTTAACATCGGCCCCGAGCCTGAGTTTTTCCTTTTCAAAGGAACGAACGGACATGGCGTCCATCCCGTTCCGCACGATGTGGGTGGTTACTTCGATTTTTCCTCGTTCGATGAAGCCGTGACCGTACGCACAAAATTGATGGAAGCGTTGATGAGCATGGGCATCGAGGTGGAAGTGGGCCACCACGAAGTGGCGCTTGGTCAGCACGAAATCGACTTCCGCTTTGCGAACGCGTTGAAAGCCGCAGACAATGTGTTGACCTTGAAGTACACCGTGAAAGCCATCGCCGCGCAACACGGACTAACCGCTTCGTTCATGCCCAAGCCTGTGTTTGGCATCAACGGCTCGGGCATGCACTGCCATCAGTCGTTGTTCGACGACAAAGGCAACAACCTGTTCTTCGACGCGAAAGATGAAATGAAACTCTCCGCGCTGGCTCGCTCGTTCATCGCGGGACAATTGAAGCACGCCCGCGCGCTAGCCGCTCTCGTCGCACCGACGGTGAATTCATACAAGCGACTCGTCCCCGGTTACGAGGCACCCGTCTATATCGGCTGGGCACAGATCAACCGTTCCGCGCTGATTCGCATCCCGCGCTACACCGAAGGTCGTGACAAGTCCATGCGCGCCGAGTTGCGCTTCCCCGATCCTTCGTCGAATCCCTATCTGGCCTTCGCGGGGATGCTGGCCGCCGCGCTGGATGGCATTGACAACAATATGACTCCGCCCAAGCCGCTCAATAACGTGAACCTGTATCACCTCGATCAGAAGGAACGCAAGAGACTGGGTGTGGGCGAACTGCCCGGGTCACTGGCTGAAGCCCTCTCCGAGTTGGAGAAGGACGCGGTCCTGAAGGAAGCGCTCGGTCAGGCCGCTTACGAGACCTTCGTCCGTGCCAAGTGGGAGGAGTGGGACGATTTCCGCCTGCGCGTTACGGATTACGAGATCGAACGCTATTTGGAAGTGGCGTAACAAGCTCAGTTTTAAAAATCAAGACCTCCGACCAAAATCGGAGGTCTTGTTCGTTCAAACGGGCATCGCCTAGTAGATGTCGTTTACGGTGTTGTAAACATTGAACTTGCCTGTGGGGGTGATCAGATTGTCAATGCGGGCGACTTCCTCTAGCGTGGCGTCGTCGTAGACCACGATGGCGCCAGTTTCGCCGGGTTTGGCGGCGTCGCCCCACAAACTGACCCACACCTGCGTGCCGTCCTTGTTGTACTCGAAGTGGACGGCGCGCCCGTAGGTGCCGATCTCCCAGCATTTGTGAGTCTTGGACGGGTCGGATTTGGCAATGACGCAGATCGTGCGCGACAGCGCCGGGTCGGAGTTGAGCGTCATGTCCACCCAAATCCACTGGCTGTTGGGATGAGTCTTGATAAACAGACTGCCAGAACCCGGCAGAGGCGTGGTGCGGACCGACTTCCAGGCGTTATCCGCGTGACCGTCCGGGTCGGTCCCGACCGACATCACCGAGGCCTCACCGAGATGTGGCGTGCTCCAGACAGGACCAAATTCGGGGTCCAGCCAATTCGCGCCGCGCCCGGGATGCGGCACTGCGCCCACATCCACGATGCTTGCCAGACTGCCGTCTTTCAAGTCCACGACCGCGATCTGGTTGGATTGGTTCGCCGCCACCAGGAAGTAGCGGTGGGTCGAATCCAGCCCGCCGTCGTGCAGGAAGAGCGAGGCTTCAATCTGCTTGATGGACAAGTTGTCCAGGTCGGTATAATCCACGATCCAGATCAAGCCGGTCTCCTTGATGTTCACAACCCATTCCGGTTTGTAGTGTGAAGCCAGGATGCTCGCCACGCGCGGTTCGGGGTGGAATTCGCCTGTATCAAAGGTGTAACTGCGGCTGGAGACAACTTTCATCGGTTCGAGCGTCTGACCATCAAGAATGGCGAAATGCGGCGGCCAGTAGCAACCGGTAATGGCGTACTTGTCGCGGAAATCACCTTCGGGGCCTTCGTACTTGCTCACTTCCACCGAGCGGGCATCGTAACAGGTTTGCACGCGCGCCACCACTTCGGGCTTTTCCATCCACAGGTCGATCAAGGCCAGGCGTCCATCGCGCCCGATCACATAGGCATAACGTCCCGAAGCCGACATGCGCGTGATGTGGACCGCGTAGCCGCTATCCACGGTGTTGACAATCTCAAAGGTGTCACCATCAATGATGGCAACTTGTCCAGCATCGCGCAGGGTGACGATGAAATAGTTTTCGATATCACGCGTGGTCTGCTTCGAAGTGGGGCGCTGGTCAACAGGCGTGATCAACTGCCACGAATCCTTCATCTGCTGAAGCGAAAGTTCAGGCGGGGCGGGCGGTTCGTTTTGCAGGAACTTTGCCATGACGTCTGTCTGTTCCTGGGTAAATACGCCCTGCTTGCCCCAATCAGGCATGCCGCGCGTGGTGCCATTAAAGATGATCGCGGATAATGCCAGTGTACCTTTGGGCAGGGTTTTATCGGGCGTCAGCGCAGGGCCTGTCGCGCCTTTTCTTAACGTTCCATGACAACCCGCGCACCGCTCGAAGAAGGTCTGCTTCGCCCAGGCAAACTCCTCGTCTGTAAGCGCGACTTCGCCCTGGGGCGCGGCGGATCCAGACTCCCCCACGCCGGTCTCTGCCACCGGCGCGGATTCCAACTGGCTGGCGCTTTCGGGCAAACCGGCAAGGTAACTCACCACAGCCTGCATTTCCTCTTCGCTGAACACGCTGGCAACCGAAGGCATCAAGCCGTCCTGACAGGGACCGCCCGGGCAATCTGGAGAAACAAACGCGCTGGGCTCCTCAATCGACTCACGCACGTACTCTTCCACCGTCCCGGCACTGCCCTGATAATCTTTCGACTGCACGCGTTCCCCTGCAACAAGCGCCATGTTCGTAAGATCGGGTCCAATACTTCCAATCGCATTGGGTACACCGGGGATCACATGGCAGGCCGCGCATCCGCCCTTCTGAAACGCCTGCGCCAGATTCGCTTCCACCACCGCGGCGGGTTGAGATTGCGTTTCCACAACATCCGCCTCAATCACCTGCAGAACGCCCAACATGCCAAGTTCGGCATGATGGTCCACACTGTCGTGGTACTCAAGTTCTGTTTCCTGCATTGGGACCTTGAATGTCACCGAGGCAGATTCGCCCTTCTCTGTAACCACTTTTGTGCCAACCTTCAGTTCAGGGAAGTAAATGTCGTGCCTGCCCCAGCCTCCGTTGACAAGCGTCACGGTGATGATCTCCCCTGCTTTGGCAACCAGCGTGGGATTGAGGACGCCGTTAATATCACCGCCAACACCCATAAACGACATCTCCCCATTGACGAACTCCGTGGTCAGGATGTATTCCCTAGTGCTCAAATCCGCCTGAATCGCGCCGCAAGCGGTTAATACAACGGCAATCAGCAAAAGAATAAAGATGTAACGTATCGTTTTCATTTTGTCTCCTGGATAAGGTGGGAATTTTTCTATTATTGATAATTATTGCCCAATTTCCCGCCTAAGAACATGACTTTAGTCACAATCCAACAAGAAGTTAATGCGTTTTTTTATACGGCGCGTTGAACTCATCAACCTTGTCCAGCAATTCCTGTTGCATCTGCCCAGCGAGAGATGGCGCAGACGGGAAAAGATCGCGCAGTTCTTCAGGATCGTCATCCATGTTGTAGAATTCAAACCCTGAATGTTCGGGATATTGATAAAAAATCAATCGGTGTCTTTGTTTAATCAGCGAAATGGAATATTTTTCGAAGGTTGAGAACGAAGAAGCGGTTTTGGCGTCGATGGAGTAAATACTGCGATCCAGGTCTTCCTCCCCACCCAGTGCAGGCAGGAGATGGCCCTCGGTCCAGGAAGGAGCGGGAGCACCGACGAGGTTGGCCAGCGTCGGGAGGAGATCCACATTACTGGTAAAGGCATGGATGTCCTTGCGCTGAGCATGCCCAGGCAGGGAGATAAGCAGAGGCACGTGAACCACAGGACTGGAAAGCAGAAACGTATTGTGCTCGGTCTCGCCGCGCTCGAAGAGTTCGCCGTGATCAGACGTGATGACAACGATGCTTTTCTCCAAAAGTCCCGAAGTTTCCAGTTCGTCGAGCAGGTGGGCAAATTCGGCGTCCCACGTGGCAAGGTATTGGTCATAACGCAAACGGGAGGCCAGCATCTCGTCCGCGGAACGATGCTGGGAAAGCGGATGGTCGGGTTTTTCGAGCGGCGTCCAGCCGTCATCAAACAGCGAAAGCGCTTTCCGATTTGGCGCGTACGGTTCATGCGGCGGAAACACATGGAAGTAAGCCAGTGTGGGCGAATCGAATTTTCGGATGGTATCCATCATCCCATCTACGAGTTGATCCAGCAGGAACACGCCGCCCGCGGTGGGAAGGCTTTTCGGATACACATCGCGGTAAAGTTGCCGAAAACGGGAATACCGAAGCAACTTGTTCAAGCGGGAAATCATGCTGAGGAAGAGAGAACCGCTCGTCCCCTTGCCATTACGGAGAATGTTGTTTTCGAAACTGGCAAAAGCAAATTGCGCGTCGTTGTTGAAAAACGGCAGGCTGGAAAATTGACGACGCTCCAGATTGAAGATTGCCTCTGAAAGATAAGTGTCGAGGTATTTCTCGAACTGATACAGGAAAATATCCGCGTAAGGATTTTGGGAGAAACCAAGCGTGGAATGCGTCGCTTCAAGGGCGGCGAACAAATTGTGGGTCTGGTGTGCGGACGCCACGCCTCCCGCGGTCAACTGGACAGCGCGATGCGTCCACGGATAGAGTCCCGTCAGCATGGACGCCGTCCCCGGGACGGTGAAGTTGCCAGCCGTGTAATGATTATGATAGACGTAACATCGCTCGGCAAAGCGCTCGAGGTTCGGCATGGTGCGGCGGGGATAGCCGTGGAATTGAACATTGGCCGCCGACCACGCGTCGAAGACGAAGAAAAGGATGTGCGGGGTCGCTGAGTCCGTTTTCGGGTCCAGAAGCGAAGCAAGCGGGCGCGCCGCCAGCACGGACGGGGTCAACGCCATCAGTTTGAGAAAGTCGCGGCGTGAAAGTTTAGAGTCGATAGTCATTCACATCACCACAAAAGTCGGAAGGCAACCACAAGGAGGGAAACGATCCCCAATGGCAGGTAAATGTAGGAGAAGATGATCAGGCGGTCGAGAATGTCCAGGACAATCTTGCGCACCACGTTCACATAGCGCGTCAGTAAAACGGGAACCAGCCACAGGGTGAGCGCGCGCCCGAGCTCCAGTAGAAGGAAATCTGTCGTTGGTTGATTGGTCATCACGTTTTGCATATGGATGGAGACAGCGCCGAACGCGATCAAAAAGAAGGAGGCTTTATACGAAAAGCCCTCTTTGAAAATCCCGCCTGGCAGAAGCGCGGACATGATGATTAAAAGCAGGGTTGCCAGCAGGGTCTCGAACAGGGCAAAGGCCAGCATATAAGCCGCAATCACCAGAATTTCCCCAATTGTGTAGGAGAGAAGGAAGGCGGGGAAATTAAAAAACAGGGTCCGCACAGACCAGGTAAAGATCAAAAAGGCCGCCGTGGAAAGAACGAGGAACATCTCGCTTTTGGCGGGCAGACCGCGCTTGAGAAAGTCGGAAAGTTTTTTGAGCATGAACATTAGGACCCGCGACGACTCGTAGCCGCGGGAGTTGAAATTATAACAGAGCGATTCACGCGCTGCCGTCCAACGAGGGCACAGGCGAAAGCAACTGCTGATATTTGAATTGATGTCCCCAGTTCATAATGGGCTTTTCGATAAGACGGTAGGATAGTTCAGCGAGCGCACAAAGCAAAAGACAGACGAGCAGGATGAGGAAGACGGACAAACCTGCGAGATGTTTCCTGTTCAGGTTGCGCACGAAGAGGGAGAGGAAAATATAGAACTGCTCCTCCAGCGCGAGTGACCAGGTCACATCCAGCCAGGGATCGCG
The DNA here is from genome assembly GCA_003598975.1 of Anaerolineaceae bacterium. GTDB lineage: Bacteria > Chloroflexota > Anaerolineae > Anaerolineales > Villigracilaceae > Denitrolinea. The sequence continues at coordinate 4,962 of QZIJ01000048.1, read as the reverse complement.
CCAGAAATTCCTGGCCGCATACAAAAAGTTTTGGGTGAAGGTGAAATACGACCAGAACGGCAAATGCTTGGCAAAAGAAGACCCAGCATTTCAGGTTCAAAGGTCATCACCAGAAAAAATACCAGAAGCAGGAACCAATACAGCGGCAGGATGCGCGCCCCGCGTCGCAGGTAGAACGTCAGGTAATAGTTTGAAGCGTCCCTGTTTTTCAGGAGGATGTCGGTGATCAGAAAGCCCGAAAGAACAAAGAACAAATCCACGCCGCTCCAGAAGAGCGGCGGCTTGAACTGTTCGGGAACGTAATGATGGACCAGAACGATGAGGATGGCGATTCCCCGCAAGGCGTCCAGCGCAGGCAGGCGTTTCATCAAAGAGAGTCTCGATTTCCTTCGTGGTGTCTGTCGTGCAGAACGGCGGAATTATATCAGAGGCAGGACTCGCCGCGTCAGGTATAATCGCGGAAAACATTGAGTCGGAGAGAAAAAATGGATATGCTGTATCGTCGCCTGGGGCGGGCGGGAATCAAAGTCAGCCTGCTATCGTTTGGGTCGTGGGTCACGTTCCACAATCAGGCTGATGTGAACGCGGCCGTGGAGATGATGTCGGCGGCGCGCGAGGCGGGAGTCAACTTTTTCGACAACGCGGAAGTCTATGCGGGCGGGAAGTCCGAAGAAGTGATGGGCACGGCGCTGAAAAAACTCGGCTGGCGGCGCGGCAGTTACCTCATCTCGACGAAATTCTTCTGGGGACTGCACGACGGCCCCAACGAACGAAACACCCTGAACCGAAAACGCCTGCTTGGAGGCATTGACGGTTCCCTCCGCCGACTTGGGCTGGACTACGTGGACCTCGTCTTTTGTCACCGCCCCGACCGCGAGACACCCATCGAGGAGACCGCGCACGCGATGCAGGATATCGTCCAATCGGGACGCGCCATGTACTGGGGTGTGTCCGAATGGAGCGCGGACGAGATCCGCGCCGCGTGGAACGTCTGCGACAAATACGGCTGGCACAAACCTGCGATGGAGCAACCCGAATACAACCTGTTCCGCCGCGAACGCGTGGAATTGGAATACGCGCGTCTCTACGAAGACATCGGCCTCGGGACGACGATCTGGAGTCCGCTTGCCTCTGGCCTGCTGACGGGCAAATACCAGAACGGGATTCCCAAAGACAGCCGCGGCGCGTTGCGCGGCTATGGCTGGCTGAAGGATAAACTAACCGACAAGGAAAGCCTCGCCAAGGTGCAGAAACTGGGCAGGATTGCCAAAGAACTGGACTGCACACTGGCACAATTCGCCATCGCCTGGTGCGGGAAGAATCCCAACGTGAGCACGGTCATCACGGGCGCGAGCCGCGTGGAACAGGTACGCGAGAACATGAAGGCGCTTGAGGTCCTGCCAAAGTTGACCGAGGATGTGATGAAGCGGGTGGATAAAATCGTCGGGAAGGTGGAAGAGGAAGAAGAGTAGAGAAGGACAAGGTTTGTGCAAAGCATTTGCACGGAAACAAAACAAATCAATTCAAATCGGAGGCTGAAATGTCGAAGAAAAACAATCGAGATGTGGAGAGAATTTATTCTGTCAAGCAGTTTGCCGCGAAACTGCGGCGGCTGGCCGATGCCCTGGAAGAGGGCAAAAGGTTCTCGATCCAGGTGGCAGGGAAGAGAATCAGCGTCCCATCGAGCGCCAGCATCAGCGTCGAGCATGAACGCTCCGATGGCGCGGAGGAAGTCGAGTTCCAACTCAAATGGGAGAATTGAGAGATGAACCAGACAAACACCTGGCGGCGCAAAATTGAGGAGTATGAAGCGGACTTGTACCGCGGCCAAACCGTCAAATTCCTGGGCTTTTCCTTCCAGAGCAGGGCTAAAAGTGGCGAGATCGAAGTGAAGAAGTACGACAACGGGGAGGCTCGGGTGGAGATCAAATTCTTCGGCGTCGAAATCCCCGACGGTTCGTCGATCTCCGCGCTGGCGGATGGAAAACTCATCTGCGAGGTCGAGGTGCGACAGGGGATGGGCCGCCTGCAAATGGATATCCAAGGAGAGGCGGTCTCGACAATTCGCAACAGGAGCACAGCGGAAATCCGTTACATGGGACAAGTCCTCATGGCAGGCACGTTCCGACCAGACTGAAAACGGCTGGAAACGCGCACTTTTTCAAAATCTGGCACGAGAACAATCCGGGTATCGGATTGCGGATTTAAGTCCGCACTCCGCGGTTTTTCAGATTGAAACGGGAAATCTCATGAAATCAACGAACAGCGGCACTCCCGAAGAGCTGGCTACGCGTATCACCGCAAAGGAACTATCCACCCTGCTGAAAGTCAGCAGTTCCCTGGCGTCCACCATGGAATTATCGGAAATCCTGCAAATCGCCATCGAAAGCGTGGCTGACCTGCTCCACATTGGCTCAGGCGCGATTTACACACTCGAAAACGAGACTCTTCTCCTGGGCGCCACCACTCCGCCCCTGCCGCTCCAATTCCCCGAAGAACTCCGCACCGCGCATCTCAAGGATCATCCGCATATCCGACAAGCCGTGCTCAACAAGATACCTGTCTACCTCCCCGACGCTCGACGGGCCACACTCACTGCCGCCGAGATAACCATTGTCGACTCGCGCCATCTCGTTTCCCTTCTCTTCTTTCCCCTGCTCCTGAAGGATGAAGCAATCGGCGTCTTCATCGTAGGCACCACCGACGCCCCGCGCCGATTCACGCCCAGCGAGATTGACCTGAGTTACATGCTGTCTTTTCAGGTATCACTTGCCATTGCCAACGCAAAGCTATATAAAAAAGCACAGCAAGCCATCGCAGACATCAGCCACGCATATGACGCCACGCTGGAGGGATGGTCGCGCGTCCTCGACATGCGCGACCACGTCACCGACGAGCACACACATCGCGTCGCGGACCTGACGGTGGCTCTCGCCAAAAAGATGGGCGTCCCCTCAGCGGATCTCGGCCACATCCGCCGCGGCGCGCTCCTGCACGACATCGGCAAGATGGCCATCCCCGATTCCATCCTGCAAAAGACTGACGCGCTGACCAGCGAAGACTGGGAGATCATGCGCACGCATCCTGAAAAAGCATACAGCATCCTGTCACACATCGAATATCTCATCCCCGCCATGGACATCCCCTACTGCCATCACGAAAAATGGGACGGCACGGGTTATCCCCGCGGCCTCAAGGGCGAGGAAATTCCTCTCGCGGCCCGTCTCTTCGCCGTGGTGGATGTCTTCGACGCGTTGACGTCGGATCGTCCCTACCGCAAAGCATGGACAAAAAAGAAAACAATGCAACACATTCGGGAACAATCGGGAAAATACTTCTGGTCTGAGGCGGTCGACGCATTTCTTGAAATGATGGTCGAGTAAAGGCAGACCTGCGTGTATGCCTTTAAACAAAAAGGGCGGACATACCAGTCCGCCCCAACGATTACTCATCCCCTGTCAGCAACTTCAACCTTTCCCACGGCTTGAGATTCGCATCGTCGGCGTAGATCGCTTTCAACTCATAGAGTTCGTCGCGCAGGGCGGCGGCCTTCTCGAATTCGAGATTCCTGGCTGCCTCCTTCATTTGCTTCTCCAATTCGTCAATGATGCGCTTCATCTCGCCCTTTGGCATCCCCTCCGTGGCCTTAACCTTGTACTCACCGCGCATTTCAGAGACCTTTTTCTCAGTCATCTGGTCGGTGAGGTCGCGAATGGCCTTGTGGATGCTGACTGGCGTAATGTTGTGTTCCTGGTTGTACTTCACCTGCTTGGCGCGGCGGCGGGAGGTTTCATCGAGAGCGCGCTTCATCGAGTCGGTCATGCGGTCGGCGTACATGATGACGCGTCCATGCAGGTGACGCGCGGCGCGGCCGATCGTCTGGATGAGAGCCGTGTCCGAGCGGAGAAAGCCTTCCTTGTCCGCGTCCAAAATCGCAACGAGGGAAACTTCGGGCAGATCGAGTCCCTCGCGCAGGAGGTTGATGCCGACCACCACGTCGAAGACACCGAGGCGCAGGTCACGCAAAATGCCGATGCGTTCGAGCGTCTCCACTTCGGAATGCAGGTAGTGAACTTTGATGCCGAGTTCCATGATGTAGGTGGAGAGGTCCTCGGCCATGCGCTTCGTGAGCGTGGTGACGAGGACGCGCTCGCCAACTTCGGTGCGGGCGCGAATCTCCTTGACGAGATCGTCCACCTGTCCCTTCGTCGGGCGGATTTCCACCTCGGGGTCAACGAGTCCCGTTGGGCGGATGATCTGCTCGGCCACCTGTTCGGCGTGTCCCATTTCGTACGGCCCGGGCGTGGCGGACGTGTAGATAGTGTGTCCCATCACCTTTTCGAACTCATCAAATTTGAGCGGACGATTGTCGAGCGCGCTCGGCAAGCGGAAGCCATACTCAACCAGCGTCTCTTTGCGTGAGCGGTCGCCGTTATACATGCCGCGAATCTGCGGGACGCTCATGTGCGACTCGTCAATGATGAGCAGGTAATCGCTTGGCAAAAAGTCAATCATCGTCCACGGATGCGTGCCAGGTTCGCGGCCATCGAGATGACGCGAGTAGTTTTCGATGCCAGAACTGTAGCCCACTTCTTTCAGCATTTCAAGATCGTAGCGCGTGCGTTGTTCGAGCCGTTGCGCTTCGAGCAGTTTACCCTGTTCTTTAAAGAGCGCCAGCCGCTCCTCCAATTCTTTTTCGATATTGGCAATCGCGTCTTTCATTCTGTCTGAGGCAGTCAGATATTGCTTGGCGGGATAAGGGCGTCGATTCCAGCCACCGCCGCACACATGGCCGCAGCAAAAGCTTTGGAATAGCCATGCTTGACCATGATGGGGATCATAATTCCCCCGATGGCGACGATGGAGGCGAGGATTCCCGTCATGGAGAAGTCTAGGCGTCCGGCGACACGAAGGCACCGCCAGCCCCGCTCGGCTCGTACGTTCGCGGGAATGGCCGCGGCG
>QZIJ01000103.1 GCA_003598975.1 Anaerolineaceae bacterium | reverse complement strand
ATGCCGCATCCACCTCGGCTAAAATGTCCGCGCTTGGGATGTATTCCCTCCGCTCGTTTGTCAACGGGACGGTGCGCCCCAACTGGCAGTAGACGCAGTTCCAGTTGCAGGTCTTGAGCGGGATGGTATCGATGCCCAGCGACTGGCCGAGGCGCCGCGATGGGACGGGTCCGAAGACGTAGTTCATTAACCGTGTCCGTGCGCCACGCTTTCATCGCACGGCGCGGCATCTTTCAATGCGCCGCCGAAATAATTTTCCAGTGACTGTCGCACAGTGCCGCTCGCGCCTGTGGCGGCCTTGATGCCGAATTGCTCGAAGAACTCGATGGCGCGTCCGCCCATGCCACCGCTCAGGATGATATTGGCTTTTTGCTCGTGGATAAACCCAGGGATTTGCCCAGGCTGGTGCGCCTCGGCAAACGGATTGGCAACGGCCTGCGTGGCGATCACTTCACCATTTTCCACATCTACCAGCATAAAGTAGGGCGCGTGACCAAAGTGCTGTGCCACCATGCTATCGAGTCCATTGTTGCTTTCTGCGGTTACTGCGATTTTCATTTTAAATCTCCTCGTTGATGAGTTTTTCCAAGTCATCCGCCATCAAATATCCTTCGATGGCGATTTCTTGTGATTTTACGCCAGGCACTTCAGCCACGGCTTTCTTGATGTTCATTGCCAGCATTACGGCAATGGGACACACAAATGATGACGGGCGAAACGTATAACGAACCTTGCCGAGCGCGTCGGCCCACAAATTTTCCACCAGCCGCATCCGCACCACGTCGGTGTTGGTTTCGGGATCGATGACAGTTTTCAATCGTTCCAGAATCTCTTCTTCCAAAGTCATTTCGTTCATTCCTTCAGCAACAGGGATTGGAGGACGCGTTCCCACACCGCGGCGATGGCGACGCTGGAGGGGGCATCTGGCTGGAAGGCCGTCACCGCTTCGCCCGCGACCATCGCGGCGGTCACTGTCACATCGAACGGAATCCTCCCGACGGTTTCGATTCCGCTTGCGCGGCAAAACGATTCGATCTCCTCCGCACCAGCGGGATAAATATCCGCTTTGTTGATGCATACCATTGCCCGCATGCCAAAGTGCTGGACGGTCTGCAAGGCGCGGCGCATATCGTGGACTCCCGCCACGGTTGGCTCGGCCACGATCAACGCCAGGTCCGCGCCCGAGACCGCCGAAATGACGGGACAGCCGATCCCAGGCGGCCCGTCCACGATGACCAGTTCGCGGTTCTCGTCCAACGCTTGCAGGCGAGCACGCTGTTTGACGAGTGTCACCAACTTGCCAGAATTCTCCTGCCCTGGGAATAAATTTGCGTGATACAACGGTCCATAACGGCTCTCGGAAAAATAAAACTTGCCCGCGATTTGCTCACGCATGGAAATGCTTTCACTCGGACATTGATAGACGCAAGCCGCGCAACCGTCACAGGCGATGGGATCGATCATGTACAAACCGTCAACGTAGTTAATGGCATCGAAACGGCAGACCGCCTGACAGTCCCCGCAGGAGGCGCAGGTGTCCTGGTCAATCACTGCAACTTTCCCGCCCTTGAAATCCTGCTGTTCCAGCAGACGCGGCTGTAAGACCAATTCGAGATTGGCCGCGTCCACATCTGCATCCGCAAGGATGACTTTGCCGGCTAGACCATTTTGCGCGGCGAGGTGGGCAAACGCGGCGGTGACACTGGTCTTGCCCGTCCCGCCCTTGCCGCTGAGGATGACGAGTTGCTTCATGCGGCAAACCTCACGGTGATGTCTTCGAGCAATGCGCGAAACGCGGGGCGATATTCGGGAGCGGCATCCACCAGAGTTTTCCCGCTGGCAATCGCCTCGGCGAAGCGCCGCTCCATCGGGATTTTCATCAAAATGGGCAGGCCGTTTTCAGCGCAGTATTTCTCAACAGCATCGTCGCCGATCCCATCGCGGTTGATCACTACGCCTACAAGGATGCCCAACTCGCGGGCGATGCTCGCGACTTGTTTCAGGTCGTGCAGGCCAAAGGGAGTCGGCTCGGTGACGAGCAGGAGGAAGTCCGCACCGCGCATGGTCTCGACCACGGGGCAGGACGCGCCAGGCGGCGCGTCACGAATTTCTATGCCATTGCGAGGGGCGCTCTCCCCCGAAGCAGTCTCCTCGTCAATCAGGGGATTGCTTCGCCGCTTGGTCTCGATACACTCCGCTACTCGACCAACAGCGGCTCGCAGTGACGCGGGATTCCACTTCTTCAACTCGCGGATGATCGGCACGGCCATCGGCTCGCCGACATTCATCAGGCCGCGCGCGAAGTTCACACCCGAAGCAGTCATTCCACTTTCGAGCACGCCCATCACGTCCAGCCTTTCGGTGATGGCTTTTTCGGGACAGACCAGCGTGCAACTTCCACAGCCGTGACAGAGTTCAGGGAAGACCAGAGTCTTTTTGCCGATAACGGCGATAGCGTGGAACTCGCACACTTCGGCGCACTTGCCGCAATGTGTGCAGAGCGCCTCGTCCATGACGGGGAGCAGGATGCCGACTTCCTTGCGTTGATTCAAGTCAGGATGGAGGAACAACGCGGCGTTGGGCGCTTCCACGTCACAATCGAGGACGCGCACCGCCTCCCGTTCCGCGGCGGCGAGCGCCAGGCTGGTAGCGACGGTGGTCTTGCCTGTCCCGCCTTTGCCACTGGCGACAACGATCCGCATTAGTGATGGCCTCCATAATGCCCCGCGTGCGTAGCGGCTTCGGTCTTCTGCAATTTGCCAGCCTTGAACAACGCCAGCACATCGGCGGCGGTCAGGTTTTCGCCTGTCGGAGCGAGGTACATTTCGATGCCAGCAGGGGAGAGGGTGTCGAAGGCATTCGGTCCGTACGCGCCACTGACGACGGCCTGCGCGCCGAGTTTGGCGACGAATTGCGCCGCCTGCACGCCCGCCCCGCCTGAAGCGGACAGCGCGGGATTCTCGTGGGTGGTCCATTCGCCCGTTTCGCTGTCCACGAGACAGAAGGCGGCCGCGCGCCCAAAGCGCGGGTCAAAGGAGGATTCAAGTTTATTTCCAGAGATGGAGATGATGAGTTTCATGTTGGTATTTGGTGATATATGAGAAGGTGTTTCCGCAAGTAGCACTTGCGGATTCCCTTTGGCGAGCAGGAATCCAGAAGTTCTACTTCTGGATTCCTCTCTTCGCTACTTGTCCTGCCCGATCTTCTCGGACAGTTTTTCGATGGCGGCTTGCAGGTTGCTGAGTTGGGTCTCGAGCCAGGAAGTGTTCTGGCTGGCGTTGACTCCGCCGAGGCCGCGTCCAAAGCCGCGCCCAGCACCGCGCCCGCGTCCGAAGCCGCGACCGCCTCCAGTCCCGCCCTGACCGTTGCAATTACCCGCCCCGCGTCCTGTGCGGGGACCTTGTCCTTGTGGTCCAGTTCCGTCTTGGTATGGCATGTGATACTCCTTTTGTCTGCCGTTCTGGTTACTTCTTCTTGACAGCGTCGTACGCCGCTTCAAGGGCTTCGATCTCCTTGCGCCGCTGGCGCAGGGATTCGATCCACTCGGAGAGCGCCGCTTCGCCCTGTGATGTGATGGTGTACATGCGTCGCTGGGGGCCGAGACTTTCCTCGCCCCACGAACTGATCACCAATCCAGCGCTTTCGAGGTCGCGCAGGGCGCGGTAGAGGATGCTGATGTCCATTTGGTCGGTCTGGAAACCGAATTCTTTCAGGCCGTCCATCAGGCTGTAGCCGTAACCCGACTCTCGGTGCAGAAGCACCAGCAGGCACGACTCCAAAAAAAACATCTTGCGACGACCGCCTCCGCGGCCACCTCCAAAACCTCTTCCACCGGGCATAAGCGTTTCTCCTTATCTATAGTTTATCAAACTATAGACATTAAGTCAATACTTGATTTCAGGATTTGACGCGTTGAGAGCGGAACAAGCGGAGGAATAGACGCGTGGGTGGCATCCAGACCGCCCCGAGGAGGACTCCCACCTCGCTTCCCAGACTACTACCCGGGGCGGGTTTGCCTTTCAGACGGCTGAGCAGTGCGTCGAAAGTGTTGCCAAGCAGGTTGCCGAAGGTGATCATGCGGATATAGGTCAAGATGTCGGTGGCGGTTTCCTGTCCGTAATACGAGATGAGTCTCTGCCACGCGACGGGATCAGGATGGCAACAGGATTCGGCATAATGCTGGGCGAAGGTCAGGGCCACGGCCTCGGACTCGGGGAAGTCTCCCAAGTCGAGCGCCATGATTTTTTGCAGTTCGGCCTCGGACACACCTGCCGCCAGCGCGGCGCGGCTGTGCCCGTAGGAACAGTAGCGGCATCCATTGACGCTGGTGACAGCCATCATGATCTTCTCGGCAAATGCATGGCTGACGCGTCCGCCGCGTGCCGCGCGGCGAAGCGTGTCCATGTTGTCGAAAATTTGCTTCACATCGGCAGTGAAAAGGGGAATGGTGTAGATGCGTTTATTAAAGGTTGCAGTGTTCATGTGTTTTTTTTGTTGGAATTAACAGCGCCACAGAGTATCCCGTGGCGCTGTGATGGATCAATTACTTGGTTTAGCAATCTCATTCCTGGAAGTTCTGTAGGATTTCCGAACGCTGGCTTTCCCGTTCCGCCAGCACCTCCCGCATTGTCTCGCAGATGTCGGTGATCTTGGGATTCACGATCTGGTAGATCATGTCCGTTCCCTGGCGTTGCGCAGAAAGGATTCCCACGTTTCGAAGGACAGCCAGGTGGCGTGAAATCGTCGCCTGGCCGATGCCCAATTCTTCCGCAATGCCATTGACCCGTTTGGGCCCCTCGCGCAGCAGATGAACGATTTGCAAGCGCACCGAATTTCCCATGGCCGCGCATAATTCTGCCTGGAGGTCGAAAATCGTGGTTTGGGGTTTCATGGCTTCTGTTTCATCCGGGAACGAAGATTTTTTGCCAGGATTAATTTTGTATCTGTCCGGGCGGGTTTTTACGCGTCAAGCGATTAAGTAACATTCCTGCTCCCATGGTGAATAGAAGCGGCACAAGACAGCGCAACGCAAAGAGAGCGAACAGGGTTGTTGAATGGGAAAGAAATTCCTGCATGGGTGTTATCTCCTTTTCCTTTGGGTTTACTCGTGAGTGTGCTTTGAGCCGCTAAAAGGTAAATAGCGCGCGGCCAGACTGAATCCCAGCAACCAGTACGAGATAACAAGCGAGGCAACCGCCCACTCCTGCCAGGTCGGCGAATAGGAATTAAGTACAACGGTTGGGGTGAAAGGATCGTACGTGATCCATGCGATCAAGCCCGAGAAGTTGTAGTTCCATCGCACGAGTACAGTACAGATGATAGGCAGGATTGCCGCTGCCATCAGGATTCGGAAGTTGCGAATCCGCTTTGCCGCCAGCAGGATCATGCCCGGAATCAGGGCGAACAAAACCTGTCCCACCCAGAAGGAAGTGGAATATGGCGTAATCGAGTTGAGCATTTCCGTCTGAAGTGCAACTTCCGTGTCGAAACTGTAATAGTTCGTCACAGCCCAGTCCCAGACGCGGATGTAAATACACAGCAGGATAATTCCGCCGGCGATACGGGCGACATCGTACAGCACTTCATCTTTGACCTGTCCCGGGCGCATGATGCGGAAGACCACCACGCTCAGGAAGAACAGTAAAGCGGTCCCGCCGCCCATGGCAGAGAGAACGAACTGCACGGGCGCGCTTTGGTTGAACCACAATCCGCGCCCCGAGAGGACCGAATAGGTCGCACCCAGCGAGGCCTGGTGAAGCAGGGACAGGGTCAAGCCGATGACCGCCAGGGCGGGCGCGAAACTATGCAGGCGACGCGCCAGCCAGTTCAATCCGTTCGAAGCCTTGCGCAGAATGGGGAAGCGGGTCAGCCAGGGATGGCTGGTAAAGGCCGGGTGTTCTAGCACGATGGGGAGCAGTTCCGCCATCAGAACGGTCAGATAAAGCACCACGCACATTGTGATTTCCCACAGCAGGGAATGAGGTTGCCAGAAAACCACCGGGTGCCAAAAGCGCAGGGGCTGGCCCAGATCAAAGAGCAGGATCATACCGGCTGCAGAATATCCCAGGAAGCCCAGCAAAACCGAAAGTTTGCCGATGATTTCCATGCGTTTGATTCTGAGCAGGTAAACGATCACCCCAAAGGTGAAGGCGCTTCCACCCAGCGCGATGGCCGAGAGATCAATGGTGATCCACAAACCCCACGGCACCTGGTTGGTTAGACCTGTTACTTGCAAGCCATAGGCAAATACCTGATAAGCGCCAACCAAACCGAACAGGATTCCGACTCCCAAAATGGCCAGCCAAAATGGGAAAATGTCCACTTCGCGTTTTCCGAGGCGCATGGTCAGGGGTTGTATGATTGTCTGCATGGTTTAGCCTCCCTCTGTGCTTGCGGCAGTCTTGGGCGGCAGGTAATATACTTTGGGTGAAGTGCTTAATTCTTCGCGCAATCGAATGGGAGTCTTGCAAGCCTCCAGCGCCATTGAGACCGCGCTTTCGGGATCGTTCAGGTCGCCAAAGATGCGCGCCCCAGTCGGGCAGGCCACCACGCAGGCGGGGGTGGCGGCATCATCCACACCGGGGACCATGCCTCGTTCTAATCCCACGTCGATGCGATGCTGGCAGAAGGTGCATTTTTCCATGACCCCGCGCGGGCGAGGCGGTACTTCGGGTGTGCCAAAGGACGGGACGCGCGGGCTGGTATCCGTATGCTCATACCAGTTGAAGACGCGTACATCGTACGGACAGGCCACTTCACAATAGCGGCAACCGATGCACAGATCGTAATTCATGGTCACGATGCCGTCGTCGCGCACATAGGTCGCGTTGACAGGGCAGACATGCACGCAGGGAGCGTCGTCACAATGCATGCAGGGACGGGAGAGAAAATACTCATCACCGTTTTCCAGCGTCTCGGTGGTGACCACGTTGTAGCGCATGTCATCCGAGAGGTTGTTGACAGCCTGGCAGGAGTAAGTGCAGTAATTACAGCCAATGCACAGGTTTATATCGATCACCATGCCCCAGCGATGTTCTCCGCCTTCTCCATGTCCAGCCTGGACGTTCTTGATGCCCAGACTGGCGATCTGCGTCAGCGCGGCCGCACCAGCCAGCGCGCCTGTCATTTTCAGGAAGTCGCGCCGTGAGACTTTATCTTCCTTTGGATGGGAAGATTTTTCTTGTTCGCTCATTTTTGGGACTCCTCGTTGCTCTCTTCCGACTTCTGACCGTCTTCCTGCTCGTCCGATAGCCTGCGGGTGGACAGCAACCAGTGAACGCCCACGCCAAGCGCCAAGCCGACCAGGAGGAGACTCCAAGTGGGCTGGGCGATGCCCGCGCCGCCTCTGGCCTCTTCCTCGATCGGTTCGATTTCCTCAGCGGGAGCGGTTTCCGCCGCAGGCTCCTGCCCCACATCCACGCCGGCTTTGACCATCAAATTGGATGTGTGGATCGTATCGGCATGGCATTTCAGGCAGGTATCGGAACCAATCATGAAGGAGTGTCCAGTGTTGACGGTGGTGTTTTTATGGCAGTCCACACAGGTCAGACCGGCTTCCCAGTGAGTGGAGTGCTGGATGCCCTCTTTCGTGTTGGTGTGGCAGGTCTCGCAGGCGGTCTTGTTATCGCCTATCGTCATGATCTGTTGCGAGTGCGGGTTGTGGCAGGATGCGCAGTCCACATTGATTTGTCCATGTGCACTGGTCTTCCAGTCATTGAATTCGTTCAAGTGACAGGCGCCGCAGGTCTCAGCGGATTTGTCCATGGTGAACAAAACCGCAGGATGTTCACCTTCCGTTTCAAGTTTGTGGCAGGAGATGCATCCCACGCCTTTTTCGCCGTGCAGACTCTGGGTCCAGAGTTCATGCTCCTTCTCGTGGCATTCCAGACAGGCTTCAGGCGCCATTTGTGGCGTAATCAGATTCTCGATTGTCAGGGTGGGCGGGAATTTCGTCAGGCGCTGGACATTGGTTTCGTCATAGCCCAAAGCAGCAAAATCGAGTCTTCCGTTTTCCGAGGTGTGGCAATCCTTGCAGACCAATGCCTCTTCAGCTGGTGCGACCATGTGGGTGATTGGCCAGTACATGACCGATTTGACAAAGCCGTATTCACCGCTGTAGGGCAATCCTGCATATTCCATACCAGCGGTGATGGATTTATTCCAATCGTAGTTGCCCCAGTAGGCGGATTCATCTTTGCCGAACAGATGCGGGATCGCCAGGATGTTGTTGCCGCTATCGTATGGCTGGACGGCTTCGAAACGCTTCACCGGCCAAATCTTGGCATTCGGATCATCCTTGTCTCCAAGGAAGTCATTGATGGAAACCACATTGGTTGGGTCTATCTTGTCTCCGGCCAGGGTGTATTGCACCTGTCCATTGAACCAGACGTATTCGGGGATGACGTTCTCGCCATAGGTGAATTCGCCTTTTTGACCATCGTAAATGACGTGCCCCGCTTCATCCTTGCGGACGAGGGGTTTGCCGTCTACGAGTTCGCCAGCCTTTGACCAATCCCACGTCATCTTCGTGGGGAGACCGCCGCGCGCGAACTCTGGAATATGGCAAGTTTGACAGGCTACTTTTTGGGTGTGTTGATTGAGCGCGGCCAGTGTGTGCGGTGCCTCGCCGTGGCAGGTTTCACAGCCCTTCCACTGTTCAGGGTCCATACTGTAGCGGCTGCCAACGGTCTGATGATCCTCTGTAGTGTGGCAGGTGGTGCAGGTGAAATTCTGCCCTTCGGACGACATGTGTACATCCAGGTCAAAGGACGGGTTGACCAGCGAACTGTCCAGGTCGCCGTGCTTGACTTCATCACCGCCGCCGCCGTAGAAGTGGCAGGCTCCGCACGTCTCGCGCGAGGTCAGGCCGACGTTTTGCGCGACTTTCGCCAGGTCGGGCGGGTTCCAAATCTTTCCGCTCCCGGCAGGGAATTCGGTCGGTGTCGAGACAGGTAGTCCCGCGCCAGTGGGGAATTTCGCGTAGGTGGCTGTGGTGTCGTGGCAGACAAGACAGTCCACGTTTTCCTGGTTGTTAAAGTCAAAATTCTTGTCTTTCCAGCCATAGCCGATGTGACAACTGGTACAGCGTGGCTCGTTGGACTGAATGTCTATGCAAAAGTTATTAATGAGTGTCTTTTTGCCGAGTATCTGGCCGGTGGTTTCGTTGACGTACTCCCACGTCCAGTGTGTGGTGTGCATAATTTCATCAGCGGCATTTGCGTGGCAGGAGAGGCAGGCCTTCGTGACTTCCTGCGGGGACGTAAATGTTCCTTGCAGGGCGGGCAGTTTGGTGTGGTCCACTGTTGGCGCTGAACTGACCGGCGTAGGAGATGTCGCGGCCTGTGGAGCGGGCTGTGCGGAGGCTGTTCGACCGACGATAAATCCACTCGCGGCCAGCGCCGCAAGTGTTAATCCAAGGGCTATAACGTACCAGGAACGGGCGGGATGTTGCATGTGCAATTCTCCTTGTTCGACATGTAAATGCTGTACACATTCTATTAGTGCAATCCAAGAGAATGTAGTGAGAACCGTCACCAATATTGTGAAAAATGTAATAAATTGTGTGTATATGTATTGTTAAATAGGGTTTTAACACAATATATTGGTAATTGGCGCGTGCTGCTAATTCCACGCGACATTGCTGGATAGTGTTATGGCTTCATGGGAGAAAACAGAACCAATAACAGCCAGAGACCAAATGTCAGACCTCCACCCACAGCCCAGGGCCAATTCTCGGCGATTTGACTGGAAGCGAGTGTGGACGGGAAAGCGCCGCTGTCTATGTAAGAGGGAATATAGGGTTTTGTTTCCTGGATCGTTTTGTACCCTCCTGCTGACGCGAATTTTGCCAGCCTTGTTGTCAGGTCCCGTGGATGACAGCCCTGGCACTTCTCTCCATTGTTTCGCTGTGGATGAAGCATCAATCCACTGTGCGATTCATCCTTGACCATGGTTGCGGCATCGCCCTCATGACAATTGACACAACGATCCTTGTGCTCGGTGATGCAGTACCATTTCCCGGTATCGTGGAGATAATACAAGTCTTCGTGGCAGGTCAGGCAGGAATTGATTGTTGGAGCACCGGTTGTGGCGGCAGAGACAGACGCGGGCCAGAGAACCAGGGTGATGGCAAGCAAGGTCGCCAGTGCAATGAAAACCAAAGGTTTAGATGTTGGTAACACGGAACGCCTCCGAATGGAAGAATCTGGATTTATGCCGTTGTTTTCTATGGCATGAAAAATCGTTCTGGCGGCTTATCGGCTGATTCGATTGGACAAAGTACCAATAAAGCGCGGGAATTTGTCGCGGCGGTGTTTTGCCAGCGATGCGGTATGAAAGCGTCAAAGATCAGGCTGTCGCCCGGCGCAAGAGGGTAAAGATCGCCGTTCACCATATAGGTGATGTGCCCTTCAAGGCAATAAATGAATTGCCGACCGGCGTACACGATGGGGTCATTCCCGCTGTTGGCGCTGGATTCCAATTTGATGATAAAAGGTTCGCTTCCCAGCCGCGGCATCCCTTCGCCTAATTTTTCCATGTGGCCATGTGAAAAAACAATCTGCTGACGTTCCCCCGCCCTTTGATAGACAACACGCTTTTGCGGCTGTTCCTCCTCAAAAAACGATGCGATGGGAATATTCAGGCTTTGCGCCAATTGATGCAGCGTACTGACGCTGGGGGAGGTTTTTCCATTTTCGATCAGACTAAGTGTGTTGACGCTCAGACCGCTCTTTTCGGCCAGCGCACGAATGGACAGGTTGGTAGCCTTCCGATAAGTACGCAATCGTTCTCCCACTTGCCCGGAGACTTTATGTGCATCTGCTTTGCGCGAGGCTTGCATTGCGTCTTTTCTTTCCGCGTTCATTTCATGAGGTGGATGTTTATGGAGCATAGAATACCTGATGCCATTCCTTGTTTATGTCTATTTCATTATTGCCCAGTTCTGTCAATTATTTTAGTAATAAATGTCACATTTAAATAGTTAATTAAACATTATTATTGACATTTGTACCATCTTACAGTGTCTGCGTGCATAATATACAGTCGGGAAGCATGGAATAAACCCACCAATTTGAGTTTAACGGAAACGGCATTACCACATCCCCGGAATGACAGACACCATCAGTGTCACAAAAAATTGTGCGATTTGCCCACATCTGGTATGATTAATAGTGAATAGGGCTTTGCCTGGATACTGTTGCTGGGAGCATTTTTCCCGGAAAATCGCTTGAATTACACTCTGAAAGGATGATATGGAAGAGACATATTCTCTCGGTGAAAAATTGCGCCAATTGCGTAGTGAGCGGAACATCTCCCAGCGCGATTTGGCGCATTTGGCGGGTCTTTCGCCTAATTCGATCAGCCTGATTGAGCGCGACGAAACTTCCCCCAGTGTCGCGACACTGCAGAGCCTGGCCTCGGCATTGAATATTCGAATGAGTTATTTTTTTGAGGAAGAGGCGACCTCGTCGGTTTTGCACATTAAGTCTGGTCAACGCCCAATGATTACAAGCGAAGGGGTTACGATAGAAGGCATGGGGAAGACAATGCCGTTTCAGGAGTTGGAGCCGTTTTTAATAACCCTGGAGTCGCGCGCCGGCAGTGGCGGTGAACGCCAGGTTGTGCATACCGGTCACGAATTCGTTTACTGTTTGCAGGAGAAGATCGAATACTTGATAGATGGCAAAACCTATATGATCGAGGCAGGCGACATCCTGATTTTTGAAGCGACACTTCCTCATCTTTGGCGCAATCCCTTTGATACCCAGGCAAAATTTGTTCTTGTGCTTCAAACCCCCAACGCTTCGCGCGAATCGGTGCAACGACATTTTTCAGAGCATCCATCGGTTAATTACATCGGCAAACAGAAAACGGTTGGATAGTTTGGGTTGGCTGGTTGTGTCTCAATAGATTTGTGTTTAAGCGAACATCCGAAGCCTTTTCGACTTCGGATGTTTTGATTTACGATGGCGCCCGCCACTCGGCTACGATCTGTAACTCGTTTGCCAGATATTGCCGCTTCATCTCCGAGCGTTGGATCTTTCCGCTGGAGGTCTTGGCGATGGTCGCGCGGCGGATGAGGATCACCGCGTGGGCGCGAATGCCATGTTCGCGCGCGACATTGGTGCGGATGGTCTTAATGACCTCGTTCCAGTCCACGCCATCCATCTCGCGCCGTTGTGTCTCGTGAACGACCACCAACTGTTCAACATTGTCTTCGGTAACGGAGAACGCCGCGCCGCCTCCCGCGCGCAGGGCGGGATGAGTCCGCTCGACCGTCATCTCCACATCCTGCGGATAGTAATTGCGTCCACGCACGATCAGCAAATCCTTCAGGCGACCCGTGATGTAAAGATGACCATCGTGCATGAAGCCAAGATCACCCGTCCGCAGGTACGGACCTTCGTGCGTCTCGGCGATGTGCGCGCCGAAGGTATGTTTTGTATCCTCGGGACGATTCCAATAACCTTCGCCCACGCTGTCGCCGCTGATCCACACTTCGCCCACTTCGTTGGGGGCACAGCGTTTCCGATTCTTCGGATGGACGATGGCGATCTGATAATCCACCAGCGGCACCCCTGAACTGACAGCCTCGACACTTTCCTTCTGTTCGTCTGAGTCGCTGGGGACGAGGCGCCCCTCCTCAAAGTCCGCGCGGCGGAAGCGCTGGGTGATCGTCTTCTTCTCGCCCGTGTAATATGAAATCACGAGCGTTGTCTCGGCCATCCCGTAACAGGGTGCCTGCACTTCTGGGCGGAATCCGAACGGCGCGAATTTTTCCGCAAAGCGCGCTTGCGTCTCTGCGCGCACAGGCTCCGCGCTGTTGTAGGCAATCTTCCATGTGGACAGGTCCAGCCCCTCGCATTTTTCGAGCGGGATTTTATTGACACACAAGTCATACGCGAAATTCGGTCCGCCTGACGCGGTGGCCTTGAATTTTTGAATGGCCTTCAACCAGTTGAGCGGATTTTGCATGAATTGAATCGTCGGCATCAGAATGCTGGGCGTGCCGTCCATCGGCGTCAGGAACGTGCCGATGAGCAGACCCATGTCGTGGAAGAGCGGCGTCCAGGTCAGGATGACCGAATCGTCCGCGTATTCGTTTCCTCGAATTCGCGTTTCATGCAAAGCATGCATGTTGTGCGAAAAATTTCGATAACTGATGACCACACCCTTGGGGATGTTCGTGGAACCAGACGTATACTGCATGAATGCGGTAGACTGTGGCGTGATGACTGGGATTTGCAAACTGTGACCGCTTCCCGCCTCCACCGCCTCGCGCGTGACCCAGGTGAGGGCGGCAAAATCTGGGAATTGCGCGGCCTCCGCGAGGAATGCGTGCTGATACTCGGGCGTGGTCAAAACGAGACGCGCCCGCGCGTCCCTGGCGATGGCCTCCAACCGTTGGGCTGAACGGTTCATCCCAGGCGGATTGGTCGGGATGGGAATGATGCCCGCATACATGCAGGCGAACATCGCGACAACAAACTCGAGGCTGGTCGGGTACACCAGCAACGCGCGTTGACCAGGCTCCGCCACACTTTGCAGATACGCGGCCATCTTCTTCACTTCCGCGTCTAACTGGCTGTAGGTGAGACTGTGACTCTCCGCATCGGTCGCGCCGAGGAGCATGTGCGAGAGACGGTTGGGGGTTTCCTGTGCGCGTCGTTGCAGGACTTCGACGGGGTTGATGAAAGGAAGTGTCATGCCAGCCTCTTACTGCGCCGCGAGTCCCGCGAGAATCTTGTCGGTGATCAGGTCCACCGAGTCCATGTTCTCCACGGTCAATTCGGGATCGGGGATGTAGAGATTGAACTCCGTCTCGATGAACACGCCCACCTGCGCCATCGCGAACGAGTCGATCAGTCCGCTCGAAAACAGCGGCTCGTCATTCTTCAAACCGTATTCGGGATTCTTGAGCAATTCCTTTAACGTGAATGCCCGCACCTTTTGTAATGCTTCGTTTCTATCCATGAGAAAACTCCTTTTGTAGCGCAACATTAATGTTGCGCTACGGATATACAAATACAGGCGGCGCGCTCTGCAATTGGTCAATGACCATCATTGCCAACGGAATGGCCGCCAACAGAATCGCTTGCAGCCAGAGCGGCCACTTGCGAAAAACCATCTCGTCATTGTTCCGATTCTGGAACCAATCCATCAGCAGGGACAGGACCAGGATCGGCAGGACGCGCCAGTCGAACATCACCCCGTCCCAGTTTTTGACGATCTGTCGGAAGAAGACGCGCGTCTGGATCAGGTCCAGCATAAAGGGGACGGTGGCCGCGCCCATCAACGCCACCAACCAGACTTTGGAGGTGATTCTGCGCCAGAGCGGAATCGCCGCCTGTGCCTTCACGGGACGGAATAACATGCGCACGTTCTCGATGATGATGAATAGTCCCATCAGCGCGCCCCAGACGAGGTGATTCCAGTCGGCGCCGTGCCACAGCCCGCTGATGAGCATGGTGGCAAGCGGAGGAACGATCAGGTTCGGGATGTTGGTGCGACTGGGATTCTTCCGCAGGAAGGCGCGGCTGACGGGCATGTAGATGTAGTCGCGCAGCCATTGCGAGAGGCTGATATGCCAGCGCGTCCAGAAATCGGAGAAGTCTTTGGCGAAGAAAGGCGTGTTGAAGTTGCGCGTCAGCTCGATACCAAATAAACCGCTTACGCCGCGGACGAGGTCACTGTAGCCCGCGAACTGGTTGTAGAGGTAGAACATGGAAGTGAGCAACGCCCAGAGCAGGACGAGCGCTCCGTGCGCGCTCGGGTCGTTGAGCGCGATGGATGGAAGCAGGAGGGTTAGTAGTCCCGCGAGGACGGCAATGCGGAAAAGGCCGATCAGGATTAGGGTCAGGTTGTGAGCGAGCGTCTCGGTGTCCACCGTCCGCTTTTCGGCGAGTTGCGGCAGAAATTTGCGGGCGCGTTCCAGCGGGCCGTTCAATAGTTTAGGGAACCAGGCCAGGTAGAGCGCGAAGTCCACGAAATTGGTGGAGGGTTTGGCGAGGCGCAGGTTGATGTCAATGAGGTAGGAAATGCCGTTCAGCGCGTAATACGACATGCCGATGGGCAGGACGAGCAGGGGCATGATGTCGAGCGCGTTGGCGGCGGTGATCTCCAGCGTCCTCTGCAGATATTTTCCGCCGATCAGGAACCACGCCATTGCGCCAATGTTGATAAAGACGCCAAGCCAGACGATGGCGCGTTTGCCGTGCGTACTTTTATACAGCCAGTGGCCGAGACCGAAATCAATAGCCGTCAACGCGAGGAGGAGGAGCGGATACCACTGGAACCAATCCCAGTAAAAGTAGTAGGACGCGGCCAGCAGGATAAGGTTCTGGAGAATACGCGGCGCGCGAAGATAGGAGAGCAGGTAGTAAACCGTCAGTGTGGCGAGGACGAGGATGAGAAATTCGAGCGAGAGGATTGCCATCGGTTATTCTCCCTCGCTTACGGGCGGAAGCGGATCGAGGACGCGTCCTGCCTCCTGTCCGAGCCACGCGCTGAACGGTCCCGCGCCGATGCGGTTGAGGTGGTAGAGGTCAAACCAGCCGTCTTCGGGAATTGCCAAAGACGGGTCCGCGTGCAGGAAGATGATCCCGTGATTCGACGCGATCGCATCGAGTCGCGCGTTGACTTTCGCGATGAAGGCGAGGATGTCCTCCTTGCCTTCGCGGACGGTGCCTCGGGGGCCTCTCAACTCCAGCAGGGCGGGGTGATAGGTCATTTCGGCCAGCATTACCTGCGTGCCTGCCTGTTGCGTGAATGTGATGGTCTCCTCCAGCGCGGACAGGTTGCGCTCCGAGACGCCGTAGTTGCCGAACTCCGCCATCAGGTTTTTGACGAATCCCTCCTCGACGGGCAGGTTGGGATTGATGAATTTTACGGAGAGGGCGAATCCGTTGCCCGCGATCTCGCCGTCCCATTTGCGCGCTTCGCGCAAGACCTCGCTGTAGCGCATCCCGAATGGCGCGGCATAACTGAACAGGTTGAGGGCGCGCCAGGCATAGGAATGTTCTGTCAGCCAGCCGTTGAACCAGCCATCGTAGAGACCGTTCAGCGTGAAGGGGTTGGTCTGGTACTGAAGCCAGTCATTATCTTGGAAGCGTTCATCGATCTGGAACTCGCGGCCCTCGGTGTAATCGAGGTAACTCGTCCCGATGACGACCAGGCGCGGATGGTATTTTTCCACCAGAATCTTGTTCAGGATGGATGTGCTCCAGATCTGCGAACCCGTCACACCGAAGTTGTAACAGGTGATGCGCTCGCCGCTAGCCGTCTCAAAAGCCTGTGCGAAGACCTGCGGATCCATTTCGCGGAAAGCCTGCGAACTGCCAAAGATGAAGCAATCGGGCGCGCCATTCTCTCGGACGAATTGGTCCAGAATGTTGAGTTGCAATTCCAGTTGGGTGTGATTTGTCCCGTATGCCTGATAGGGGATGATTCCCTGCACGAACGGGGTACGCGCCGTCACTTCCGCCAGCAGGCAGGCCAGCGCGAATAAATTCGCCGCGCGCGCAAGGATGGATGTGCGCGGGCGGTTGATTTTGAGCGAAACCTGGTTTTCAAAACGTGACAAGAAACTTCCTCCAGCCGAATTAAGCCCCCCCATTCTACCCGATTCCAGATAAAAACAGAGTGCAACGAAAACGCCGTTGCCTCTGTGCATCAGGGTAGGATCAAAGATTTTAGAACGAGTTTAGTGTGTTTCCTTGTTCAGCCATTGTCCTCCATCGCGCGCGAGCAGGGAATCGGCCTCAGTGGGTCCCCAGCTATTTGGGGCGTAAACAGCCAGCGGCATCGCGCGATCCGAGTCCCAGGTCTGGAGGATCGGGTCTATCAGTCCCCAGGCGGTCTCCACTTCGTCCGCGCGGGTGAACAGGGATGCGTCGCCCTGGATGGCGTCGAGCAGAAGGCGTTCGTAGGATTCGGGGATGGCGGTCGGACCGAAGGCCTCGGTGTAATGGAATTCCATATCCACCGAGCGCGTTTCGGCTACGGTGTCAGGGGCTTTCGCTTCGAAACGCAGGTGCACGCCTTCATCGGGTTGAATGTAGAGCACGAGCATGTTGGGCGCCATATTTTTATCAGGCGGCATGGGGAACATCGCCAGCGGCGGTTCCTTGAACTGGATGATGATTTGCGATTGTTTTTCAAGCATGTTCTTGCCGGAGCGCAGGTAGAAAGGTACGCCCTGCCAACGCCAGTTGTTGACGAACAAACGCATGGCCGCGAAGGTGGGCGTGACCGAATCGGGCTTGACCTCGTGTTCGCTTCGGTATCCAGCATATTGCGCGCGGACGGTGTTCTTGGCTACTTGCGCGGGCGTCATGGGTTGGATGGCGCACAGTGCTTTAACTTTTTCGTTGCGGAGGGCGGTGGCGTTGAACGAGGAGGGCGGTTCCATCGCGACGAGTGTCAGCAGTTGGAGCAGGTGGTTTTGGAACATGTCTCGCACGACGCCGACGGAATCGTAATAACCGGCGCGGTGTTCGACGCCGACTTTTTCTGCGACGGTGATCTGCACGTGGTCAATGTAGTTGCGGTTCCAGATCGGTTCGAAGATGGTATTGGCGAAGCGCGTGAACAGGATATTTTGGACGGTCTCCTTGCCAAGATAGTGGTCAATGCGATAGATCTGGTTTTCATCGAGCACTTTGTGCGCCTGTAGGTTGAGACTGCGCGCCGAGGCCAGGTCGGTGCCGAAGGGCTTCTCGACGATCACGCGTCGCCAGCCGCCGTCCTCGTGCAGTTGACCCGTCAACCCAAGCAGGTCAATAATGTTGGGGAAGATCGTCGGCGGGATCGCCATGTAAAAAATACGGTTTGCCGCGCCTCCTTCGATTACGCTGAGGCGTTCGCCCAGTTTCTTGAAATCGGCCAGGTCGGTGTAGCGTCCCTGGTGATAATACAGATTTTTGGAAAATATCTCCCATTCCTCTTCGGTGAACTTGAAGTTGGCGAACTGATCCATTCCCTCGTGCAAATGCTGGCGGAAGGCATCATCGGTAAAGGGCGTGTTGCCAAATCCGATGATATTCAATTGTCTGGGCGTTTTCCGTTTGAAGAACAGGTTGAAGAACGATGGCACCAGCTTGCGCTGAGTCAGGTCGCCTGACGCGCCGAAGATGATGATGGAAGTGGGCATACTTTTGTTCATAAATTTACCTCGGAGGGTGCATCGCACCTCACTTAACAGGAGAGTCCAATCTGACAGGTGCGACGCACTACTTGTCCTTCTTCACCACGTGCCCGCCGAACTGGTTGCGTAATGCGGCCAACATGCGCGCTGAGAAATTCTCCTCGTCGCGGCTGGCGAAACGCATCTGCAATGCCAGTGTGATCACGGGTGCGGGCACATCCAGGTCAATGGACTCGAACACCGTCCAGCGGCCCTCGCCAGAATCCGCCACCCATGGTTTGATCTCGTCAAGAGTTGCGTTCTCATCGAGGGCGAGCGCCGCCAGGTCCAACAGCCACGAGCGGACGACACTTCCGTCCTGCCAGACGTGCGAGATTTGCGCCAGGTCCAGCTCGAAATCTTTTTTCGCTTTCATAATGCTGAACCCTTCAGCGAAGGACTGCATCATCCCGTATTCGATCCCATTGTGGACCATTTTGACAAAATGCCCCGCGCCTTGCGGACCGACGCGTCCCCAACCTTTATCCGCCGCAGGGGCAAGTGTTTCGAAAACGGGACGCATCTTTTCCGTGACCTCGGGCTGGCCGCCGATCATCAGGCTATATCCTTCGTTGAGGCCCCAGACTCCGCCGCTGGTGCCGCAGTCCAGGAAATCAATCCCTTTGGTTTTCAGTAATGCTGCGCGTCTGACAGAGTCTTTGTAATTGGAATTTCCACCGTCAATGACGAGATCGCCTTTGCTCAATAAATGGGATACCTTCTCGATGGTCTCGTCCGTGACCTGTCCCGCAGGCACCATTACCCAGACAATGCGCGGCGCCTTGAGTTTACCCACCGCTTCTTCGAGCGAATGCGTGCCTTCCACGCCGTGATTAATCGCGGCCTGTACGGATTCTGCAGAGGGCGCAAACCCGACCACACGATGTCCGCCGCGCACCAACCGCGTCGCCATATTCAATCCCATCTTGCCCAAACCAATCATTGCGAGTTCCATAAATTCTCCTTCATATTTTCCTCTCCCATAATTGAGAGAAGGGCTAGGGGTGAGGGTATGTGAGAGCCGTCCCCGCCGCTTCGTCCACCAGCCAGGTAACTTTACCATCGCTTGGCTGGATGCGTTTGACGGGATATTGCTCCAACGAATTATAGGCGTTGAACACTCCTGTTAAAGTTACGGCCTTGTTTGCCCCAGTGACAAGAAAAACCACCTGCCTCGCCGCGTTGAAAACAAGTGGGGTCAGGGAGATGCGCTGGGCGGGACGGCCCTGATAGTGTGCGATCACCGCAATGACAGGCTCGGTAATGTCAATAGGAGAGCCAGGGAAAAGCGAGGCGGTGTGGCCATCTTCGCCCATGCCGAGCAGAACGAGATCGAAGCGCGGCCAGTCAAGAGGTGGCGTGGCAAACCCTTGTAGGACGCGGGCATAATCCATTGCGGCCGCGGCAGGTTCCATTTCAGATGAGACGCGATGAACGTTTTCTGCAGGAATGGGAACATGCTTCAGCACTGCCTCGTACGCCTGTCCATAACTACTTTCGGGATTATCAGGCGGAACCAAACGCTCGTCGCCCCAAAAGACGTGGACGCACGTCCAGTCAATCGGCGCGCTCGCCAGAAGGCGATAAAGCGCTGTCGGAGCGCTTCCCCCGCTGAACGCAACCAGGAACCGTCCGCGCACGTGGATGGCCTGCGCCGCCAGCGCGACAAATATTTCCGCCGCAGTGCGGCTCAATTCGTGAGCATCTTTGAAAATCCGAACCGTTGGTTTCATATCTGCCATTCCATGTGTTGTTTCAGGACGCGCCGCGCCGATTCGTGTACCTGGTCGAGAACGTGTTGATGCGCGCCTGCGATGACTTCTCCAAACGTGACGCGCGGCCGCAAGCCGAACTTCTCTTTGCCGCCTAAAATCTGTCGTGCGAACTGCATTAGGAAAGCCAGGCGTTGACGATCGGGACGCGCTTTGCGGAAACGCGTGATCGGATGGCGCATCATTGTGCGAGAGATGACTCCGCTGACCATGGTGACCAGCACGCGCGTCTGCGGGACGCGTTCGAGAAAAATTTCCAGGCTGCGCGACCACTTGTCGAATTCACCGTCGGCATCGGGCATCCAGTCGGGGTCTGCTTCGATGCCGCCGCGTGCGAAGATCAACAACGCGCCGCCCGCCTTCAAGTGCCGCAGGGATTCGCGCACTGCGCGCATCCGTCCCGCCGTGTCTGTGGGCGCGGGCGCGAAGATGGCGTGTTCGCTCACGTGCGGCAACCGCTCGAAGAACGGGATGTCGCCGATGATGGCCTTGTAATCGGAGCGCGTCATGTGTGCAGAGATGACCAGCGAGTCCACCGCCGCGGGATGGTTGGATGCAATCACGAGCGGCCCCTCGTCGGGAATATTTTCCACGCCGCGCGCTTCATGGCCTTTCACGAAATACGGCAACAGCCAGCGCGCGCCTGCGGGTAGTCCGCCTTTGGCAACCTCGCGATCGAGACCGAGGCCGAGTTCCGCCACGCGCCGCGCGGCCCTGCCGAACATCATCTGGATGAAGCCGTTGGCAATTCGCGTTTGTTTCAACGCCAGGGCTTTCGTCAATTCAAAGATGAGCGAGTCGTAAAGAGATTGGCTGGTTGGTTCGGTGGACATTTCGCTCTCCTTGTAAAAAGTGTAGCACAATTTTGGATTTGGACTAAAATTGACTCATGCCCCGCCTCGACTTAAAACGACTTCAAGCGCATCGCGTGCGGACCTTTAACCTGTCTCCGTCCAAACCGATTTCGACTCCCTTTCAAGCTCTGCGCTTCGTCAACGCGCGCGGCTTCATCTACTTTTGGCCGATCAAAGGTATTGACCTTCCCTCGCTGTGGATGGCCGTCGCGGGTGACCGCCCCGTCGCGGATGAACACGACGATCCAGGTCACGTCACCTGGCGCTGGAAGGACAATGCCCTCGACAAGAGAATCTGGTATTACGGCAAAATCCTGCGCCGCAAAGCGACGATGATATCGCTGGAGATCGCTCCCTATTTTTACGCGCTCTCCGAAAATTACGGCTCGCCCGAAGAAGATTATCTCATCGCCTACCGCGAGGGACGTCTCACGCAGGCCGCGAAACAAATCTATGAAGCGCTGGTGGATAGCGGCGCGCTAAATTCCATCGACCTGCGCCGCGCCGCCAAACTTGCCAACGCGAAAGAATCGGAATTCAATAAAGGGCTGGAGCAACTGCAGTCCGATTTCAAGATTTTGCCGATTGGCGTCGCCGAGGCGGGCGCGTGGAGATATTCGCACATCTACGAACTGACCTCGCGGCACTTTCCCAATTTGGCCGAGCAGGCGCGCACCATCTCCGAATCTGCCGCGCGGACAAAATTGGTGCAACTCCACTTTGCCTCAGTCGGCGCGGCGCAACTCCGCGATGTGACCAAACTCTTCGGCTGGCCAAAAGACCTCGCCGAGCGGACGGTCACCAAATTGATGGAAAAAGGGGAGTTGGCAAAAGTCAACCATCCCAAGCATGAGGGGGAGTGGCTGGCGTTACCATCCCTGATTCGATGAACGAAAGGAGTCCCATGTCAGTCAAAAAAATCATCCCAGTTTTACTTCTTTTAGTTTCAGCGGCTTGCGTTCCTGCCTTGCCGACCACAGAAGTTTCACCCGCCACGCTGACTTCCACGGCAACAGAATCGACTCAGCCTGACCCGACCCAAACACCGCCCCCGCCCGCCTCATTGGGGACGCTCGCCATCGAAATCGTCTATAACGGCCAATGGTATCGCGAGACCTTCAACTACCAACCCGATGCGCCGAACATCCGTCATGTCGCGTTGGTTATGCCGCTTGATAGCGACATCCAATTGGCTGGTCCGGGCTGGGCGTTCACCAATCTTAAATTCACACCCTCTCCGGAGCCACTGGCTATGCAGGAGGATGCCGTTGAGTACATCCCCCTGTTGGATTTCATGTACGACGCGCCGGGTGGCGTGATCTCCATTGAACTTGCGCCGGGAAAATACAATCTCGCGGTGGCATTCATCGCCGCGGCGTTGCCGCCGCCAGGCGATGATTCCATTCTTTACCCCGGCGTAACGGGCGGCGGCGCATCCACTGAATTTCAGGAAGTGATCGTCATATCCGGCGAAACAACGTCCATTGTTGTGGAACTGACAGATCTCAACGGTTGGGGCTACATCGGCAGACTGGCGATTCGATAATCAGCGAGTTTGCAGGGCGTTTGTAAACCAATAGGGGATTGTATTTCCCTTTAAATTTTCTATAATGAGGCCAGCACACGGGCATTTGTCATCAAGACCGGGAGGGCCTTGTGAAAACAAAACCGTATTGGATTGCATTTCTGGCACTTGTGACGGGACAGCTGGCATGCACATTGAGACAACCGACCCCGCGTCCCGTCGGACCCGAGGCGGGCGCGACCTCTCCAAACGAATCCCAACCCGAACCTCTTCCTCCTCTTTCCGCCGACGTGGTAAATCCCGCCGACATGGAATACATCGGCGCGTTCCGCCTGCCCGGTGGGGATGAACCTCCGCGTACCTTTGCCTATGGCGGCAACGCCATGACCTTCAACCCCGATAATAATTCGCTGTTCATCACCGGCCATGAGCGCATCGCCTACGGCGGCGTACCAGACGGGAACCAGTTGGCCGAGGTCAGCATCCCCGCGCCGGTCGTTTCCAGAAATATTGGGGAACTCAACACCGCTGAATTCATCCAGGGATTTCAGAATATATTCGAAAACCATTTCGTTGAATTCCAGGAGATTCCCAAGGTTGGCCTGCAATACCTCAACCGCCCCGAAACGGGACCACAGATCCACATTGCCTGGGGTGAGCATCTCCAACGGGATGAATTTCCATCTCATGGCTGGTTCAGCCCAAACCTGTCCGCGCCTGATTTTCAGGGCGAGTGGTTCATCGGGAACGTGAACATGTACAGCGTCAACGGCTACATGTTCGAGATTCCCCGCGAATGGGCGGACGCCTACACGGGCGGACGCGTCCTCGCCACCGGCCGCTACCGCGACGGGGGACAGGGCGCGCAGGGGCCCTCGCTGTTTGCCATCGCACCTTGGGAGCGCGGCAATCCTCCCGTGGCTGGCGCGACCATCCCCACCATTCCGCTATTGCTGTATGGAAATGTGTACACATCGGGCTCGCCCAAACTGACTGGATACAGCCACGCGGACGAGTGGTCCGACGCGGAGTGGCTGACAGCGGGGAGCAAATCGGCGGTCATTTTCATTGGCACGAAAGGACTCGGCAACACCTGGTATGGTTGTAAAGACGGCACGGTCTGGCCCGAGAATCCGCCCTACCCGCCCGCTTGTCCCGAACGCGGCTGGTGGGCGGATCGTTTCGAGAGCCAGATCATATTCTACGACCCGGCCCAATTGGGGGAGGTGGCGCGCGGAAATTTGCAGGCCTCGAAGCCGCAACCCTACGCTATTTTAAGGATTGATACCCGCCTGTTCAATGTGACCGAAAGCCAGCAGAAATCGCATGTCGCTTCGGCCGCGTTCGACCGTGCGCGCGGGTTGTTGTACATCATGGAACCGCTTGTGGACGATGATAAACCCATCATCCACGTTTGGCGAATTCAGGCAGATTGACCGAATTTTTTTCTTTGAGGAGAGAGATATGAACCGAAATCCCTTATCCAGCATCCTGAGATTGACCGCCGCTTTCCTGGTGATCCTCACCCTGACGGCCGCGGCGTGGACGCCCAACCCCGCGCCGCAGGCCGTGACGGCCAACCCACCCGACCATGTGGTCAAACTCGTCTTCATCCATCATTCCACGGGCGAGAATTGGCTCACCGACGGCTATGGCAATCTGGGACAAACACTCGACGCCAACAATTATTTCGTCAGCGATACGAATTATGGCTGGGGTCCCGAAGCCATCGGCGACCGCACCGACATCCCCAATTGGATCGAATGGTTCGCCAGCGATATGACGCCCACCTACATGGATGCGCTCTTCAACGAGACGGAGCAACATTCCTCGTACACGCGCTCCCTCGCGGACCCGGGCGGCGAGAACACCATCATCATGTTCAAGTCCTGCTTCCCCAATTCCGCGTTGGAAGGCAACCCGAACGATCCGCCCGGCACGTATGAGGAGTTCACCGTCGCAGGTGCGAAGTACGTCTACAACACCATCCTGCAATATTTTGCCGCGCGTCCCGACAAACTCTTCGTCGTCATCACCGCGCCGCCGCTCACCGATTCCACACATGCAAAAAACGCGCGCGCATTCAACGATTGGCTGGTCAACGATTGGCTGCGCGAAAATAATTACGCCCTCAACAACGTGGCCGTCTTCGATTTTTATAACGTGCTCACCGACAAAAACGCGCATCACCGAATCGTCAACGGGCAGATCGAGCACGTCAGTGCGAGGAGCAACACGCTGGACTATCCCTCAGGCGACGATCACCCTAATGAACGCGGAAGCCAGAAGGCGACCGAAGAATTCGTCCCGATGCTGAACTATTTCTATGCGCGCTTCCTCGAGACGGCCTCGCTTCCTCCCGCGCCCGGGGCGGGACCCGCTCCCGAAGCCGCGACTCCGCCCGAGGTCCCCGCGGGAAGCGCCCCCGCCTCCTCGGTGATCGCGGACTTTGAGTCTGGCGCGTCGGGCTGGGAGGCGTTCCGCGACGAGTCCACATCCAGCGCGATGACCTGCGCGGCGGAAGCGGGTTCGGGACGCGCGGGGAATTCCCTCCGAATCGATTTCGACATTGCCCCCAACAGCTGGGGGACGTGCGCGCACATGTATGACAATCCGCAGGATTGGAGCGCGGGTGACGGCCTTGTGTTTTACTTCACCGTGGAACAGACGGGCGCGCTTTTCGACGTCGACCTGTACGCGGGGGCCGAGGACAATCGTGAGACCTATCTTTTCACCATTGAGGCGCCTGCCGATAGCGCGACGGGCTGGGTGCGGATGGAACTGCGCTGGGACGATTTCCACCGCGCCGATTGGGAGGAGAATGCAGGAGAACCATTCGCAAAATCGAACGAGGTGATTGGCATGGCCTTCGGGATGACGACCCTGCCAGACGCGCCCAACGTCGGCTCGTTGCGCGTAGATGATGTTGCCCTGCTTGGTGATGAGTCCGCCGTGGTGGTGCCTGAACCCGCCCAGCCTATTGAGCCTGGGGCGTCTGAGCCTGCCGAGGAGACCCGTCGCCGCGGGCTGAATTGCGGCGGCGCGGCCATCGTCCCGCTGGCGTTGGTCGGTTTTGCCCTCTTTCAGAATCGTTTACGGAAACGAGCGTGAAACTCTGGCGCTTCTCCTTCGTAAATCAAATCAGATTTTGCTTTTTTGCAGGATTTGTTTTACACTCAAAAGAGACTGATTCATAAGGAGAATGTAATGAGTAGACAAGGTCGTTCCCAATTGGTGTTGGGCATCATCCTGATTTTGGTGGGTGCCTGGTTCTTTGCCGAAAAGACCATCCCGTCCCTTTCGGATTTTGCCGACCAGTATTTCCAATGGCCGTTCACCCTGATGTGGATCGGCGCGTTGATTTTGTTGATCGGGTTGCTTACGGGCAATCCCGGCATGGCCATCCCTGCGGCTATTGTAGCTGGCATTGGCGGAATCTTCTATTACATTGAGACCTACGCGAGCGGCCAGGCCTGGTCCTACATGTGGACGCTCATCCCCGGTTTTGTGGGTGTGGGTTCCATTATTGCTGGCTTGCTGGGCGATCATACCCGCCAGAACCTGAAGAGTGGATTCAACGCCCTGATCATCAGCGCCGTGCTGTTCCTTATTTTCGCATCCGTTTTTGGCGGCCTGGAACTGCTTGGAAACTATGGCCCAGCCATCCTGTTGATCGGCTTAGGCGTCTGGCTTCTGGGGCGCAGCCTGTGGAAGTCGTTTGCGAGAAAGGAAGAGGACAATGCCTAAGCGTGGAGTTGACCCTGCCATCATTGGCGGCCTGGTCCTTATCCTGGTGGGCGCGCTGTACCTGTTGGAGACGATGGGGTTTTTGGACAACGTGGGCGACGTGTTCTGGGGCGGCATATTTCTGGCTGGAGGCGTGTTGTTCCTGTTCGCCTTTTTCAGCGGCTCGTGGTGGGCGGTGATACCGGGTTGTGCGCTGGCAGGAATCGGTGTGCTCATCCTCCTGCCCGATTCGCTCGAGTTCTTTGGCGGCGCGGTCTTTCTTGGCGCCATTGCTCTTGCCTTCTGGCTGGTCTTCCTGACCGCGCCGCGCGAACGCTGGTGGGCCATCATCCCAGCGGGCGTACTGACCACCCTGGCCGTGGTCACCTTCGCGCCTGAATTCGTGGGTGGCCTGGCAACAGGAAGCATCTTCTTCTTTGGCCTCGCGCTCACGTTTCTGCTGGTGGCCCTGCTTGCAAAAATGAGCTGGGCTTACTATCCTGCCGCGGCGCTGGCCTTCGTGGGGTTGCTGACCATGTTCGCTCTGGGTGATATCGCCAATTATGTCTGGGCTGTCGCGCTCATTAGTGGAGGCGGATACCTCGTCTACCGCGCCCTGCGCCGCCCAAGTACGATGTAAAAACTAAAAACCAGCGACCCCTGTCCATGAGGCAGGGGTCGCTTCTGTTTGTCTGCTGGCGGGATTATTCCGCGGATACCACTTCGATTTCAGGGAAAAACTGATGGATGGTCCCGGCCACCCAGCCATGCAACGTGGATGGGAGCAGGGGACATCCCAAACATGCGCCTCCCAATCGGACCGAGAGGCGGTTTCCGTCGAGCGAGACATATTCCACCGACCCACCGTGAAATTGCTCGATGTACGCGCTGACCTGCTCGATCAACGCCTTGAGTTGAATTTCCTTCGCAGGGTCTCTTGGTGTTGCCATGACTTTTGCTCCTTTCTCCTTTTCGGCTGAGATGGCTTCTTCCAACAAATCGCGCACCTGCCGGTTGGCATCCTTCCAGCGGTTCGAGACCTTCCCCGCCAGTTTGTCCAGAATGACTCGCCCTGCTTCGGGGTGATGAACCACCAGTCCGCGCAGTTTCGCGCCGCGGATGCGGATGGCCTCGATATCCTCTTTCGCCACTGTCCCAGACGTGTAGGTCGGGTTCCCCACCACTGCCGACCAGCCAAACACACCCCCTGCAGACACCTGGCTCAGATTAATGACCGGGCCATCGTATGGTTTATAGAGAATCGTCACCGCTCCACGCAGAAGCAAATAGAGATACAAAGCCGGGTCGCCCTGCTCGAAAACGACTGTCCCTGCCGCGCGGACATACCGTTCGAACAATGGTTCGACCAGCCGAAGGACTTCATCGTCAAGGTCTTCAAAGGGTGGAAGGGTGTGCAATTCTTCGAGCATTTCATATCATATTAGCGGAACTATAGGGACATATGAAAGTGGCAAATTTCCTGAAAGCACAGACATTTGTCCCATATCTTTATGAAGGGGGTATGATAGCGGGGTATACTCCCGTCAACATGGTTTAAAGGAACATCACATCAGATGAAGAACCAGACTCCGTTTCAACGCACCCTTGCTTTCATCGTGATCGGAATCGGATTGATCGCCCTCGGCGTGGCCGCGATGACGTTGCTTACCTTGCGGCAGGCACAGGCCGAGCGCGCCGAATCTTCCTCGGTCATCCCTGCCGCGGCAAATTACCCCGCCCCCGAACTGACCCTGAACGATCTGGACGGCAACCCGCATTCCCTCGCGGATTATCGCGGGCAGGTGATCCTCGTCAACCTGTGGGCCACTTGGTGTCCGCCCTGTGTGGAGGAACTCCCCACGCTGAACGATTTTTACCGCGATTTTGCCAGGGACGGATTTCTTCTCGTTGGGATCAACGATGGGGAAGAACTCTCGGTCGTGAAAGACTATGTGACCCGCACCGGCCTGGACTTTCTCATCTGGACAGACCCCACCTACCTTTCCGAATCTGCCTTCGGGACCATGAACCTGCCTTCCTCGTATGTGATCGATCGCCAGGGACAGGTCCGCCTGCAGTGGATAGGCGCCATCAGTCGCGCCATGCTCGAAGAATATATTGTTCCAATCATCGAGGAATAAGGAGAGAATCAAATGGATGCAAAAGTAACCTGGAAGGGAAAACTGGCCTTTGAGGCGATTGCCGATACAGGCAGAACCATCATGTTGGATTCGTCTGCCGACCCGAAAGGATTTGGTCCCGCGCCGATGGAACTGATCGCCATGAGCATGGCGGGATGCACCGCCATGGATGTCATCTCCATTCTGGAAAAGAAAAAACAGGATGTGACCAATTTCGAGGTCAAAGTCCATGCGGAGCGGGCGGAGGATTACCCCAAAGTCTACACCCGCGCGGAACTCATCTACGAGGTGACAGGACGCGAACTTGACGAGTCGGCTGTCTTGCGAGCGATTGAGTTGTCGGTACAAAAATATTGTCCCGTTCACGCCATGCTGAGCCAGGTATTTCCCATCAGCCAGCGTTATGTCATTTTTGAAGACGAGGGGAATGGTGTGCGGCGGCAGGTCGCCGAGGGGACCTACATGGCGGAATAGTTTTATCTGCGGATGAGGCTGTAAATATCCGAGCAATCGCAGGCGGTGACAATTAATCCACCTTTGGTGAGGGTGCCGAGGTAAGGCTCCGAACCGTTGTGCGCGATCCATCCATCCAGATTGAATGCAAGAGGACCATCGGCAGGAATCCATTCGCCGTTGTATTTGCGCGCGATGTGGATGTGCGTGCCAGTGGTGCGTCCGCCCTCGCAGGAGGGCCAACCGACGGGGTCGCCGCGTTTCACTTGCAGGCCGAGAAGGGCGCGTCCCTCGGTGCCGAGGTGGAGGTAGAAGATCGTCCAGCCGGTGCGTTCGTTTCCGTCGCCATCGAGATCGAGAACGACGATGCCGACTTCCGAGCGGACGATCATGCCGTCAGCCATTGCGATGGTGTAGGATTCGCTGTCGGCGGCGAAACAGCCCGAAGTCTGGGATGGAGGCGCAAAGTCAATGGCCGCGAACGGTTCTCCCGTCCCCCAGCCGGTATGTGGACCGCCGGTGTACGTCCAGGCCTGTCCCTGCTGGAAGGGCAGGGGTAGTTCAGGTTGACGAAGACTGCCGGGCATGAGCACGAACGAATCCAGCCAGGGGTCGCCAAATAGTTCATGGTAGACGCGCGCCAGCCCGTTCGGTCCAACTGCGGAAGCGAACTCGTCTCTACCCATCATCTGTGAAAAGTAGTATTGCAATCCCACTGAGGATGCATCCTGCCACGGATCGGGACGGTATTCGGTCCTGTCGCTTAGGTCGAAGTCGGTCAGGTGGCCGGTGCGCCAGCCGTAATAGCCGTTGTTGAGCGTGTTGGCCGCCCAGACGAGTTGCAGGTAGACACTGTTGTGATCCCATTTGCGATAGCCAAGCACATAGGATGAATCGGGCATGTTGGGATCGGAGAGCGCGCCCGATTGATATTCGAGAAGCGCCAGCAACAGCCGCGGATTGAGACTGAAATTGGTGGCAACGAAATCCACGACGCCCGCGCCGGTGCGCCATGCGTCGCCAGCGTATTCGCGATAGTTTCTCAGCCAGCCAGGCTGGGATGCGATGAAGGCCGCGGTGCTGAACCCGATAGCGGTGGGACTGTTCACAAACGCGTGGTCGGGGATGATCTGGTAGGGACTGCCCCACAACGCGTGGTAATAGATGGGGATCTTCATCGGCAGGCCGGGCGGCATGGTGGTCGCGTCGGCGGGGATGATCGGGTTGGCGGTGCGGATTTCCTGCACAGTGGTGTTGAAGCGCGCCGCGAGGGCAGGCAGGGTGTCGCCGCTCTGGGCGGTGTAATTCACCAGTTCGCCGGGGTCGAAGTTTGGGCGCGTGGGCAGGGGAGTGAGGTCCACCTGCGGCGTGGACGGGGATTCGCCCGCGGCCATCACGACCTCGGCGGGGGCAGAGGGAGCGCAGGCGGTGAGGATGACGACGAAAAGGAGGGCGAAGGAAAGGACTGTTTTACTCATTCGGCTCGCGTATGATGACCGACCAGGCCTGTCCGTACGGGTCAGCCGTGACCGTGCGCGCGCCGCGCGTCATCGTGCCCTGGTACGGTTTGGCCCCAAAGTGGATCGTCCACCCGCCAAGCACGAATGGCAATGCGCTGTCGGGGAGAATCCACTCGCCATTGTATTTTCTGGCAAAATGAACGTGCCTGCCCGTCGAGATTCCACCTTCGCAGGATGCGTGTCCGATGCGGTCGTTGACCTTCACCCAGGTTCCCACGGGGATGCGTCCCTCCTCAGCAATGTGCAGGTAGAGCAGTGTCCAGCCAGTCTGTTCGTTTCCGTCGCTGTCGAGGTCTATGACGACCACACCCGCATCTGCGCGCGCGATGAGGCCCGAAGCGGCGGCTGTTACCCAGAGGGACGAAACGTCACAGCCTTTGTGGTCAGAGGGGGGCGCGAAATCTATCGCCGCGAGCGGGCCTTCGCGATCCCACGCGCCGTGCGGGCCGCTGGTGTAATTCCATTGCACGTTCGGTTCAAATGGCAGGGCTAACTCAGGCTGGGTCATGCCAGGCGCGAAGAACGGTTCCACCGTCGCGGCGCGCACCCAGGGATCGGCAAACATCTCGTTGTAATACGCCACAAAACTGGAGGGCGAGTTGGGGTCAATGACGCGCTCCCACTCGGAGCGGTTACGCTGTCGGGAAAAGAAATATTGGATCGCCACCGTCCCTGCGTTCAGTTCAGGGTTGAGGCGGATGGTCTCACCGTCGGGAAAGGTTAGTTCCGTCAACGTGCCACTGCGCCAGCCGTAGTATCCCGCGAACAATTGGTTGATGGTCCATTGCAGTTGCTTGAACAAACCCTGGTCGTCATCCTGAATTTGGAATCCCATTGGGTATTTTTCGCGGAACATATCGGTGGGCTGGCCGAACACCCATCCGCTTTCGTATTCGAGCAGTGCGAGCAACAAACGCGGGTTGGCGGAATTATCGCGTGACAGTTTCTTCAATACGTCGGTGCCGCTGGTCGTCCCTGAAGTGGTGACCCATTGCTTGTACGTGCTGAGAAATCCACCCGCTTCGGTGATGTACGCGGCAACGTCGAAATTGCTGGCGGACGCGGCGAAGATGACTTCCGAATCGGGGACGGTTTTGTCGTTTGGCGTTTTCTTCGCCTCGATTCGATCTGGGACGATGAGCAGGGTTCCCGCTTCGATCAGCCCCTCCTGCGGGACATCCTTCGGCGAGGTGATCTCGTCCACATCCACGCTGAAGCGGCGCGCAATCGAGTCGAGACTGTCCCCGCTTTGGGCGTAATACAGAATCGGCTGATCCTGTGGATTGGGCGTGGACACCTGCACGAGCGTCTGCGTCGGCGCGGGATGCGTCGCGGTGAGCGTCATCGTCGCAGTCGGGATGAGGGTGTCGGTCGGACGCGGGGACGCTGTGGACGACGCGGGGAGTGTGACCGTGGGAATGCGCGCCGTCGGTGTGGATTGGACTCCCCACAGCGAATTTTCCGTGGCGCAGGCAGATAACGTCAACGCAAGCGTGGCGAGGAGGGTGATGAACTGTTTCATGCTGGCGGAATTATACACGTGTGGGGCTGGATGGAATCCCGCCTTACCTTGCTATCATGTTCAATTCCGTAATCCCCTCCAACGCTTCGAGTTTGATCTCGCCGCGTGTCAGGTAGCCGTCGTATTCGATGCCCGCGCTGACGGGCGTCCAGCCGTCCATCACAAAGGGGATATGACCGTCCGCATTGATCCACTCGCCGTTGTATTTGCGGACCACGTGAAGATGCGTGGCATTCGAAGCGCCGCCCTCGCAGGAGGGGTGTCCGATGCGGTCGCCGCCTTTGACGCGCGTGCCTGGTTCCACGCGGTCGCGCGTCTCGATGTGCATGTACAGGATGACCCAGCCCGTCTGTTCGTAGCCGTCGCCGTCAACGTCCTGCACTACCTGTCCATCGCCCGTGCGGATGATGAGTCCATCTGTCAGCGCGGTGACCCAGTCCTCGGACTGGAAACAGCCCTGCACGTCCGCGATGGGGGCGAAGTCGAGCGCGCCCCAGGCGGAGCCATCCGCCCAAGCGCCGTGCGGTCCGCCCGTGTAGGCCCACGTCACGCCGCGCTCGAAGGGGAGCGCGAAGCGCGGCTGGTGGAGCCAATCGGGGACGATGGGATCCACTGCAAAGTCGAAGGGAGAACCGAAGAAGAAGAAATACGTTTGGTGGAGACCGAAGACGTCCACGTCCGTTGTCCAGGTAACGCGGTCGTCCAACTTGGAAAATAGATTTTGCACACCCGCCGTCCCCGCGTTGATGCCCGCGTCGATGGGGACGACCGTGCCGTCTGTTAACGCCCACGTGGAGATGGCGTTGGCGCGCCACAGGTAATAGCCGCGGTTGAGTTCGTTGGCGGCGTAGGTCAGTTGCAGGTACAGGCCGAGGCGGCTGGGGTCGGCGATACCGAGAGCGTAGTCGGTTTGAAAGGGCGCGGCACTGTCAACCCATCCACTGCGATGCTCGATCAGCGCGAGCAGCAGCCGCGGGTTGACCGAATAATTTTGCGCGACCATTTCGATGATCTGCGCGGCCGAAAGGTATTCGCCGTTCACGTCCTGCCCGAACGAAGCGAGGTATCCGTTGCGCTCGTTGATGAAGCCCTCAACGTCGAACAGCGCGCTGGCGGGACCATACACCAACTCGGAATCGGGGATGACCTTGAATGACGATCCGACCGCGCCCGCTTCAGGGACGGGGATGACCAGCGTCTGGCCGACTTCGAGCACGTTCGCGTCGATCAGACCGTTGGCCTGCATCAGCGCCTCGAGGCCGACTTCGTACGTTTGAGCAATACTGCCAAGCGTATCCCCAGACTGGACAACGTACTGGTCCGCGTCGGTGCGTTGGGTGGGCAGGACGCGCAGCGCGTCAGGCGTGGGGGTGTAGATTGGCATACCGACGGGGCGCGGCGTGGGGAGCAACTGGTCGAGCGGAATCGCAGTCGGGACGATAAACGGCATCTCGGTGGGTGTGGGCTGCCCAGGGACGGTTGTCACGTCCGCGCTGGTGGGGACAATGACGGGTGAACTTCCGTCCAGTGGCACGAAGGGGTTGTAGTCGATGGGGGTGGCGGTTGGAATTTCAGTGGCGGTTCCGCAGGCGGAGAGGAGGATTGCAGTAAGCAGAAGGCGGAAGGCGGAAGGCAGGAGGCGGGTTGGATGCATGGGTGGGATTGTACCAAATCAGAGAGGAGTGATCGGTCATCAGCCATCAGTCATCAGTTTTAGGCTGAGGAAATGAGGAGAAAACGCCTGCTTATCGTCTGTTGACCTCGTGTTTACTTCTTATGCGTCGGGAGAGAAGGGTTTCAGCGCAAGTGATATTCCTACACACGCTGACCATTGTGAATGGATTCCCCGCTGCATGGACACCCTCCCCTACCCCGAATCTACCTCCCACCGCGCCGTCATCCGCTCCAGTCTGAAAGACTTCCATGTACTGAGAAGGGAATCCATTCCCGCCTTCCGCCCGCGCTCCATCATCATCTGATAGTAGCCAGCGAGTTAGAAAGAAAATTTTGCCTAAAGACTATATCAAATAGACTCATCTTTCCTCTTTTTTTGTATAGTTCGGATATACAGCGTCTGGTATTTCGTGCCAAAAGTATTTTTGCCAATTTAAGTGAATAGTATTTACGTATTGAACTGCGGCATCCATTTTTCCATCCAAGGACGCTAGGAGCTTTTGCCATTCTTCTTTTGTTAATCTGCCATTATCAAACAGATGGTGATGTAGTGGGCACATATCCAGCAGGTTGTCTCTATGATATTTTCCACCATGGGCTTTCGGAATAATATGACATTGATGAGTGATTCGATTTTCACCACAAATCACACAAGGTGGATATTCTTTGGCAAGCTGGTTGTTGTTTTTTTGCAAATACATCTCAAAATCGCCTGGACGTGAGTCAAGGGGAAGTTTTATTCCATATCTTCCAATAATTGCGAGTTGCATTATTGCTGCTTCAGTAATTTGAATAACTTGATTAATGAAAATCCCTGTTACGGGTTGACCAGAATTAGATTGCATATAATCTCTAACGGGTTTTAACCAATCTAATACCCACCTATCT
The DNA here is from genome assembly GCA_003598975.1 of Anaerolineaceae bacterium. Classification (GTDB taxonomy): domain Bacteria; phylum Chloroflexota; class Anaerolineae; order Anaerolineales; family Villigracilaceae; genus Denitrolinea. The sequence continues at coordinate 16,701 of QZIJ01000103.1, read as the reverse complement.
AAATATTTCTTCTTATCCCATTCATCCGATAATCTATCATAACCAACGGATTGGCAAAGACGGTCAATAAATTGAGATTGCACTTCAATTTTCTTTTCAGATTCTTTCAGCCTTTCACGCAACCGTCGGTTTTGTTCGGTGAGGCTTGGCTTTCTTGTGTCGTTCATTTTTGTTCCTTTGAGACAGGTTACTGTAATTTGATTCCGTTGAATGGATATTTCAATCTTCTGCTGTCCCTCCATGATGTTTTTCTGCGCAAGCGAATAAACAGATTCTGGCTCGACGGAGTTTCAACTAGTCCGTCCAGCCTTCGGCGGTAACTGGCAGTAAAAATCACGGACAACGGGCTTATCCTGCGAAGCATGGCAAAGGAAAACACGGAGTTTTTTCAGTAGAGTTCATGGTGAACGAATAGATTTTAACAGATACTTCGAGACTTAAAATACGCAAGGCATTGTCGCTTCCCAAAGCGGACTCCCACACCCCGAGCAGGGACCGCACAACGTCTTCAATAATCTTTACAAAACCTAAAACAGTTCTTCTTTAGTCAAATAATCAATCAGCGAACCATGAGAAGGGTCAAGCTTTCGAAAAAGATCAAAAAACAATCTCATATCGCCTACCATTTTCTTCGCGTCACTAACTGGATTATCTGTGCCAAAAATAATTTCTATTTTCTCGCTGTCAGCCTTTATTTGTTTTGCTTTCGGATGTACCAAGTGGTTTCTCTGATCAAACATACGGCGAACAACTTTACATATATCATCTTCTTTTTCTAATGATAGATGGACTGCGATAGCAATTAATGCCTCCAGCTTTTGATTTGGGCTTAGTCGCTCAAAATTCCGTTTGTAAAAATCCTCGCCAAGTTGATTGACACCGTAAAAATTCAAAAAGGACTCAATAGCCATGCACGAGAAAATCTGCGTAGCCGTTGAGAATTCGTTCAGCTGGCTAAATTCTTTTCGTGTCGCTGAATATATAGCTATTTTGAAATCAGCAATTCCATAGCCACTATATTCCTCTTGAAGTTCTTTTTCTTTTGCTCCCAATGCCTTTTCTGCATCTAAAACCATGTCATAAAATCTTAGTGCTGTATGAAAATATGGGGAAAAGGAAATTCCTTTTCGTTCTACGCTCTTGTTAGCATTTTCTTTCATTTTAACCTATATCCGAATCCAAAATTCTCTGTTTTCTCACTCCCCCGTCAGCACCCAGATATTCTTCACCTGCGTCGCCTCGTGCAAAAACTTGTAGCCTTCGCACTGCTCGCGATCCATCCAATCGCGCGGCAGGGCGGGGGCTCTGTCCCTCGGGCGGTTGCTTTTTGATTGACCCGAACTTACCCCTTCTTGTAATATTTTTTCATATGGACATTCGTGATCTCGAATCCCATCTTCTTGTACAACTCGAAGGCATTGACGTTGTGACCGAATACGTGCAATCCCATGGACTCAACATCTTTCGATTTCAGGACTTCGTCCAGAGCCATTAACGCCTGCTTGCCGAAGCCCTTGCCGCGGAATTCCTCGTTGACCATGAAATCGTAGCCGAAGGCGCGGCGCGGCGTCTCATCCATTTTGATCTCCACCCACAGGACGCCCATCTTCTGTCCCGTGGACTCGTCCACGATGGAGTAGATGAACTCGTCCTTGCTTTGCAGGCCCTCGGGCAGGAGTTTTTTGAATTCCGCGCGCGCTTTTTCCAGAGATTCCGACTCTTTCCAATTCCCTGTTTTGATGTGTTCTGCGGCATACTCGCGAATGCTACGCTCGCAATATGACTCAAAGTCTTCTTGTGCCATCGGGACGAGTTTAACCATTTCGAATTCCTTTCTGTCTGGATTGTAACAAAGAAGAATGGGTGACGAGACATCGCCTCATCACCCATTCTTAACTTTCCTTTTTTCTCTACGTGCGGAACTCTGAACCCATGATGTAATTTTCCAGGCCGCGGATCTCGCTCTCGCGGTTCTCGATGGCGGCCACCATTACATCGCGCATCGAGACCATCCCGATGATCTGACCGTCTTCCACGACAGGCAGGTGACGGATCTGGTATTGCTTCATCAGCGCCACGCACTCATCCACGGACGTTTCGTTTTTGACGGTGACCATCTTCGGCGTCATCACATCCTTGATAAGCGTGTCCTTGGCGATGTGGCCTTCGATCTCGCCCTTGCGGAGGTAATCGCGCTCGGTGTAAATGCCGACGATCTTGTCGCCTTCGGTCACCAGCAACGCGCCGATGCGCGAGTCGGTCATCACTTTCAGGGCTTGTAGAACCGTGTCGGTCGCAGATAGGGAAATGTATCCCGTGCGTTTCTTATCTTCCAGCAGTTTGCGAACGGTAGTCATCGGAGTCTCCTCTCTTTGGAAAATGGCTTCTGAAATGAGTATAGCAAAATTTGGGATGAGAGTCTACTCCTTCGTTTAACCGCCCCACGGCATCCCCGAATAATTCTCGAACGCCTTATCGTGCATGGACTTGAACAGCCGCTCGTGACCTGCTTCCCAATGGGCGAGCATCTCGAGTGTCTTCTTCGCTTCGCCTTCCGCCTTGGAGGCGGCTTGCGTGTAGAACTCGGAGAAATCGCGTTCGATCAGATAGGCCATGCGCAGGACGGGCAAATCCGCCACCATTGACTCGGCGACAGTGTCCGCGATGGATTCGCCCTCGGCGCGGTCCGCGAAGAAGCCCGCGGCTGGAAGTTCGGGCGCGGGGGAGTTTGTCCCTGAGAGCGCGTCCAATTGCGCCTGGATGAATTCGATGTGGCGTTGTTCCTCCTCGGCGATGGCTTTGAACGCGCCAACCGCCGCGGCATTTTGCAGTCTCGTCGCGTTCTGCTCGAAGAAACGCTTCCCCTCATATTCTCGCTGGAGGGCATATTCCAATACTTTGCGAATGTCCATATTGAGTCTCCTGGTCGGCTAGTCTACTGGTCTTCTAGTCTGCCATCCAATTTTGCAATGGACTAGCAGACTAGCGACCATCTAACTAGCGGACTAATTCTACTTTCACCGCCGCCACTTTGTATTCAGGAATCTTCGAGACGGGGTCGAGCGCGGCGATGGTCAACTCGTTGGCGGAAGCCTCGGGGAAGTGGAAGTTGGCGTAGACCATGCCGGGCGGGACGCGGTCCGTGACCCAGGCCTGGGCTTCGATACTGCCACGGCGGGAGGTCACGCGGACGCGGTTCTTGCCATTGAGTCCCAGTCTCGCGGCATCGTCGGGATTTAACTCGATGAGCGCTTCGCTGTAAATTTCCAGCAAACCTTTGGCGCGGCGCGTCATTTGGCCGCCGTGCCAATGGTAGAGCACGCGCCCCGTGCTGAGCACGAACGGGTAATCCTCGGTCGGCTCTTCCGCGGGCGGCACGTGGTCAATCGGCATAAACCTGCCCTTGCCGCGCGAGAGGGCCTTGGTATGCAAAATAGGCGTGCCAGGATGATCCTTCGCGGGGCACGGCCATTGCAGGCGTTCGCCCTTTTCGAGACGCGCGTGCGTGATGCCTGCGTAGGACGGCGTCACCACGTTGATCTCGTCCATGATGGCGGAGGCGTCGCGGTACTCCCAGCCAGCGAACGGCGCCTCGGGCTGAACCCGCTGAGGGGTCGCGGCCAGGATGCGTTTCGCGATCTCGGAAGTGATCCACCAATCGTCACGCGCGTCGCCCTGGGTGGGGATGGCTTTCCGCACCATCTGGACGCGGCGTTCGGTGTTGGTGAACGTCCCCGTCTTTTCGGCGAAGGAAACGCCTGGGAGCAGAACATCCGCGTAGGCGGAAGTCTCGGACGGGAAAATCTCCTGCAAGACGAGGAAATCAATCGCTTCGAGCGCCTTGCGGATGTGATGCGTGTCGGGGTCGGACATGACGGGGTCTTCGCCGAGGATGTAGAGCGCGTGGGTGCGGCCTTCGAGGATGCCAGGCATCATTTCGGTGACGACCGCGCCGACTTTGAGATTGCTGGTGGCACCCCATGCTTTTTGGAATTTCGCTTGCGCTTCCTCGCTGGTGACCGGTTGATACGCGGGATACACGTTTGGTAGGCCGCCCATATCACACGCGCCTTGCACGTTGTTCTGTCCGCGCAATGGGTTGACGCCGCCGCCAGGTTTGCCCATGTAGCCGAGCAGCATCTGGAAATTGGCGAGGTCCATCACGTTGCGGACGCCCGAAATGTGCTGGGTGATACCCATCGCCCAAATGACGGCGGTGGGTTTGTTCTCGGCGATGATTTGCGCGGCTTCGTAGAGTTGCTCCACTGGCACGCCCGTGATCTCGCTGACTTTCTCAGGCGGGTAATTCATCACCGTGGCTTTGAACTCGTCGAAGTTTTCGCAACGCTCCTCGATGAAGGCTTTATCTTCCCAACCTTTTTCAAGGATGATATTCATCAACCCGTTGACGAGGGCGATATCCGTGCCAGGTTTTTGACGCAGGTGAAGCGTGGCGAACTCGGTGATGTCAATACGACGCGGATCGGCCACCACCAGTTTCGCACCGCGAAACCTGACCGCGCGCCGCAGCATCGTCCCGAAGACAGGATGCTGTTCCGTGGTGTTGGAGCCGATAATGAAAAATGCTTTGGCTTGCTGAGCGACATCGTCCATGCTGTTGGACATCGCGCCCGAACCGAAGGAGGCGGCCAGACCGGCCACCGTACTGGAGTGTCAGAGACGGGCGCAGTGGTCTATGTTGTTTGTCCCCAAGACCTGCCGCGCCAATTTGTTCATCAAATAGTTTTCTTCGTTCGTGCATTTCGCCGAAGTGAGCACACCAATGCTGTCCGCACCGTAATTGTCGCGGGCTTCCATCAATTTTTTGGCGGTGATGTCGAGGGCGGTCTCCCACTCGGTTTCGACCCAATCCCAGGGGGAACCCTCACGATTTTTCTTACCACCATCGAGTAAATATCTTCTAACTCTTGGTTTCTTCACCCGATCAGGATGATGGATGTAATCGTAGCCGTAGCGTCCCTTCACGCACAACGCCATCCCGTTGACAGGTGCATCGGGATTCGATTGGACGCCGATGACTTTATCGTTTTTCACCAATAAATCGAACTGACAACCGACACCGCAATACGCGCAAGTCGTCGTCACTTTTTTGACCTGATGCGCGCGCGCCATCCCGTAGTTCATCTTGTTTGACAGCGCGCCCGTCGGGCAGTAGGCCACGCACTGTCCGCACGACTCGCAACGCGCCTCGAGCATGGACGTCCCCGCGCCCGCCACGATAACCTCGTCGAAGCCGCGCTTGGCCACGCCCCACACGTCTCGCACCTGGATTTCAGCGCAGGCTTCGACACAGCGGCGGCACAGGATACAGCGATTCATGTCCACGCGGATGAAGGGATTGGGATCGCTGTCCACGGGGTAGCGCGTCCCTTTGGTTCCCCAACTTGGCGCGACGGCCTTATATTCGTAGGCCAGATCCTGCAACTCGCATTCGCCGCTCACGTCACAGGTGATGCAGTCCTGCGGGTGATTGGCCAGCATCATTTCCAGCGTCAGTTTGCGGTCTTTCATTACTTTCTCACTGTGAGTCTGGATTTCCATTCCTTCCCACACCGAAGTCACGCACGCCGCGGACAGGAACCGTCCGCCCTTGACCTCGACCACGCACATGCGGCAGTTGCCGGTGGGGGACAGGTCTTTGTGGTAGCAGAGGGTGGGGATATCCAGTCCGTGCGAGCGCGCCACATCTAGAATGGTTTGACCTTGTTCGGCTTGGACGGATTGATTGTTGATTTTTATGTTGACCATAATTCACCTCGGAACGTTCAACGCTTAACGTTATTTCTCCGCCTCCTCAAATGCCTTCCCAAAATTCTTCATCGCCGAATTCATCGGGATGGGAACAGACTGACCGAGTCCGCAGAACGAGGAGTCGAGCATGACTGCCGACAGCGCCTTGAGTTCTTCCACATCTCCCGCGCGGCCCTCGCCTGCCGCCAGACGATTGAGAATTTCCAGCGAGCGCCACGTCCCGACGCGACAGGGCGTGCATTTTCCACAACTCTCGGCTGCAAAGAAGTGCAGTAACTCGCGCAGGAACGCGACGGGCGAGACGCTTTGGTCGCAGATCAGGAACGCGCCCGCGCCGAGCGAGATTCCCTTTTGCGACGAGGCGTAATCCAGCGGCACATCCATCAGGGACTTGTCCACGATGGTCCCCGCCGCGCCGCCACACAACGCGAATTGGAACTTGGAGCCTTCGGCCATTCCACCGCCCATCTTGATGATCTGGCGCAGCGTCAATCCGAACGGCGCTTCAAATAGCCCAGGGTTCTTAACGTGTCCGAGAACCATGTAAACCTTCGTCCCTGCTGTCGTGTAGCCAGTTAGGGACTTCCACCAGTCCGCGCCGTTTTTCAAAATGTGCGGCACCGCACAGAACGACTCCACGTTGTTGACCGCGGTCGGCTGGCCGCGGAATCCGTATGAGGGCGGGAACGGCGGCCTCAGCCTCGGTTCGCCGCGCTTGCCTTCGAGCGACTCGATCAGCGCGGTCTCTTCACCGCAGATGTAAGCGCCCGCGCCGCGATGGACGTGGATTTTAAAACTGAATCCGCTTCCCAAAATATTTTCGCCGAGCAGGTTTTTCGCTTCGGCCTGTTGGATGGCATTTTCCAACCGCCGCGCCTGGCTCTCGTACTCGCCGCGGATGTAAATCCACGCCTCCGACGCGCCGCAGGCGTAGCCCGCGATCAGCAGACCTTCCAGCAACTGATGGGGATTCGTCTCGATCAACACGCGGTCTTTGAAGATGAGCGGCTCGGACTCGTCCGCGTTGCAGACGATGTAGCGCGGCGTCCGCTTTTCCGCGGCGACGAATTTCCATTTACGCCCGACGGGGAAGCCTGCGCCGCCGCGTCCTTGCAGTTCGCTGGCCTCGACGATGGCGATCACTTCCTCGGGCGTTTTCTGGAGCGCGGATTGTAATCCGTCATAGACTCCATGCGACAACGCGTCGTCAATCGAATCGGGATCAATCCTGCCGATCAGAGCGGTCATCACGCGCAATTCGCCGCGTCGAGGCTTGGAGTAATCTGTCGGTCCGCCGCGCCAGCCGCGGGTCACGCGTGAGGCGTCGCGCGGGGAGGCGGGTCCAGCCTGTTCGTCGTCCACCAAAACGGCGGGGGCGCGGTCGCAGAGTCCGAGACAGGAGGTCCGCTCGACGGTGTAGTCATCGGCGGGCATCTTCTTTTTCCACGCGTCCACCGAGGCGTGTTTCAGCCAGCAGACGGGACCGTCGCAGACGCGCAGGACTTGCTTGCGTTCTTCGAGCGAGAGCATGGAGTAGAAGGTGGCGATGCCGTAGGCGCGGTGCGCGGGGAGGCCGAGGGCGCGGGCGGTGTCGGTGATGCGCTGGCGCGAAAGACCGCCGTGCTCCGCCTGGATGTCGTTCAAGACTTCGAGGACGGCTTCGGGACTGTTCCCGTGCGCGGCGGCCAGTTCGAGGATTTCGGGCTGGATGGGTTGGTATTTGATCTTTTTGTTGGTCATGGGTTACTCGTTTCTCCGTCATTGCGAGCGCAGGTCGAGTAGCCCGTGTTCTTCGGGCATATCGAGACCAAGCGAAGCAATCTCCTCCACGAAGCGGGGATTGCTTCGTCGGGTCGGGGTCTCGGTACACAACGAACGCTACTCGACCACCGACCCTCCTCGCAATGACGGAAACAATACTATTATCGCCCCTTGGGGAGTTCTGCGTTAGTCCTTTTCTTCGTGGGATAGGATGATTTTTGTCCTGATTACGGGGAAGAGTTCGTGTAAAACGGCTCAGGAAAATCAGTATTCCAGAGCCAGTCCTTTTCTCTTGTCCGCCTTTGATACAGTTTCTCATTAGTAGGTGGTAATTCTTTAAATTTCTCTTGTTACCTTCACAATTAGTCTTAGTAGAATCTTGTAAGCAACGATGTTATGATAGATGCTAAAAACGGGACTACCGAAAGCAGAAGAAATAGTACGGCTTTTTGAAGAGTCTTGTATCGAGACCGAAACAGGTTTTGCATTGCCCATAGGCGTCTTAAGGCAAATTTTATTAATTGCTCATCGCTTGTTTTTTTGAATGTGCTTTCATATTCCTCGAATCCCTTGAATGTTGTGACTGTTGCATGGGGACAGAAGAATCTTTGGTGTACATCGCGAGCGACATCCTCGCGGATAATTTTCCAGTGGATTACACCAGCTGTTGCATACATTAAGGAAAAAATCAATAAAATAATTGTGATGCAAACAAAAGCAATAAGCATCAATTGCAAAACAACTAAATAATTGGTTGAAGTCGTGCTATCAAGCAGAAATGTTGCGCCACTAATTAGTAATGCGTCTGCACTAACAACGATTGCTGCTCGACTTGCCACCGACGCTCTTTGGTGGTCATTTCTCTCTAATAGCCAGCGCACAATTTCTAATTTCTCTTTCTTGGTCATGGAACCACCTCCATAATTTGATGATGATCATACAGTTTGCGAAATTGCATGTGAGCGGATATGAACTAGGTTTTGGAGCAGAAAAACTTGAGACAAAAAAAATTCTTGAAAATGTCGCAGATCCCCAGCCATCTGATGCGGGCTTTGTTTGCTGGCGTTTTATGCAACGACAAAATTTTAGGAGAAAAATTCCTCCATGATTCTTCGTATAGTTTGGATCATTTCTTCAACATCTTCTTTTGCGAACTCATTCCATTTCCCGTGCGCCGCCTTATTTCGTAAATCAGCAAGAGCCGTGATCTTCTTCTGGATTAATTTTGAATATACACCATCTTTTGAAAGATTGGAATTAAGCGTGTCAAGTTTGGGGTTTTCAGGAATCTCAATTTTATTGTTTTTGCACAGTTTTCTCAAGCCGTCTTCTAATACACACCCTGCCACTACTGCCGCAGGTTGATAATAACCCGAAGCAAGTAAATATTCAGCCTGTTCAAGAAAATCATCGAATAATTCCGCTTCAATTAGTTGACGGACAGCAAACAATTGCTCACTTACATAATCTTCTTTTGCCGCTTTCAAAATGCCTTGGGCGCAAAAGATGGGGGAGAAGGTAAGATGTTTTTCGACTTGTTTTGAAAAGTTTTTATAATGCTCACTATCCGAACCAAAAACGCGTACAAGCAAATTTTGAACACTCGTTACCCATTGATGAGCCAATTGTGAATTTATTCGGTCGTCTCCACCGATGATGTTCGACGGCGGGCTTTTTCTTGTTTCAAGTAGTACTTCACCCATTATCAAAAGTTCATCAAGGCGGTTCTCTATCTTTTCATTGACATCCATAGATACACTCCATGATTCACCAGCCATTATTCTCAATTGCCCGATTTCGTAAATATCCTAATTAAGTGATTTGCACAGATTATACAACTACGTCCACTAGTAGACAATAAGAACTCCGTCAAGATTCCTGTTCAACGGCAATCAAAATTCTTTCGGGATGCGCGTACCGTCCACGAATTTTAAACGAATAAACGAATGGGAACGCGTGCGTTCGTGCATTCGTGATTTTCATTCGTGGATGGTATGTCCCATCAAAATCCTCTCCGAATGCGCGTACAGATTAAACCGATTCCTCCGCGCGTAGCCGATCAGTGTGATGCCCCATTTCTCGGCCAGTTCAATCGAAAGGGAGGAGGGCGAGGTGCGCGAGATCAGGATGCTCGCTCCCAATCGTACCGCCTTTTGTAACATCTCCGAACTGATGCGTCCCGTGGTGATGAGGATGCGGCGGCTCGGCCAGACGTTTTGCATCAGGCACATCCCCGCGATCTTGTCGAGGGTGTTGTGGCGGCCGATGTCTTCGGCGGAGAGCAGGATGCGCTCGCCGTCGGTCAACGCGGAGGTGTGGACTCCGCCCGTCTCGCGGTAGAGATTCTGCGCGTCGAACAACATCTCGACGAGGTGGCCGATCTGACTCGCGGGCAGGATAAACCCGTTCGGGGCCGCGACGGGACGCGGGTCCGCGATGGAATCGACGGCGGTCATCCCGCCCGAACAGCCCGAGGTGCGCGTCCACTTGGATGGTTTTTCGACGGCGTGAGTCAGCCAAACGTCCACATTGTCGCCGTGTTCGCATAGTCGCACTTCCACGACTTCATCCATTGAATCGATGACGCCTTCATTAAAGAGGAACCCAACAGCCATTGCTTCGAGCAGGACGGGTGTACACATGAACGAGACCCAGGCCTCGCCGTTGACGGTCAGCGAGACGGGCGTCTCGACGATGGTGTAGGCTTCGATGGGTTTTGCTTCGGTGGAGTTGACTTCAAAGTATTGAACGGGTTTGCGTGGTTCGAGCATGGTTCACCTGTAAATTCGGTACACGGATTTCACGGATAAGAAAGAAAGATTATCACGGATTTTTTTTAAAGACTTTTCCGTGCAAATCCGCCGAAGGATCCGCGTAACACCTGCACTGCACCGAACGCAGTGCGGTGCAAGTGTCCGTGTACAGAAGATTTTATTCACTGTTTTGTTTCTTGTAACTCTTTTTGTGCGCGGCGACGAAGCGATCAGGGTCAGACAGGAACGCACCGAGACAGACTTCTGTGCATAGGAAAATGGTGCGGTCGTGATACTCGGCTTGCGGGAAAAACTCAGGGTCGGAGTGGAAGACGCGCCCGCACAGTGCGACGAAAGAGGGATGTTTGGTCTTCTCGGTTTCTGCGGTTTCAGCGTCGGACATGTTGATTGGATTCTAATCGGTTTTCTGTCGTTTACAGGTTTAAAGGTTGGAAGGTTTGACACTCTAACCTTCCAACTTGCCAACAACCTTTACACAATCATGTGCGAACACTTCTTCCTTATGCGGCGCGTCGGGAAGTTCGCTGGTCAGGTCTTGCGCGGGGAAGTGGAGATTCTCATGCAGGTCGCCGCGCCACTTCGGGCAATCGGTCACATCGTAGACGAGGCCGCGGTGCGCGATCCACTTTCGGGTCCCGCGTTCACCCGAGTTGCGGCGGAGTTCGGCAAGCGTGATGATTTGGTCGGGGATGTTCATGCGAAAAATTTGTCCGTGTTATTTTTGTGTCGGTGCGCGGTATTCCAGAAAATCGGTTTTCGGATAAGATTTTTCGCTGACTTCGAAAATTCCCGTCTGCGGATTCTGCTGGTTGCCGCCCAGCACCTTGATATGTGTTTCTGTCTCTTCGAGATAGAACCCAACGTGGCCGAAATTGACCGCCCGTTGAAAGACGACCACGCATCCGATGTACGGCTCATTGATGTGTTCGCCCCATCCCTGCCACGAACGCGCCAGCGCGGACTTGGTTCGGTCGCGGCCTGCCTGCATCATACACCAGTTGACGAAGCCTGAGCACCACGGAGTTTCGTCTTGTGAGCGCAACGCCTCGCTGATATTGGTGGTCGTGTGGAGATACTCCACCACGCGCGGGTTGTTGGCCGCGCCAGGATATTCCTGCACCCCAAGTTCGTTTCTCGCAATGGTAAACCACGGAGGTTCCGTCTGCTTCATGCACCGACGATACAACCAGCCTTCCTTGTCGTTGTGCTTTGTGCGGATCCAATCTCCCTTTTCGTTTACACCGTATTTCTCGATGATTCCGCCACGTTCGATCCTGTCCAAAATATCGGCGAGGACGGTCGGCTCTTCTCGAAGAGTCAATTGCTTGACACTGACCCGAAAAAATTCTCTGGATGCGGTCATGGTTGGGACTCCTTTTTGGAATGGGATGGATTATACCTTTGCAAAAGCGGCTTATTGAAAAGCCGTTTATACGGTTGATGTGCCCGCCTTCCTGACAATCCTTTCACCCCTTATAATTGCCTTATTCAATCGGGTCTCGATACGCCCCTCCAAAATCATTCAGGGCTACTCGACCACCAGATTATCAGACTACAAGACCATTCAGACCACGAGACCATTCAGACCACGAGACCACATGACCACTCAACTAATAGAATGCATCCCCAACTTCTCCGAAGCGCGGCGACCCGAGATCGTTGACCAAATCGTAGCCGCCATCCAATCGGTCAGTGAAGTCAAACTCCTCGACCGTTCCTCCGACCTCGACCACAATCGCACGGTGCTGACCTTTGCGGGCACGCCCGCAGGCGTGGAGGAGGCCGCCTTCCGCGCCATCCAAAAGGCCGCCGAACTGATTGACCTCGACGCGCACACGGGCGAGCATCCGCGTATCGGCGCAACGGACGTGGTTCCTTTCGTGCCTCTCAGCGGCGCGAGCATGGAAGATTGCGTCGCCATCGCCAAACGTCTCGGGGTGCGCGTCGGGAGTGAACTCAAGATTCCTGTTTATTTATATGAAGCCGCGGCAGCGCGTCCCGAGCGGACGAATCTCGAAAACATCCGACGCGGTCAATACGAAGCGCTCAAAGAAGAGATGGGTGTCAAGCCCGAGCGCAATCCCGATTTCGGTCCGGACAAGGTTGGTCCCGCAGGCGCCACCGTCATCGGCGCGCGCAATCCGCTGGTCGCGTTCAATGTCTATCTCACTACGGGCGATCAGGACATCGCCAAAAAGATTGCCAAGGCCATCCGCCATTCTTCGGGCGGCCTGCGTTATGTGAAGGGCAGTGGTTTCCTCGTCGAAGGCCGCGCCCAGGTCTCGATGAATCTCACCAACTTCCGCGAAACTCCCATCGCCCGCGCGGTCGAGTTCATCCGCCGCGAAGCCCAGCGTTACGGTGTCAGTATCCATCACTGCGAACTGGTCGGGTTGATTCCGCAAGAGGCGCTGGTGGACTGCGCGGTCTGGTACACGCAATTGGACGGATTCTCACCCGAGCAGATTCTTGAAACGCGACTCTATCAGACGACAAGCCCGCAACCTTCCAACCTTCAACCTGCAACCATTTTAGACGAGTTAGCCGCCCCGACACCGACTCCCGGCGGTGGTTCCGCGGGAGCCTACGCGGGCGCGATGGGCGCGGCGCTCATCGCGATGGTCGCGGGACTCACCATCGGCAAAAAGAAATATGCCGAAGTGGAAGCCGAGATGCAGGCAATTCGCGCCGTTGCCGAAAGTCTCCGCGCAGAATTGACGCAAGCCGTGGACGACGACGCTGCTTCGTTTGAAGTCTTGATGGCGACGTTCAAACTTCCCAAAGAGACAGATGAGCAAAAGCAAGCGCGCGATGTCGCAATCATCAAAGCGACATTGAATGCCGCGCACATTCCGCTTCATGTTTCCGAAGATGCCGTCAAGGTGATGGAACTCGCCTTGAAATGCGTCAAGAATGGCAATCTGAATGCCATCAGCGACTCGATGTCTGGGTTTGCCATGGCGCGCGCCGCGTTGACTGCGGCGGGATTTAACGTGCGGATCAACATCAACTCACTGGAAGATAAATCGGCAGGGGAGAAGATGTTGAAAGAGCTGGCCGAACTGGAGAAGAAGGCGGACAAATTCGAAAAGGAGATTCGCAAGGTGATGAAGGAACGCGGCGGGATCTAATTAACCGCGAAGACCGCTAAGGGCGCCAAGAAAAACAAGAGAATTTCTTTGCGATCTTCGCGTGCTTTGTGGTGGTAAGCATTATGAAGCGACTTTTTATTCTCTTGATTTTCCTGCTCTCTGCTTGCGTGTCTGAACCAATTTCGATTCCGACTGTGAAGGTCGCGCCGTCTGCGACTCGGCCCGCGCCGATTGCGACCGCCATTCCCGCGTCTCCCACGCTATCGCCAACTGAAACGCCCATCCCTTGTGATCCCCTTGTGGTGGATTTTTGCATCACCGATGGACACTTCGTTTTCCAGCGTCCCATTTTGCCGCCAAACAACGATTCAGTGGAGGAGACGTATCGGTTCGCTTCCACCGCTTCGGGGACGCGGGAATCGCATCACGGGGTGGAGTTCATCAATGGGACGGGGACTCCCGTCCACGCCGCGGCGGATGGTCAGATCATCTTTGCAGGTTCAGATGATGAAGCGGTGTATAGTCCCTGGCCGAATTTTTACGGGAATATCATCGTCATTCGCCATGCGGACAGTTTGTTCACGCTTTACGCGCATCTCTCCTTGATCGATGTTCAAGCAGGAGAGGAGGTGCAGGTCGGTCAAAAAATTGGGGAAGTGGGATTGACGGGCAGCGCGAATGGCAGTCACCTGCATTTTGAGGTCCGCCGCGGTGACGTGGAGGATTACTTTTCCACGCTGAATCCCGAACTCTGGCTGATTCCCAAGGCGGGCGAGGGCGCGCTGGCAATTTCGGTGATGAACACACGGGGGAAATTCCAAAATGTAGATTTCACGCTTCAGTTCACGGACGAAACGTATTTTGTCAAAACCTATGAAGACGCGTCTTTGACAAAGAATGAAAATGCCGCGCTGGGTTTGAAGGCGGGACGCTATCGCATCGCGTTCTTGTTTGGTGGGAAGATTTATGAACGTTGGGTTGAAGTAGAATCGGGCAGGTTGACGCAAGTGGTATTTGTTATGCAGTAAGCCGAGTGAGAATCATTTTGCCAAAGGAGAAATTATGGGACTCAAACCTGACCATTGGATTCGCAAGATGGCATTGGAACACAGGATGATCGAACCTTTCGTGGAGAGTCAGGTGCGCGACCGTGTCATCTCGTATGGCGTCTCGTCTTACGGATACGATATCCGCGTGGCGAATGAATTCATGATTTTTACGAATGTTCACTCCGCCATCGTTGACCCGAAGAATTTCGATCCGAAATCCATGTTCGAATTCAAGGGCGAAGCATGCATCATCCCGCCCAATTCCTTCGCGCTGGCACGAACAGTAGAATACTTCCGCATTCCGCGCAAAGTGCTCACGATTTGCCTTGGCAAGTCCACCTACGCGCGCTGTGGACTCATCGTGAACGTTACTCCCTTCGAGCCTGAGTGGCGCGGCTATGTCACGCTCGAAATTTCAAACACAACCCCGCTCCCTGCCAAGATCTACGCCAATGAGGGCATCGCCCAGGTGCTTTTTTTTGAAGCAGACGAGGAGTGCGAAGTCTCGTATGCGGATAAGAAGGGGAAGTACCAGAATCAGAGGTCAATTGTGTTGCCGAAACTTTAGTTGTTTGTAGTTCGGGCATTTGATAGCGCGATAAACGAAGACCGAGGCGATGAACCTCGGTCTACGTTGCTCAGCCGCTGTTTTTCGCGGCGTCATATTTCTTTACGTCATCCATCGCTTTTTTCACATCGACAAACGGCAGGATGGCCAGTCCCGCGATGAAATAGAAGATGAGCGCCAGGATGCCGTAACGCAAATTTCCAAACATCTGATTGACAAGGCCAAAGATCAGCGGACCTGTCCACGAGGTGCCGCGCTCCGAGACTTCGTAGAAGGAATAGAACTCCGCTTCTTTTCCAATCGGGATGATCTGTGCAAAGAGACTGCGGCTGATGGCCTGCGAGCCTCCCATCACGAGAGCGATGAACGCGCCGAGGATGAAGAATTGCAGAATGCGGGAGTCGCCTTTCAACCCGCCCCATGCGAACAGAACGACACCCAGCCAGATGACAAGGCTGACAATAATGGACTGCTTTGCGCCAATCCACTTGGCGAGTTTACCCCAGAATAATGCGCCAAAAAAAGCCATGAATTGGATCATCAGAATGACCGCAGTCAAGGTTTGCGTATCCAATTCCACGCCGCCGCGAGCGATGGGCGCCGCCGCGAAGGTGGCAGAAACCGCGATGACCGTCTGGATGCCGTCGTTGTAGAGGAAGTAAGCCAGCAGGAATTTCAGCGTTTCGGGGAAGTGCTTGACCTCACGGAAGGTTTGTCCCAATTGCTTGAACCCCATACTGACATATGTCTCATTGGCGGGTAGGGCGCGGGCCGCGTGTCGAGGTTTGAGACGGACCCAGGTCAGGAAGGAAAAGCCCAGCCACCAAAATCCGGCAGAGGCAAGATTGATTCGGATGGCAATATCGCCCGGTATGCCGAGAGCGTCGCTAAATAGATAAAAAGCCAGATTGAGCGCGAGTAAGATCCCTCCACCGAGGTATCCCATGGCCCAACCATAAGAAGAGACGCGGTCACGTTCTTCTTCGCTGGCGATATCGGGCAGGTAGGCATTATAGAATACTATGGCCGCCCCGAACGCAAGATTGGCAACGATGTAAAGAACGCCGCCAAGCCACCATAGATTTCCAGAGACGAGGAACAGCAGAACGGTGGCGACCGCGCCAATGGTGGCAAAGATCTGCATCATGCGCTTGCGTGCGTGGGAATAATCTGCAATGGCGCCAAGGATGGGGAGAAACAAGACTTGCATGAAGACCGAGAATGAGACACAGTAGGGGAAAAAGGAATCGGGGGCGACGGGAATCCCAAAGAAGCGCGCGTTCCCATCGGGGAAGGCCTCAGCCGCTGTCGCGGCTAACGCGGCCACATACGGTCCAAGAAAGACAGTGCCCACAGTTGTGCTGAAGGCCGAGTTGGCCCAGTCGTACATGGCCCAGCCAAAAATTTCCCTGCGGTCATTCATTTGTGGTTTGGCGGTTGCTGTTGTCATGAAATGCCTCCGAGTCTGATGTTGGATTCGCGATTGACAACCCTTTACTACGGCGCAAGTTCCGAACGTCTGCAGTCTGCATCCATGATACAATAAAAACGTCTCTGATGGTGCTTTTTGGTAAATTTTCAGAAAAATCGGCGAAGGTGTGACTTCAAAATTGGGCGGAAAATCGCTTGACCGATTCCCTATCCTTCCTATATAATGTTCTGTCGCTGTCCTGAGGCCTCAGGAC
>QZIJ01000117.1 GCA_003598975.1 Anaerolineaceae bacterium | reverse complement strand
TGGCAGGGTTTCCAAATTGTCGAAGATGATCAGCGCCTTCTTGCCCGCCAGCGCGAGGCGCAGTTCGTTGGGACGCTCATCGGGCGCGAGTTTTTCGAGTCCGTCTGCGCCAAGTTCCTTGCCCAGTTCGTCCAGCATGGCGAGGTAGTTCGGGCGGGTGAAGTCGGTCAGTTTGGCTTCGCCTTCGGCGGTCAGTTCGCGGACTTTGGCGGCGATAAAAATCTTGTGCTCGAATAATTCTGCTGGCGCATCGTGTGCGGCTTTGATGGCGAGGGCGGTCTTGCCAATGCCGCCAGGTCCGTCAATGAGTGCGCCCCAGGTGCGGGAGTCGGGAGAGAGTGCGGATGCGATGGTTTTGAGTTCGTCCGCGCGACCGAAGAAGTAGGGTAGAGTAGGAAGAGAAACATAAGATGGTTGCATTTCCACATGGGACGCGACTGCTGTTTGTTTTTTTTGATAAATGCGCAATCGAAAACGGTCTTTCTCAATAATGTTTTCGATTTCCAAACCTATGTCACCATTGTCAAGAATATTACCATTTTCTATCAATGTTTCACGAATTCGGATTATTCCGCGTCCTTGCCTTTGGTTGAGTCGGGTTCGGCTTAAGGCTTCAATAATCACTTCGTTTTTTTGATTTTTTGTTCTTAACTCTGTCTTAATGGTTAATAGTTGCTCAGGAGGGTAAGGGCTTTTACCTGGATTTTCAAATTCAACATACTCATTTGTAACAGTAACAAAGGCAAGATCGTTAATAGAGTAATCTCTATGGATAATAAAATTTACCATTGCTTCTAAAATAGCAGTCTGCGGATACTTGCTAATTATTTTAGGTCTTCCTTCTTTATCCCTTATGAGCGGATCTTCCCAAGAATTTTCCCATAATTCGCTTAGGCTCTTTTGGAGCATCATTATGATTGCGATAAGACATTTTCCGTTGATGGATTTTGGTGATTCTGGAACGGTGCGTTTGTCTGTTATAAAAACATCAGTATGGAATCCTTTTGGTATCCTATTGTCAGCAGCAAAAAGCAAAGCCCCATCTTTGCTTAACATCCATCCAGTAGTAGTCATATCAAGCAGCCCTAAATTATATAGCGTTGTCATTACCTCCTCTTCGTTAGTGATGTCTATTGTGTCACAGAGTTCGACAAAGTAATTGGTTGCTTCTTTATTTCTTTCACTCCAGCGAGGTAATATTACTTTTTTTTCTCCATCTAGATTTGGGTGAGAAATTAATTTATTTTCTTCAAGATAGTTATGAACCGACGTGACAATTTTCATCGCCAAGTCTGCGGGCGTGGTGAAGAAGTCAATCACTTTTTCTTTTAATACTTTTGCTTTGAAGTCTTCCAATTTTTTAATTTTCCCCGCATCTTTCTCCATCATCTTTGGCGACCATGGATGGTCCTCATCCACTACAAAACATAAAACGGGCTTCCCCTGCTTTTTTGCATGCAGGTATTCCTGCTCGGTGATCGAAATTTCCGAGCCTTCGGGCATAGAGCCGTAGCGGTAGGCATAGATGCCTACAACTAGGTCGCATTTTTCGAGTTGGGTCAGGGCCGCGTTTGTGGCTTCATCGTTGCGTGCGCCGAAAATTTCCATGCGCCCCACTTCCTGCCCGAGACGTTCCAACGCCTCATGCGCGGCTTTGCGATGTTCGATCAGGTCGGTGTAGGTGGAACTGAGGAAGACTTTCATGGAATTGAGCCTCGTTGGTCGGTGTCCGCACGGGGATGAATCCCCGTGCTCAAATGCCAAGTCCGCATAAGCGGACTTCGTATCTTAGCCCGACGATTTATCGTCGGGCGGGCAAGGTGCGCCGCGCGGCTTTGCGATGTTCGATCAGGTCGTTGTAGGTGGAACTCAAGAAAACTTTCATCATGCCCTCGCGTGTTGTTCTTGGTTTGTATTTTACATCCAATTCCCGCCTGTGGTATATTTTCGCCGATGTCCGTCTACCTTCACGATATTCCCCTCTCCACCGCACAGGAACGATTCAAACAAGCCATCGAAGAGGCGGGTCTCTGGCGCGTCCTCGGCGCGGAAACGATTCCGCTCGATGAAAACGCGCTGGGCCGCGTCACTGCCGAACCGATCTGGGCCAAAGTCTCCTCGCCGAATTATCACGCCTCTGCCATGGACGGGTTCACCGTCCGCGCGGAGGAGACCGAAGGCGCGGGACCGACAACGCCCATCACACTCACCCTACCCGACCACGCCCAATATATCGACACAGGCGATCCGCTCCCCGATTGGGCCAACGCGGTCATCCCCATCGAAAACACGGAAGCCCTCGATGTGGACGGCAACCTATCGTCCACCGTCCGCGGTCCATCGTCCATACGGATTCGCGCCGCGGTCGCGCCGTGGACTCACGTCCGCCCGCTGGGGGAGGACATCGTGGCGACGCAACTTGTCCTGCCCGCGGGACATTCGCTTCGCCCCGCGGACCTGGGCGCGGTCGCCGCTTCGGGTCACGCGAACGTGAAGGTGGCGCGGCATCCGAGGGTCGCCATTCTCCCAACAGGGACGGAACTCGTCCCGATCGGCTCAGAGTTGAAACGCGGCGACATCCTCGAATACAACTCTCTCGTACTGGCCGCGCAGGTCAAAGCCATGGGCGGCCTCCCGACGCGTTTCCCCATCACCGCCGACGACTTCGATTCGATTTGTCAGCGCGTGGAAGAAGCCTCCCGCGACCACGACCTGATCCTCCTCAACGCGGGTTCCTCCGCAGGTGCGGAAGATTTTTCTTCCAAAGTGGTGGAGAAACTCGGCACGCTCCTTGTCCACGGCGTCGCGGTGCGGCCAGGCCATCCTGTTATTTTGGGCGTCATTGCGAGGAGCCACCGCCCTGAGCGGAGCGGAGCGCAGTCGAAGGGCGATTCACCGTCCACCGTCCACCGTCCACCGTCCGTTGTCCCCATCCTCGGTGTCCCCGGCTATCCCGTCTCCGCCGCGCTGACGGTGGATATTTTCGTCGAGCCAGTCATTGCCCAGTGGCTGGGACGGCCTCCGCTCGAATTGCCCGAAGTGGAAGCCTCACTGACGCGCAAGATCACCTCGCCTGCGGGCGATGACGATTTCATCCGCGTCGCGGTCGGAAGGGTGGGCGAAAAACTGCTCGCCGCGCCGCTGGCAAGAGGGGCGGGGGTCATCACCTCGCTCGTCCGCGCGGACGGGTTGTTGCTTCTGCCGCGCGGCGAACAGGGCGCGGAAGCAGGCCAGAAGGTCCGCGTGCGGCTCGTGCGCGGCCAGTCCGACCTGGACAAGACCATCTTCTGCATCGGTTCGCACGATGTCATCCTCGACCTGCTGGCCCAATTCCTGGCGGAGCATGACCGCCGATTCGTCTCCTCCAACGTGGGTTCGCAGGGTGGACTCATCGCGCTCAAACGCGGCGAGGCGCACGTGGCGGGTTCGCATCTGCTCGACCCTGAGACGGGTGAATACAATCTCGCCGCGCTTCGTCAGTACCTGCCCGATGTGCCTGTGAAGTTGGTCGCTCTCGTCCACCGCGAGCAGGGATTGATGGTGCGGCGCGGCAACCCGAAGGGAATCAAAGGTCTGGGAGACCTCACCCGCCCCGAGGCTCGCGCTGAGCCGAGTCGAAGCGTCCGATTTATGAACCGACAGCGCGGCGCGGGGACGCGCGTCCTGCTCGATTATCATTTGAACTTAATGGGGATACCCGCCGAAGGCATTCGCGGCTACAATCAGGAGGAATACACTCATTTGGGTGTGGCCGCCGCTGTCGCATCGGGACGCGCCGATTGCGGGCTGGGAATCCCTGCCGCGGCGCAGGCCCTCGACCTGGATTTCATCCCGCTCTTTCACGAACGCTACGACATGGTTGTTCCAGAAACGTACGCGGCGGGTCCATTGCTGGCTCCCTTGTTCGACGTTCTGCTTGGCTTGAATTTTCGCCAGGCAGTTTCCGCCCTGCCCGGGTACGATGTGAAGGAAATGGGCGCAATAATTTTGGAGAAGTAACATGACCGACGCTCTCATCATTGACGACAACCGCGAGACCGCGGATGCCTTGAAGCAAATGCTGGATATTCTGGGCGTGCCTGCTCGCACGGCGTATGGGGCCAGCCCGGCCATCTCTGCGTTGAGCAGTTTTACGCCGCGTTGTGTGTTGCTGGATATCAACATGCCCGGCGTGGATGGCACCGAAATCCTGGCGTTTCTGCGGCGTGAACCGCGGCTGGCCACCGTGCCCGTGATCGTGATCACCTCCGACGACCAGCCCGAGACGCGCCAGCGCGTGATGCAGGGCGGCGCGACCGCCATCATCATCAAGCCCGCTGATTTCGACCTGTTGGAGGCTGCGCTCAAGAAGGCAGGCATTCTCAGTTAGTTTCAGCGATTTCTCGAATCCATTTTAGGCCGACTCGTGTTTCAGGGTCGGCCTAAAAAATTGCCGCGGCCTGAGTGGTATAATCCGCCTCGATGACTGGAATATTGATTTTTGGTGGAGGAAAGTTGAAGCCCTATTCGTTTTTTATCATGGCCTTGTTGTTAACGTTGATACTTTCCGCCTGCGGAGGCACGCCCACTCCCGCGGTCTCCTTTGCGCCTGTGCCGCCGGAGTTTGCCGGTAAAACCAGTCCCCTCGGCGCGGATGCGGCCGACGCGGGTGCGCTGAATTACGCCACCTATTGTGAATCCTGTCACGGCGCGAGCGGGTTGGGCGATGGCCCGGCAGCCGCGGCGCTTAATCCACCTGCCGCCAACCTGCTCACTGTCGCCTCCCAAGTGGAAGATGATTATCTGTTCTGGCGCATCAGCGAAGGCAAAATGGGCACCGCCATGGTGGGTTGGGGAAGTGTCTTGAACGAGGAACAGATCTGGCAGGTGGTCGCTTATATTCGTACGCTCAAGTAATTGATTTTCCGAACGCCAGCGGACTTGACTCTCTCGGTGTAATTTTATTATCGGAGATTGACCATGCCTTTATCTAGCGGAATTCCCGCGCCCGATTTCGAACTGCCCGACGACACCAATGTCACGCGTCGTCTGTCATCTTATCGAGGCCGCCCCGTCATCCTTTACTTCTATCCCAAGGATGATACGCCCGGTTGCACCCGCGAGGCCTGCAACTTCCGCGATGATTATTCTGCCTACGAAAAGGCGGGCGTTGCCATTCTTGGCGTCAGCCCCGATACGGCGCGCTCCCATGCCAGGTTCAAGGCCAAAAATCAATTACCGTTTCCCCTGCTTGCAGATGCCGATCACAAGGTTTGCGAACTCTACGCGGTTTGGGGGCCAAAAAAATTCAAGGGACGCGAATATGAAGGCGTCCTTCGCACCACCTATTTGATCGACGTGCAGGGGAACATCGCGCGCGTTTTCGAAAACGTTCGACCCGCCGAACACAGCGTCGAAGTTTTGGAAGCCACCCACTCGCTCTAACCGAACCGAAGCCTGTTTGCTGTGACCGAGACCGAATCCACCCGAATCCTGCAAGCCAGCCTGTCGTTGGCCGCCTCCCTGCTCGAGGCCGCGGACGAGCCATCTGCCCTGCGCGCGGTCATGCGCGCGGGTTGTGAGGTGCTGGGCGCGGATGGCTGTCTTTTCATGCCCTTCGACGAGTTCGCGCAGAAACTGACCCCGCTGGAATTTGGCCGCATCCCCGCCAGCGATTCCGAGCGCGCCTCCCAGCCTTCCCAGCGGCAAAAATGCAAAGTGTGCGAGACGCGTCACGCGGGACGCGAATGCGCCCTTCTTCAGGACGATCCCGATTCCAATTTTATTCATTGCATTTCCATGCGCGCCCGTGGACGCGAAGCGGGATTGTTCAGTTTTGTTTTCTCCTCCGAGCCGCGCCTGGACGAATCACGCGAAAACTTCCTGTCCGAGGCCATGCGCCTGACCGAACTTGCCCTCGATGCATTCGAACGCAATCACTTCATTCGTTCCATGCAATATTCGAGCCCTCCCGCCGCGTTGACCGAGGAGGCGCGTTCCCTGTTGCCGCAGATCGAATATCGCGCCATCCTTGGCGAGCGGACGCGCCTGGCGCGCGAGATCCACGATGGGTTGGCGCAGACACTGGCCTTCCTCAAAATTGAGATTGGCCGCGCCGAATCCATGCTGATGCAGGGAAAGTCCGAGCAGGCCGCGCGTATCCTGAAAGATTCGTCTCGCACTATCGGCGATGCCTATCTCGACGCGCGTCAGGCCATCGAAAACCTGCGCCGCGCTCCCGACGACCACCTCGCGACCTGGCTCGACCAGGCCGCGCATGATTTCGAAGAATTAGCTGGCCTGCCAGTGGAAGTGGACCTGCGCCTCACGCGCGATTTCCCTGACGGCGTGCAGGCGCAGTTGATCCGTATTGTGCAGGAGGCGCTGACCAACATCCGCAAGCACGCGCAGGCGAACCACATCCGACTCGCGGCATGGGAGGATGGAGAGGACACGTTGATCGAGGTGGCAGACGACGGCCGCGGGTTCCGTCCTGCCGACTCGGTGGCCGCGGCCCGCTTCGGTCTGCGCGGGATGCGGGAGAGGGCCGAAGCGGTCGGCGCGGAGTTCCAGGTCACCAGTTGTCCGAGCGGCGGGACAACCGTCCGTGTGCGCGTCCCCTCGTGCGTGGGAGCCAATTCATGAAACCTATCCGTCTGTTCGTTGTGGATGATCACATTCTATTCCGCCGCGGCCTGATCGGCCTGCTTTCGGATATGGGTGAGTTTGAGGTGGTGGGGGATGCGGGTAGTGGCGAAGAGGCGTTGCGGACCGCGCCGAAGGCCCGCCCTGACATTATCCTTTTGGATGTGAACATGCCCGGTATGAGCGGTGTGGAGACCCTGCGCGCCCTGCGTGAAGCGGGACATAAAATGAATGCCCTGATGCTGACCGTTTCACAGGCTGAGGACGATTTGGTCGGCGCGATCATGGCAGGCGCAAGCGGATATCTGTTGAAGAATGCCGAACCAGACATGTTGCGTGGTACCCTGCTGGATGTGGCGGAGGGGAAATCGGTCCTGTCGCCAGAGATCACCGCGCAAGTCTTCAATGTGATGCGCCGCGCTCAGACTGGGCGCTCGCGCGATCTGGTCAGCGGACGCGAACTGGAGGTGTTGCGTTGTCTGGCGCGCGGCCTGACCACCTCACAGATCGCTTCGCAGTTGTACATTTCGGAAAATACGGTCAAGACCCATATCCGTCACCTGCTGGAAAAACTGGAAGTTAACAACCGCGCCGAGGCAGTCGCCAAGGCGTTGCAGGCAGGTTTGATTTAGTCTGTACATGATTATGACAGCGGGTGATGGACAATCACCCGCTGTTTGTTTCTGAAATCCCCCCTTCTATCCCCGTGGATTAATGACAAATGAGACGGATTTTGGTAAATTACTACCAGAATCCGTTTTATGAGTCAAACCACCCAACCGCGCCCTCGACGAGTCTTGATTGCTTCCGCCAACCCTCTTTTTCGTGAGGGGTTGCGAAAGGTTTATGCCGCGCGTTGGGGGGATATGGCGCTGGTAGTCGGGACGCCGTCCACGATGGAGGAGACCCTGACCTCCCTCGAAACGCTTCATCCCGACCTGGTTATTGTGGACCACGACGATACCACCATCAACCGCGACGAGTTTTTGAACCGCTTCATGGAAGGCGAGTCTCCGATGCAGGTGGTACTGGTTTCGCTCGCTTCCACTGAACCCGTGGTGCTTTATCAACGAAAGCATTTGACCGCCGCACAGGCGGAATCCTGGCTCACGAATCCCTGGGGTTGAGTCCCTGATATTAATCCGAGGAGAAGAATATGCGACACTTTGTCATTGCGGGCATCCTGGTCATCCTTGCGGCCATTCTGACCTATCTGGGTCTGGATGCCATCGGTTTGTTGCCAATCCCCGCCAGCGCGCAGGCCATGTCCATTGACTGGCTGTGGAATTGGGAAGTAATCACCATTTCCTTCCTGTTCGCGCTGATCGTGGTCCCGCTCGTTTACAGTCTGGTAGTCTTTCGCCGCAAAAAAGGCGATACGACCGACGCCGAACACATCGAAGGCAACACGAAACTGGAGATCGCCTGGACAATCGTCCCGCTCTTTATCGTGATGGCCTTCGCCTACATGGGCGCCTACTCGCTGGCCGAAACGCGCCGCGCCGATCCGCAGGCGATGGTCGTCAACGTAACCGCCACACAGTGGGCATGGAGTTTCGAATATCCCGATTATGGATTTTCTTCGAAAGAACTGCGTTTACCCAAAGACAAACAAGTCCTTCTGCGGATGGAATCGAAGGATGTGATCCACTCCTTCTGGGTTCCCGAATTTCGCGTCAAACAGGACATTGTGCCGGGGCGCGTCACCGAATTGCGGATCACCCCGACGGTCCTGACAGCGCCCAATGTGCCCTTCAAAGTCCGTTGCGCCGAATTGTGCGGCACCTCCCATTACAGCATGGAGGAAGTGGTCATCGTCTCTGAAGAGGCGGATTTCGTCGCCTGGGCCACGGAACAACAAACCCTCGCCGCGGCTGCACAGACGCCTGAGGCGCGAGGGCAACAATTGGTGGTGGCCAACGGCTGTCTGGGTTGCCACAGCATTGACGGTTCCGCGCTGGTCGGTCCCACCTGGCTGGGCGTGTTCGGGCGTGAGGAAGAATTGAGCGATGGAGCCATTGTAGTTACGGACGAAGCATACATCACAGAGTCCATCCTCGACCCGCAGGCGAAGATCGTGGCTGGCTACGAAACACAACTCATGCCTGTTTACACGTTCACCGAAGAACAACTCGTGGACATCATCGCGTATCTCAAAACACTGAAGTAGGAATCGCGGAGGAATCGCATGAAAAATATGAAACCATTCACGCGCGGCCTGGTGCTCATGCTTCTTGGGCATTTGGTCGGCTATGGCGTGGGGCTGGGGCTTGATACGCTCGTCAGCGGCCGCATGAACTTCACTGCCTCGATCGCGGGATTCTTTTCCCTCGTGGTGGGGGTGGCGCTGTTCTTCCATGGGCTGGTCGGCTATCGGACCATCACCCGCGGCATTGTCTGGCAGATTCTCGGCACATTGGGCGGCGCACTGTTTGTGACAGGCATCCGTGCCCTGATGGGATTGAAGACCTTCGGCCCGCCCTTCCTGTTCACCGAACCCGCCTGGGTCTTTGGCGGACTGGCCGGCGTGATCTGCTTTCTTCTCGGTCACGGCGTCGTGGATGACTGGATTCGCATGGCGCGCGGGCTGGATGTCCCAGAGCATCGCGCCGACGCACCTGGCTGGGAAAAATTCTACAGCCCCTCGCTTGATCACAAAGTGATCGGCGTTCAGTACACGATCACTGCGTTGGTTTTGCTGGTGGTGGGCGGCACGTTTGCGCTTATCTTCCGCACCGAATTGGCCGCCTCTGGATTGCAATTCCTGACCACTGATTTCAAACTCTTCAGTCAGAATGGCCTGCAATTCTACAACACGCTGATGAGCCTGCATGGCATGATCATGATCGTCTCGATCTTGCTTGGCATCGCGGGTTTGATGAACTACCTCGTGCCCCTGCTCATCGGTGCGCACGACATGGCCTTCCCGCGCCTGAACGCCTTCTCGTTCTGGATCGCGCCGCCCGCCGCGGTTTTGCTTCTCTCCAGTCTCGTGCTCGGCGGCTTCGACACTGGCTGGACGGGCTATCCTCCGCTTTCCGCCAAGGCCCCCCTCGGGATGCAAATGTTCTTCCTCGGCGTGTTTGTGGCGGGATGGTCTTCCATCCTTGGCGCGTTGAACCTGATCGCCACCGTCCTGCGTATGCGCGCCAAAGGCATGACTGCCTTCCGCCTGCCGATCTTTGTCTGGGCCGCGATTGCCACCTCCATTATTTCGCTGACTGCCACTCAATTGATCGGCCTGTCGTTCCAGATGGTCATGTTCCAGCGTTTGTTCGGCATGGGCTTCTTTGACCCCGCCAAAGGCGGAAGCCCTGTTCTCTTCCAGCACCTCTTTTGGTTCTATTCGCATCCCGCAGTGTACGTGTTTATCTTGCCTGGGCTGGGCGTGGTCTCTGAGTTGCTGCCCGTCTTCGTCCGCAAGCCGCTCTTTGGCTACAAGTGGATTGCCATGTCGTCGCTGGCCATCGCGTTGGTGGGTTTCCTCGTCTGGGCGCACCACATGTTCACGTCTGGCATGAACGAATATCTGCGCGTCCCCTTCATGTATAGCACCCTGCTGGTAGCCATCCCAACCGGCGTGAAATTCTTCTCCTGGGTCGCGACGATTTGGAAGGGAAAGATTTCGACTCCCATGCCGTCCGCGTTTCTCTTTGTTGTTGGCGCGATCGTTGTCTTCCTGATGGGCGGTCTTTCTGGACCTCCGAACGCCACCGTTTCGACAGACTTGCATCTGCACGACACGTATTGGATCGTCGGCCACTTCCACGACACGCTCTTTGGCGGATTTGTCTTCCCGTTCTTTGCCGCCCTGTACTACTGGTTCCCCAAAGCCACGGGGCGCCGCCTGAACGAGACGCTGGGTCGCTGGCACTTCTGGCTGATGACTCCCGCATTCTTTACCCTCTCCCTCGGTATGATGCGCATCGGACTGCTCGGCATGCGCCGCCGCATCGCGGACTACGATCCTCTGCAGGGATTTGATCCCACGCACCTGGTTCTTACCATCGCGGCCTTTGCCATTGCCCTCTCGGTCTTGATCTTCATCATCAATCTTGTGGTCAGCCTCAAGCGCGGCGAGCCAGCAGAAGGAAACATCTGGAACTCGCGCTCGCCCGAATGGCAGGTGGCCTCGCCCATGCCCGCCCACAATTATGATACCCCCTTCGAGGTGGTCGGCGAACCGTACGATTACGGCCTACCCGGCTCGAAGTACGTGGAATTTGCGAAGAAATAGGAAGCATCCATGACTCACACACAGACAAAATCCTCCGCGCTCACGCAGGGCATCATCATCTTCGTTTTTCTCGCGGTGTTGACCGCGCTCGAATTCGGCATTGCCCTGCTCCTGAACTCGCTCGTCCTGTTGACGCTGGTTGCCCTCGTCAAGGCTGGACTGGTCATGTACTACTACATGCATATCTACAAGTTGAATCAGGATGAGCATGGCGAAGGGCACGATAGTTACGCCTACAAAACAGGGACGAATCGACTCGGGCTGTGGCTGTTCCTCCTGTCGGACGCGTTCGTTTTTGGCGGACTGCTCGTCAGCCGATTCAACCTGCTGGGGATGACGCGTCCGCACCTGAACCAGACCCTCGGTCTGGCTGTGACCGCCGTCCTGCTCATCTCATCCTTCTTCATGAACCGCGCCGAGACTTCCATCGCGCACGGCGACCGAAAAGGTTTCCTGAACGGGACGCTCATCACGATGCTCCTCGGCCTGGGCTTCGTCGTTGGCGTTGTCGGACTGGAATGGCAGCTGGCGAAGATCGAGGAAGTAATCGCCAGCAAGGACGTGGTTGGCGCCATCTTTTATATGATGACGGGCATGCACGCCTTCCACGTTTTGACGGGTGTCATCCTGTTGTTTACTGTTTGGAATAAGGGCCGCAAGGGACTCTACTCGGCTGAGAAACATTGGGGCGTGGAGGCCGCCACCGTCTACTGGCACTTTGTGGACGTGGTGTGGATATTCTTCTATCCCGCGCTCTATCTGATCGGCACGCTGGCTATATAATGGATTTACAATCGGGGCGGCCAGTCGGTCGCCCCGATTTTGACGGAGGTTTGGAGAACGATGAAAAAGACTCTCTGGGTGGGATTGACTTCTCTGTTATTCGTGATTCTCGCCGCGCTGGTGGTTTTCTGGTTTGGCAAACCCGCCAGTTTTCGCGGCACATCCTACGGCGAACCCTATCCCGCGGCCCCATCCTTTGGATTGACTCGTTCCAATAGCGAGACGTTTCGTTTGGACGATCAACGCGGAAAAATCGTCCTGCTGTTCTTCGGCTACACTTCCTGCCCCGATGTTTGTCCCACCACGATGGCGGAAATGAAACTGGTGATGGACAGCCTCGGCGACGCGGCAGACACTGTCCAAGTGGTTTTTATCTCGGTTGATCCCGAACGCGATACCCCTGAAAAGATCCAGAAATACGTTGAGCATTTCAACTCGAATTTTATCGGCCTGACAGGCTCAATGGATGAACTTCAGCCCATCTGGGACGCGTATGGTGTCTATCGTGCCGTGAACGAGACGGACTCTGCTTTCGGTTACATCGTGGATCACACTGCCCGCGTCACACTCGTGGATGCGGACGGAAACCTGCGTCTCTCGTATGGGTTTCAGACTCCCGTCGAAGACATTGTGCATGATATTAAATTGTTGCTCAAATAACCCATGTCAAAAACAATTGTCAAACGCGTTTTGATTTCCCTGCTGATCGGCATGGCCATTGGTGCGGCGCTGAGCGAGTTCACTTTTCTCTTTCTGCGCGAGACGGCCCGCGCCCCCAAAGCCATCGTTCTAACCATCCCCGCGGGGACAGCCGAGCAGGTGGAGCGCGGCGAACAGCCTCCCACGCTTCCCGAAAATATGATTTTCGTGGTTGGCGACCTGCTCATTGTCAAGAACGAGGATGTGGTGGATCACCAGATTGGCCCGTTGTGGATTCCCGCGGGAGCCTCCGCGCATCTGGCGCTGACCACCGAGGAAAATCTGGCCTACGAGTGCAGTTTCCAGACCAGCAAATACATCGGCCTGGATGTGCGCGAGCCTGTCACGTTTGGCACGCGGCTTTATGGGATATTTTTTGCAGGGCTTCCGCTGGGCGTGTTGATCGCCATCTATAGTTTCATCATGCCCAATAAGAAGCCGATAACGCCGCAATGATTTTGAAAAGCATGTTCCAGCGAAAATGGATTCTCACCACCCTGCTGGCGTTCCTTGGCGCGGCGCTCTGCATCCGCCTCGGCATCTGGCAGTTGGACCGTCTTGATCAGCGACGTACTTTCAACGCGCATTATCTGTCCATGCTGGAACTGTCTCCGCTCGACTTGAACGCGGACACATCCTCTGACCTAATCACGATGGAATACCGCGCGGTCATCGTCCGCGGGACGTATGATTTTGCCAATCAGGTCGCTTTATTGAACTATTACAACGAAGGCGTGTACGGATACCACCTCCTCACCCCGCTTCTTCTCGCGGACACTTCGACTTCGTTCAGTGCAGGCGGGAGAGCGGTTCTTGTGGACCGCGGCTGGATTCCCGCGGACGGGAACGCGACGCCCGAGGGTTGGTCCCGCTACGAGGAGGCCGCGCCCGCCGAAGTCCAGGGAGTGATGCGCCTCGGCGTGACGAAAGTCCCGTTTGGCGGCCAATCCGATCCGCCGTTCGCCGAAGGTCAGACGCGCCTCGATTTCTGGAACTTCGCCAATCTCGAGCGCATCGGCCAGCAAATTCCCTATCCGATTCTGCCCGTCTACATCCAGCCGACGGTCGATCCCGCCGACACTGAGCCGCCCATCCCATCCGCACCCGAAATCGAAATCACCGAAGGCCCGCACATGGGCTACGCTTTGCAGTGGTTTTTCTTCGCCAGCCTTTTGCTGGTCGGCTACCCGTTCTACCTTCGCAAGCAGGAGCAAGCATGAATTTCAAATCGCCTTTCACCCGCCTGACCTTTGCCGTTCTCTTCGCCACGTTTTTTGCGACAGCGGCAGGACGTTTCGTCACCCTGACCGACGCGGGCTCCGCCTGCGTCGGCTGGCCGTCCTGCGTGCCTGTTGACGCGCTGGGCTGGCTCGCGCTCGGTCATCGTTTCGCGGTGGGGCTGGCGATCGCCGCGATGCTCTGGCTCTTGCGGACGGCCTGGCGCAATTACCGCGAGGAGCCCGTGCTTCTGCCGCTGACCACCGTGGTGACAACGCTCTACTTTGGGCAATCGCTCATCGGCGCGACACAAACCCTGAGCGGGTATCCTCTCCACTTGCGCGTCCTGCATGCGCTGACGGCTCTCTCGCTTTGGATCGGCCTCGCCGCGCTGGCCTACGTTTCGGCGGTGCGCTCGCCCCAGCCGAAAGAATATCCTGCTGTTGGATTCCGCCAACGCGCGCTGGACTTCCTGACCTTGACGAAGCCGATCGTTGTTCTGCTCCTGCTCGCGACAACCATCACCACGTTTCTCGCGGGATGGGGAGGCTGGCCGCCGCTTTCGTTGACGTTGTACACGCTGTTGGGCGGCGCGCTGGCGGCGGGCGGATCGTCCGCGCTGAACCAATACATTGACCGCGACCTCGACAAGCACATGCAGCGGACGCAAAACCGTCCGCTTGCCGCGGGACGGATGTTCCCCGCCGAAGGACTGGCTTTCGCGCTGGCGCTGTGCCTGATGAGTTATTACGTGCTTGCCAGTCTAGTCAATCTCACTGCGGCGCTGCTTTCGCTGGCAGGGATTATCTACTACGTGATTCTCTACAGTGTTTTGCTTAAGAAGGCCACGACTCAGAATATCGTCATCGGTGGCGGCGCGGGGGCCATCCCGCCGATGGTGGGCTGGGCGGCTGCGACGGGACGGATTGATCTCGTCTCGATCCTGCTCTTCGCCCTCGTCTTCTTTTGGACGCCGCCGCATTTTTGGGCGCTGGCCATTGTCCGACGGCAGGATTACGCGCGGGCGGGCGTACCCATGCTCCCCGTCGTGCGAGGCGAAGCGGTGACGCGTCGTCAGATTTGGATCTACACGCTCGAGCTGGTCGCCGTATCGTTCCTGCTCCCGCTCTTCCAGTTGACGGGGACGATCTACCTCGTCTCGGCCATCCTGCTCGGCCTGTGGATGGTATGGGGCGCGTGGCGCGTCTGGAAGCAGGAAGGCAACAAGGTCGCCTGGCAAATGTACCGCTGGACGAGTATGTATCTGTTATTTATTTTTGTAGCGTTTATGGTGGATCGGATGGTGTGAGCAGTATTTTTTGGATTATGGTTTTATTGATTTTGCATCTCTGTCATCCCGCAAGGCACGCGGACTTTATCGGTGATCTCGATAAAATTGTATGGTAAGTCGAACAGTGAAAAATATGTCTGGTCGGGTAGCAGTTCGAAGGATGTTCCGAAGTAGGTGTTGAAGATGGATCGGAAGGAGTTGATCGGGGAGATGGACGGGTAGAGCAGGTCGGTTTGGCTTTCGGGGAAATAGTAGACATTCAGGATGGAGGCGCGCTCCCACAAACAACTTTCGGGTGTGTCGCTGTCCATGATTAAAAGACCTGGGCCGTGGTCGCCTTGCAAAATGATGACGGGCGGCCGTTCGGATTTTTCGAGAATGTCATCTATCACAGCCAGCAGGCGCGTGTTGAGGTATTTCACCTGTCCGATATAGCCTTGTTTGTAGAGGTCTTTGTCGGCAACGAATGACGCGCCATCACCTGTCACGTACGGATAGTTTGGGTGGAGTGCGTTCCCGTCCTCGTCCAGCACGAAGGGCGGATGCGGCGCGATGATGTGCGCGAAGATGAGTTTCGGTCCCGCAATTTCAGGCACGAGGGAAAGTTGGTCCAGCGCTTCCACGGTGAAAGCCCGATGGGTGGCGTAGCCTGCCACCGGCAGATATTCCTGCAACGCGGACGTGATGGGCAATTCAGGCTCGTAGAGTGAGCCGAGTGCGGTAGTGCTGTAGAACCACATTTCGAACAGATTTGGCCGCGTTTTGAAGGGGGTGATGAAATATTCCGCGTCATAGAAACGGGTAAAGGCGCTGCCGCTGTCTATCAATACGAAATGATAGCCTGCCTCCTCAAGTAATCGGCGGGCGCGGTTGTTGCTGGCAAGTTCGAACATGGGGATGCGGTTGGTGGACTCCGCTCCCGCCAGATCTGCCGTGAAGTTGACATATTCCATGTTCAGCGCGGACGTGATGGATAGCGATGTACGCAGGTAATTGCTCTGACTCTGTTCCCCGATGAAGAAACCGCGGTCCTTCAAACCGTCGAGGAAGGGCGAGTTATCGTATCCGTATAAGGCGGAGAGCGCATCCGCTCGCCCATAGCCGTCCAGGATGATATAGTAGATGTCGGGTGTGCCGCCTCGCGCGAGCGACTGCGGCGCTTCGTTCTGGCCAACGTAACTCGACCAGGGCTGGGGCGTGTCGTCTGCGGCTTGCACCCAGAAGGTTCCGATGTTGTAGAGAGGGAAAACCACCATGATGATGGAAACCAGGTTCAAATATTCCACCAATAAGTTTCGGCGCATGGCTGTCATGTACTTGTCCCAGACGGTGCGGCTGCCTAAAAATGCCAGCATGAGTGTGGCAACGATCAACAGCATGCGATGGAACGATTCGCTCAATCCGTGCAGGAAATATCCTTCGATGAGGCGGTAGGCCAGTTCGGAAGCGGAATAGAAAAAGATCAGAAAAGCCGCCAGGAACGCGGCACGCTCGCGGTCTTTCAACAGGCGCGTGAACAACCAGGTGACAACCAGTGCGGCGACCAACGCGATCACGACGGGGCGCAACACTTCCCACGGCTGGATTTCCGTCAAGTTGCGGGAATAAAGTCCCAGCACGGGATAGAGAGCGAAAAAAAATGGAAAGAAGATGAGTTTTCGTTTCATTTGGGTAACGGCCTTCTCAGGATTGCCGCTGTTGTATTCTCGTACAAAACCGTCCAACCTGTTTCCCGCAATTTCACTGTCAACGGCGCGGAGGGGGGCAGAATCGTCCAGGCGACATTGTAATTTTCCAGCACCGTTTCCCAGCCATCAGCCACAATCAGCGCGGTCTCGTAGTTGAGCGTTATCTCTCCTGTCACGTCAGACATGCTGTCTGCGAACACTTTTTGCTCAGGCCAAAGACGCCACGCGAGGTACCCGCCCCAGTTCAGGTCGTTGAACATCCGTCCATCCTGCGGATGTTCCTCCAGCCATGCCACGGCCTTCACGGGAAAAAATATCGGGTCGAAGGAATAGATATTTCGGACTTTCGTGCCGAGGACCAACGCGCCAAAGACGAGGACGGTGACGACAGGCCACCATGCGGATTTGACCTGCCCTTCGACATTTTTCAGCACCGATTCCACGCGTCGGACTCCCTTCGGGTGGGTGAGGCCGTGGACGGTCTCTGCCAGCACGAACGGCGCGACGATCCCGTACAAATGAACGTTGCGCGCGGCTATCAGGCTCATGGCCGTGAATCCTGTCAATAGGAAGGCTTGTCCCGTGCTGAGACGTTTCGGGTTTAGCGCCAGAAGCAGGATCGAAACGGCGAGCAATCCGAGCAGGACGAAAAATTCGGGACGGGAAAAATCGGGCGGATTGGCCTCGCTCATGCGCGACATGAGATAGGAGTTGTTGACGAATCCGATGAAGGTTGTGTAGGGATGATAGGTGGCAGGGTTGAGCAGGCTGGCGAGGCCCGAGCCGAGGAAAACTGTCCATAAACGCACGCCCGTTTTCGGGTCCGTTTCGATGCGCCTGAAGAGGAATTCCATCGTCCAGCCCGCGGCGTAGGCCAGTGTCGCCAGCATCCCCGCGATGAATTCGCCATGCAAATTGCTCCACAGCGCCATCGTCACAAAGAAGATCCAAAGCGGGAATTTTTCGCCGCGCGCCGTCTTGTCGAGCCAGATGATCCAGAGGGCGAGCAGGCACATGGAGATGAGGTGTGGTCGCACGACCCAGTTGAGCGAGGTGGCGCCCGCACCCCACAGAACGAGGATCAGCACGGGCAGGCGCGCATCATGGCGGGTGGAGGCGTAGGAGTAAATGACGGTGAATGTGGCGGCCAGCAGGAACGCAGACAGCAGGACCAGGCCAGCCAGGCCGAAGGTGTTTTGAATCAGGTAAAAGATGACATCTGCCAGCCACTCGTGTGAGACATATGCGCGTCCCTCGTAGGGATAGACGAAGAGTTCGGTGTCGGGAATGGATTTCGTTTCGAGAATGACGCGGCCAGTCAGCAGGTGACGCGGCAGGTCGCCATCCATGTTGAGCATCTGCAACCCAAGCGCCAGCACAACCAGGAAGATGGCAAGGAATAAAATATCGCGCAGTTGTGGCAGGAAGCGGAGGATGGGTTGGGGTTTGGCGATATTCATTTGAGTTTGGTGTTTAGGATGCCGAGGAAGAAACTGGCAAACAGGATTTGAAATCCGACCGCAAATAAAACCGCACCTGGGATGACAAGCCGCATCGAAAGGGTCGGGTCAATAGGTCCAAATAGATTTTGCTTCCAATACAACAGCGCGCCAAACGAACTGGCAAAGCCGAGCAGGATCATACCGACGCCGAGCAGGATGCCTTTTTCGAGCCCAATGCGTTCGATGAATTTTTCGGTCAACGCGTCGCGGGGGAGCAGGTCGGCGTTGACGCCGAAAATGTAGGTGAACAGCGAAAATAAAACCGCCTGTATGCCGACGATGGTCAGCAGGGAGGCATACATCAGTGTGTTGATGTCGAGTACCACATTCCCGATGGCGCGTGGACCGGGGAGCAGAAGCGCGGAGATGAACGCGCCGAGTGTGGTCAGCGCCAGGCCTGGATAGAAGAATAGCCAGCGCGGGCTGTAGAGCAACAGGAAACGCAGGTGCCGCCAGCCATCGGACCAGGTACGCAAGTGCGGCGGGCGCGTGCGTCCGTCTGGATAAAGAATGGTTGGCACTTCGCCAATTTTCAGTCCGCGCAGGGTGGCTTTTACGATCATCTCACTGGCAAACTCCATGCCCGTGGTTTGCAGGTTGAGCGAGAGAATGGCCTCGCGTCGAAAGCCGCGCAAGCCGCAGTGGAAGTCCCCGATGTTGCTGCGGAAGAACAGCCGCGCCAGCCAGCTCAGGACGGGGTTGCCGAGGTAACGATGCAGGAATGGCATCGCCCCGGGGCGGATTCCCCCGACGAAGCGGTTGCCCATCACGAGGTCATGGCCTGCGGCGAGCGCCTCCACAAACGGACCGAGGGCGGAGAAGTCGTAGGAGTCGTCCGCGTCGCCCATGACGATCCACTCCCCGCGCGCGGCCTGGATGCCTCCCATGAGCGCGCTGCCATATCCTTTTTCGGTCACATGGATGATTTTTGCTCCGGCATTTTTGGCGATCTCGATGGAACCGTCGGTGCTGCCGTTGTCTGCCACGATGATTTCCCCTTCGATTCGGCTGGTTTTTAGAAACCCATCCGCTTTGCGAATGCAGGCTTCAAGTGTCTCTGCTTCGTTCAGGCAGGGCATGAGGATGGAGAGTCTGCATTTTTCAGCGAAGACGGTTGACGGATCGTTTTTTGACGCCATGCAGTTTCCTGGAAATTACAATCGCTCGAAGACGAAGAGATTATTCAGGCCGAGTTGAAACTTGCGTATGTGTCTAAGGCGGAAGCCAGCGGGGATGAAGATGCCAGGCAGTTCGTCTGGCAGGAATCCGTGATGCTCCTCCAGTGACATGCCGTCAACAATATGCACCATAACCAGGAAGTCCAATACCCTGTCAACCAGCGGAGATGGCACGGTGATGACGACCCGCCCACCGGGGCGCAATAATCGGGCTGACTCCCTAGCGATACTTGCTTTATCATGGATGTGCTCAAGGGTCGCCAGCATGGTGATTGCGTCGAAGGTTTTTTCAAAAAGCAGACCCTCTTGAAAACTCCGGGCATAAAATTGATGTTTCCCTGAATCTGCACCCTCCTTGTAAAGCGGATCAAATCCCACGCTTGGCACGATTTTTTCTCCCAACCAGGAAAGAAATTCACCTTGATGACACCCAATATCCAGAACGCGGCCTCCGCGTGGAATCCAGAGCGCGGCGACTCGCATCCGCCAGAGTTGAATGAGGTAATCTCCAGTTTTCATGCTCTGATTTTACTCGTCAAATCTTGATAGTGCTTGTTGTTTTTTTTGGCCTGTTTGATGATGGAATAGTGTAACCCACATAAGGATGTATATGTTAAGAATCAGTCCACGCAGACCTGACATCAGGTTAAGGATGGGATAGAGGCTGGTCGGCAACAGTCCCATTTTGATGAATGACGCAATAATGTAAACGCTTAACATGAGGCTTGGAGGGAGGAAAACCCATAACGAAAATACTCTTTTGGGCAATGCATCCCGTGATAATAAATAAAGCAAAATGGGAAGCATGATCATACTCATCGAGAAGTGAGAATGCCAGGCAACGGCAGATGTGGCCGCAAATGTTCCCAGGATTG
Source organism: Anaerolineaceae bacterium (assembly GCA_003598975.1). Taxonomy (GTDB): domain Bacteria; phylum Chloroflexota; class Anaerolineae; order Anaerolineales; family Villigracilaceae; genus Denitrolinea. The sequence continues at coordinate 30,987 of QZIJ01000117.1, read as the reverse complement.
TCACTGCAAAGTGGACTGAAAGACGGTTGGATGAAAATTTCCACTGGTAGATTGCCAGCAATGACGTTACGATCAGGCAGGGCATCGCAATCCACCATCCGATCTGCGAGTAAAAAAGGGCATTGATGTTATAGGCAACCATGCGCCAATTCATCATCGACTCTGGATAGTTACTTGGAAGTCCTCCTGAATAACCGATCCAAAGTTGGAGTAATTGCAAGAAAACGGTCCGGCCGCCCAGCATAAGGGATATTAATACGAGTCCAAAAGAGGAGACCGCGAATCCATAGATTGCCGAAAATGACCGTTTGTACAATAACATCGGAATGATCAGTACCAAAATTTGGGGTTTGATTAAAAGGCCGCCCAGCCAGAGCCCGGCTGGGAATGGCTTGTCATCCATTATTTTTCGAAGAAACTCACCTGTGCATATCATGAGCCATAAATTCACTTGTCCCTGAAAAAGATCTAAAAAGACGGGCAAGGACAGAATTAACAGAAGCAAGGCCCTGATTTTGATTGGTTTTTCCTGGCCGATATTGCGGGTAAAGAAAACCAGATAGGCGATGATCCCGGCAAGATTGATTATGGTCCATATCCAGAAGCCCGGGACGATATCGAGTAGGGCAAATAACTGAAATGGAGCAATAAAAACTGGCAGGTACGGGACTGGAACAGGGGCATACTGGGCGGGCAACATGTGTTTGGACGCGATAGGTTGTTGTATTTCCCATAGGCGGTCGAGGTTGTAAACCTGTTCATAGCCGTTGGTGTTGGCAATTTTTCCTGCGCTCCAGAAAGCACAGTAATCAATGGCCAGATTGCCGCAGTAATTGCTGGATGCCATATCGAAGATAACTTGTCCCGCGTAAAAAACCAGGAAGGCGGCAATGACCAAGTTTTGCCATGCTTCTCTGGATAAATTTTGAAATGGAAGATTGCGACTTTTATTCAATTTCGATGTCCATTTTGGTGAAAAGGCTTTGTATTGGGATTTTGTAAAGATGTTCCCACTGCGGCATTGTTTTATTTGGTGAACACATCTTGGGGCGAGATGTTACAGGTACTAAAAATCCTGCTTGTTACATCCTCAAAATTGTATATCTGGCCTCCCGATACGAAATATTGCCGATTTGGAAGCAATTCGTAATCTGCATGAAAATATTCATTGAAAATAGATCGGAAAATATTTACAGGGGTTATGTCTTTCGCCATCCAGCCTTTTGGCGCAGTTGGCGAGTAAACTGCCAGCAAAATTGAAAAACGTTCGTTAATGCATGCCTTTTCTGATGAATTTAGATCAGTATATAGGCCTGCTCCATGGTCTCCCTGAAGAATAATAATGGGAGGTGTGGCCGAGTTGATAATTATTTCGTCAACAACATCAAGTATATTGTGATTGATAAATTGGACTTGTTGCACATAGCCATCACGATATTCCTGCCTTGTTCCAGAATATTCCATTGCGTCCAGCGTGTTGTATCGATATGGTGGATTGACAGGGTTGCCATCTTTATCAAAAACAAAAGGTGGATGTGGCGAGATCAAATGAGCGTAAATAAATTTTGGGCCTTCCTCTTTGGACTTTGCCTTGATCATTTCCAGGCCGCTGGTGACATACTTTCTGTGCATATCGAAAGATGGAAAGGCGACTATTTCGCCAAGGAGCGGATCTAAATAGGTCAAACCTGTTGAAGCAATAAAGAATTTTTCAAACTCATTTGTTTCAATCAAATAAGGATGTAACTGGTTTTCTCCAAAGGATGAAGTTTCCCAAGCGGTAATTTCAATAATTTTGTAATCGAAAGATCGCAAAATTTCCTGCACTCGATTATTTTTCATGCTGTCAGAAAGAAGCCACCATTCTTTTTTTTCTTTGATATCCTTTGTAGATTTATCAAGATAATCCATGTTTAGCGATGATGAAAGTGAGAGGATTGTTATTGGATAGTTGGAAAAGGCATCTTTGGAAACTTCGAATCCCCTGGATTCAAGGTCGGCGATAAACCTTGTATTATCATACTCAAGATATGTTTTCATCGCGTCTGCAGATTCGTATCCATCCAGAATAATATAGTAAATATCTGGACGGTTAACTTGGCTTGGGGATGTGATGAGAGCGTCTGCAGGTTGCGTGTTTGCACGGGGGATATTTATTGTCATTTTACCGACTGTGAAAATTAAAAATAGAAACATGGTAAAAACCACGCTAGAGATAATAAGTTCTGGGGCGGATTCTGGAAATTTTGATTTTCTTACAAGGAATATTAACCGTGCCCCGACAAGGGAAATCAATGATATTCCCAGAACAGTATAAAAAAAACGTTGGTTTGTAAGCATTGCCATGGATATAAGGAAGACTAGTAGGCCAGATAATTCCATATTTTTTGTAATAGCATAAGTAATGCCTATCAGAACTGTAAAAATCACCGCAAATAAGAACATGAACCTGAAAATTTGTTGGGGCGGCACAAGATAAATTTCTCGCAAATATATGTATAGTAGGGACGACCACATTGTGATTAGGGGGTAAATATATTTAATAATTTTCATATGTTTTTTCAACTGTGAGCTTAAAATGATAGACATAAGAACATATAGAAACGGGCGAAGAATGAATTGGTATTGCTTTTCATATATGAAAGTCGTTTGAATGCCATTGTATCCGAAAATATCAACGCAACTGGCATAGCAGGTTGCAGAAACAGTTTGTCAAAAAATCAACGCACCCAAGCGGTGCGTTGATTTGAATTCGTGACTTACTCACCCAGATAATCGCGCAATTTCCTGCGGATGGTGGGATGGCGCAACCGACTGAGCGCCTGCGCCTCGATCTGGCGGACGCGCTCGCGCGTTACGCCCATCTTGCGTCCCACTTCTTCGAGGGTGTAGGCTTGTCCGTCGAGGAGACCGTAGCGCAGTTGCAGGATGCGGACCTCGCGTGGGGGAAGGCCGTTCAACACTTCACCGAGATGTTCCTTGAGCAGGTTGTAGGTGGCGGTGTCGTCGGGAGGCGGGGCCTCGTCGTCTTCGATGAAATCGCCGAGGACAGAATCTTCTTCGTCATCGGTGGGCGTTTCGAGCGAGAGCGGACGGCGCGCCACCTGAATCATGTTCTCCACTTTCTTGGGCGGAACTTCCAGCGCGTCGGCCAGTTCCTCCACCGAGGGCTCGCGGCCGAGACGCTGTGTCAGTTGGTGTTGCACGCGCAGGAGTTTGTTGATCTGGTCGCCCATGTGGACGGGAACGCGGATGGTGCGTCCCTGGTCGGCGATGGCGCGCGTGACGGCCTGGCGAATCCACCACGTGGCGTAGGTGGAGAACTTATGGCCGCGGCGGTAATCGAATTTCTTGGTGGCGCGGATCAGGCCGATGTTGCCTTCCTGAATTAGGTCGAGGAAGGGAACGCCGCGTCCCATATACTTTTTGGCGACGGAGATCACGAGGCGCGAGTTGGCGGTGATGAGGTGCTCGCGGGCCGCCCAGCCGTCTTCGATGAGGCGGCGCAACTCTCCCCGTCGGCGGGGGGCGGCGGATCCTTTGGCGAGTTCCTCGCGCCCCATTCGTCCGCGCTCGATGCGCTGGGCCAGTTCCACTTCCTCGGTGGCGGTGAGAAGCGGCACGCGGCTGACTTCCTTGAGATACAGCCCGATCGTGTCGTCGGTATCAATGTTGGCGAGGTAATCGTCCAGCGAGGTGTCAATCTCCACCTCGGTTTCGGCCTCCTCCACCGCAACAAGTTCATCCTCGGTTGGCTCGCTGGTGGCTACATCCTCCATAAAGGGAATGCCCGCACTCAGGAGCGCGGAAAACGCCTCCTCCAGTTGCTCCACGTCCTGTTCGGCTTCGGGGAAGAAATGCAAAATGTCGTCAAGCGTCACGTAGGACTTTTGACGACCAAGTTCGATCAAACGGGCAATGGCGGGGAATTCTTCTTCCTCGTCAACAATCAAGATTTTCTCCATATCCATTTAAATATTCACTCTCTGATCTCACAAATAGAATACACACTTTTCCACTGAAATACAATACCCAATTATGGCGTTTTCGTTGCGGTTGGGTTTTCCGGGTTGGGTGTGGCTGAGGGAACGGCCGTTTCTGTGGGCGAAATTGGGGAGGGTGTCGGCGTCTCCACATAGGGCGGATAAAGGACCAGATTGAGCAGGGAATCCAATCCGTATTTTGTTACGACGAGAACGCTCCCGTCTTCCTTACGCACATAGTATCCCGAATCTGTGGGCGTTACATCGCCCACCTGGGCGGTGATGAAATTTCCACTGCTAAAGCCGACCGTAATGGTGTAGGCCGGGGACTTCAAGCCGACCACCGCAGGGTCCAGTTCGAGGCGATTAAGGATGGCCAGCGCGGTGACCTGACTGGCCGCCTCCTCCACCGACGCCTGGGTGGCCTCTGCTTCGAAGGGCTGGGTAATCGACCAGGCGCTTTCCCCGCGTTCCAGGCCGATCACGTCACCCTCGCGGTTTTCGATGCGGATGCTGGTCACCACTCCCTCTTCGGCGGGAAACAGGAATTCCACCGGTGCCACCGTCGCCAAGGGAATCTCACCCTCGACGGGTGTGTCTGTCGAGGGTTTGTATTTCAAAAAGAGGGCAATTCCTGCCAGCACTGCAAACAGTGCCAGCAGGGCCCAAGTCTGTTTTTTGATCATCCTATCCCCGTCGTTTGCGTGAAATCCACGACCACACGCCTGCGCCCAGCACAAGTCCCGGCAGGATGCAGACCGAGCCAAGCAGGATGGCCAGCCATTGGATTTGTCCAGGCGGCAGGAAGGTGCGTTGGGTGGGCTCGTTGATGGTGATGTCCAGCGGGGCATCATCGCCTGCGGCCCAGTCCACGGCAGAGACGAACAGGTCGCCGTTGCCATAGGCGTCGAAGGCTTCATCGCTCGCAAAAATGGAGTTGCCGAACACGATCACGCGTCCATCGCTGGCGAGGTCTTCGCTCGCGGCGACGAGTGTCAGCGGCCCGGGGGTATCTTCAGGGTCCAGCTGGACTGTGGCGTTGTTTTCCTCCAGCGCGGAAAAGTCGGTCTCGCCCCAGGCCTGTGATTCGGGACTGGTCTCCACGAGCGAGGCCTGGGAACGTCCCTCGGACAATTGCGTGGCGACCTCGATACTGCGGGCCAGCGGGAAGATGGTGACGAACGACATGGCGTTGGTCACCGGATGCGATGGGTTGTAACTCGCGCCAATCGCGTTCTGAATGGTGGTGCTGGCGGTGTCCACAACAAAGTCATTGCGCAGGCGGATGCCCCAGACGCGTTCCAGCGATTCGGCCAGCGGGTCGGTTGCTTCTCCAAAGTCGGTAAATGGAATGGGGTCTTCCATGATCACCAGCGCGCCGCCCTGTTGGGCAAACTTGTTCAGCAAGCCGACCTCGGTGGCAGTCAATGGCTGCATTGGCCCGGCGATGATGACCGCCCGGGCATCCTCGGGAATGCGATTATCGGCCAGCAGGTTCAAGGTTTTGACGGTGTAATTCTTGTTTTCCAGTGTTTCGCGGGCGCGGCTCATGCCTGTCTGCCCGGAGCCGTTGATGTCGCGCTCGCCATGACCGGTCAGGAAGTAAACCGTCCGCGCTTCCGGGTTGAGGAGGCGGTTCATGGCGCGGAGAAGTTCGGATTCGTCCGCGTAATCCGCAATTTCACGACGGCCGCCCATGTCCAGCACAATCTTGCCATCGCCGGTTACTCCGGCGTTTTTGGCCGCCAGGGGATCGGCGACAGGGTCCACGAAGCGATAATCGAAGTTGCCTTTGCTGTTGACCTTCATGTTCTCGAGCAGGCTCTGCGCCTCATCCCGCGGGATTTGCGAGTAATAACCAGTGGCCGTCATTTTGCCGGGAAGGTTTTCCAGCACGGTGACCATCTCAGGGGACAGGGTGTTCTGCTTGTCCTCGGTCAGGTCCAATGGCTCGACCGGGTTTTTGATGGCGAGGTAATTTGCCACGATGATGATGCCGACGAAGGCCAGGATCATAATGATGGCGTTACTTCCGTAGCGCGCCTGGCGCCCGGTCAGGAAATTCCGCACCGAGTCGGGTGCGAGCATGGCATAAACCGCCAGCCCGAGAATGGTCACACCCGCGCTGATGGATAGCGCCAGGTTGATGGCATCGGGGTTTTCCGGGGTAAACATGCCAAGCGCCATCGTCCCCTTGACCAGCGCCAGCAGGACAGCGGCGATCAAGCTGATCAGGGAGATGATGAGCGGGATTTTATTGTAACGATTTGGTTGCTGTTGTTTCATTAGCGCCATCTCCGAGTCTCAACGGCCATTGTGCCGGTGAACAAACCAACTGCGATCAGGCTGAGGAAATAAATAACATCCGAAAGGATGATTTTTCCCTGTCCCAGCGAATAGAAATGCGATTGCAGGTCGAGGTAGCGGAAGAACTCTGAGCCAGCCTGAATATAATCCGCGGGGAAGCCCATCAGCCACCATAGGGTTACCAGCGTGATCATGGTGACGAAAAAGGCCGCCACCTGATTTGTGAACAGAGCCGAAATGCCCACGCCAATGGCAAGGAAGGACGCGGCCACCAAAATCAAGGCGAGATAGGATGTAATCATCGCACCCTGGTCGATGCCGGGAGATACCAGGCTGTTCAGGATGATCGGAAAGATGAGGGTAATGCCAATGACGGTCAGCACGAAAAGCACCCCGCCCAGCCACTTGCCAATGACCAGTTCTGAGTCGCGCACGGGCGCGGTCAGCATGAGCTCCATTGTACCCATGCGGTTTTCGTCTGCCAGCAGGCGCATGGTCAACGCGGGAGTCGTCAGAACCAGCAGGAAGGCGAAGGAACCCGTAACCGGGCTGATGTCCGGCACGGAACCGTAGAACACGTTCTGTGCCGAAGTGTAGATAACGAGCGCGAAAATGATTCCCAGCACCAGCAAAATGGAAAAAGCCACCACATAGGCCACCGGGCTGATGAAATAGTGATCGTATTCACGTTTTGCGATGATCCAAATATTACGCATGCAACACCTCACGAATGCGCTTTCTTTTTCTTGGCGGGTTGTTCTTCTTTGGTCAGTTCGAGGAAGATTTCCTCCAGGCTTAATCCCAAGGGCCGCATTTCCAGCAGGTCATATCCAGATTCGACAACAGCCCTGGCAACCTGCGGACGCACATCCTGCGCGGGCAGGAACTGGAATTCAAGCGTCCCATCGGGGTTGGACTTGGCGTTTTGCACACCCTTGATCTTGCCGACTTTCACGGCCAGATCGTCCACCTCGCCGCGCACACGCAGAACGACACGTTCTGCCCCCACGAGGTGGGCTTGCAGGTTTTCGGGCGTGTCCTCGACCACGATATTGCCCTTGTTGATGATGATGACGCGGTCGCAAACTTGTTGCGCCTCGGAAAGGATGTGCGTCGAAAGCAGGACGGTGCGTTCCTTGCCGATCTCGCGGATCAGATTGCGGATTTCCACCACCTGACTGGGATCGAGGCCGATGGTTGGTTCGTCCAAAATCAGGACCTCAGGCCGGTGGATGAGCGCCTGGGCGAGGCCAATACGCTGACGCATACCCTTGGACAGGCTCCCGATGTAGCCATTGGCGCGGTCAACCATTCCGACCATTTCAAGCGTCTCGCCGACGCGTTCTTCGGCATCTGGCAGATGGCGCAAGTCGGCCATGAATTTCAGGTAATCGAACACGACCATGTCGGTATAGAGCGGAACGGTCTCTGGCAGGTAGCCGACGCGCTTTCGCACCTCGAGCGACTCGCTGACGACATCGTATCCTGCCACGATGGCCTCACCCGAAGTGGGAGGCATGTACGAGGTCAGGATGCGCATCGTGGTCGTCTTCCCCGCGCCGTTTGGCCCGAGAAATCCGACCACTTCGCCTTGCTGGGCCTCGAAGGTCAGGCCGTGAAGCGCCCGACGCGAACCGTAATCTTTTGTCAATTCATTGACTCGAATCATGGATACTCCTCGCCCCGTGAAATGAGCGAAACAAACGGCACGCCAACAAGGATTGGCCGTGCCGTTTAAATGTGGGGTTCATCGAAAGTACTATACAAAATTTAGGAGGCAAAGTCAAGTGGGTTGCCCCACCTCTAATCAAACATTAATCTGGAAATTCCTTTTAAAAATCAACAAGGATTTCTGTGGAAAGGAATCCTTGTTGATTTTTTGTATGGAAAGCGCGATTACTGTACCAACTGGATGACCGGCGATGTGGGTGACTGGTATTGACTTGCGGCGTTCATTTCGATCTGTGTGTCACTACTGCCGCTGAGTTCAACTTTGTAGGCGATGATCTGGGAATCGGTCTTCTGTAACTGTGTGTTGTTACCGTTGATGATCAGGTCAACGCTTGGCAGGAAGATGGTGCCGGTCAACTTGGAATTTGAATTCCCGTTGATGTGCATTTTTGGATGGGAGTTTGGGTCTCCCAAGCGGGAGAATATCAGCAATCCCTTGAACGGTCCGCTTTGTGGCGCGGAGAGTTTGATCTCCGAACTTCCATTCCAATCCAACGTTCCGCCTACTTCAAGGACAATCAATACTTGATTGCCAGTGAGTTTATCGTTGGCGTTCATTTTGAAACTACCAGAAAGACAATACACTCCCGATTGAAGCGTGTTGACGCCACTGGGCGGGAATGTGCCGCTATAACTCCCGGGGCTCATGGTATTGCCGTTCTTTGTCGCAGCGCCGGTACAAACTGGATTGGGAAGGTCGGTGGGCGGATAGGGCATCTGGGGTAGGTTGGTGTGTGTACCTTCACCGTGTGTCTGAATGCTTGGATTGCCGGTGATCTGGTATCCACTTGCAACCATGTTCAGTCCGCCGCTGCCTTCGTGAGTTTGCGTTTGCGAACTTCCCTGGAAGTGCAAGCCACAGGTGGATGTCGAGTTGGAGTACAGGCCTCCGCCCCAGGTTTGAATCTGTCCATTGCCCGCAACATACACGGCATCGCAACCGCTGGGTGCCAACCCTACTACGGCAAAGCCAGGATACATAAAAGCAGATGAGGGTGGAATAGCACGCGCGATAGCCTCCACGCAGTTATTGACTTCGTTGATCCCGATCACCGGACCGAAATATGTCTGGGTAGTTGCGCGGATGATCACCTGCACGTACTGGGAATTGCCGGCGTAGACGCCATTTGAACCATTGCATCCTGCTTGAGGCGGATTGTTGACGGTGACAGTGTTGGTTGTCCCGTTGTTGTCGAAGCCGTTGCTGGTTGCCAGGGCGAGTCCCTCGGCCTGCCAACTTCCTCCACGGATTTTGGCAAGTGCGGCATCCAAGGCGGCGGCATCAGCCGCATTTTGTGCCTGCCGGCGCTCTGTGTATGCCATTCCGCCGTCTACCGCGACGGCAGTTAACCCAATCATGCCTATGATTGCAAGTACGATCAGGATTATGGCCTGTCCCTTTTCGTGTTTTTGTTTCATGGTGGTTTTCCTCAGGCGGGTTTTTGATAGACTACTGTAATTCTACAAAATTAATGCAAATTGTGCAATATACAATTTTGAAATTAAAAAGGACCGGTAAAGCCGGTCCTTCGAAGTGCTTCCAGATAAACTTAATGCACAAGTTCAATCTGAGGAGGGACAAGCGCGTCGTGGTTTTCGTTGTCGTTATATCGGACCACCCCGTCGAAGGTGCCGCCGAATTCGACCGTATAACCGATAATCTGGCTGTGGTAGGCATCGGAATCGGCAGTCCCGAGAAGAACAATGGGCGAGGCTGGTGCCAGGATCGTTCCTGTCCACGACTGATCGCTGGTGCCATTGATGCGGATTTCGCTGGGATTGCTCATGGGGAAATAAATCAGCAATCCTTTGAAGGGACCGCTGGTGGGTGCAGACAGGTTTAGCTCACCATTGCCGTTCCAGTGAATATCTCCGGAATTCATCACGATCACTACTTCATTGCCTGTCAGCGTGTCGTTTCCGTTCAGCCGAAAATTGCCATTAACACAGTAGATCCCAGAATTAAGGACGGTGACACCGCTTGGCGGAAAATTCCCGTTGACCGTGCCCGGGCTAAGGGTGTTTCCAGTCTTGACCGCATTTTCACTACAGACCGGGTTGGGAAGATTGTTGGGTGGGTACGTGATTTGCGGCGCATTGTATGTGATTCCCACGCCGGCCAGCGTCGGGCAGGAATCTGAAGCGACCATGGTGATGTTAGGCGTGGTCAGATTTGGCGTCCCGTTGCTCGTAAATCCGCAATTGGTTGAAGAATTGACAAACACACCTCCGCCGATGGTGGTAACATCCGGGTTTCCGTGCATCCAGTGCGTGGCTGTGCCGTTCGGTTTTAAGGCAACGATCGCATTGCCAAAAGCCATGGGTTGGGTTTCCGCGGGCTTCGCGCGCGCAATGGCCTCTACACAGTTGTTTACCTCCTCGATACCGACAACGGGTCCAAAGTATGTTTGTGTAGTAGTGTTGATCATGACTTGCACATATTGAGCGTTTCCGGTGTAGGGACTGCCTGCCCCATTACATCCAGTAGTCGGAGGGTTGTTTACAACTACAGTGTTGGTGGTTCCATTGTTATCGAAACCGTTGCTGGTGGCGCGTGCCAGGCCCTCGGCCTGCCAGTCTCCCCCGCGGATTTTTGCCAACGCAGCATCCAATGCGGCAGAATCGGCTGAATTTTGTGCTTGACGACGTTCGGAGTAAGCCATGCCCCCGTCAACAGCGAGAGCAGTCAAGCCGAGTAGACCCACTACGGCAAGAACGATCAAGATGAGCGCCTGCCCTTTTTCTCTATCAATCTTTTGCATAAGAACTTCCTTTCAGTGTCAAAAAAAGCGCATCCAGTATAAATTATAAGGTACTTTAGTGTTTTTATGCACAATCAGTTTTGAAAGGGTGGTATCTTTTTTGAATTTGGTGCGTCTAATATTTATCTTATTTCCAGAAAATAAAGCATCCCTCGTATGGACACGAGGGATGCTTGTTGTTCGCGCGGGTCGCATTATTCAACTGTAACCGATTTTGCCAGGTTCCTCGGCTGGTCCACATCCAACCCGCGGATGGCCGCGATGTGATAGGCCAGCAATTGCAGGGGCAGGACGGTGATGACGGGGGAGAGCATCCACGGCGCTTCGGGAACCCACAACACGTGGTCGGCCATCGAGGCTACCAGATCATCGCCATCTGTTGCGACCGCGGCCACTGTCCCGCCGCGCGCTTTGGCTTGCTGGATCTGCGAGATCATTTTTTCATGCCAGGGGTCTTTGGGAGCGAGACACAGCACGGGCATCTCCTCGTCAATCAACGCGATGGGGCCGTGCTTCATTTCGCCGGCAGGATACCCTTCGGCGTGGATGTAGGAGATTTCCTTTAACTTCAACGCGCCCTCGTAGGCGATGGGCATATTGATGCCGCGTCCAAGATAGAGAAAACCGCGGATATCTTTCAGCGCGTGCGCCAGTTTCTCCACTTCGGCTTCGCGTTCGAGTGTGCGTCCCGCCAAATCGGGGACGAGGCGCAGGTCCGAGACGAGCGCGCGGCGCGTGGATTCTTCCAATGTGCCGCGCAGGTCCGCGAGCAGAATTGCCAGCATGTACTGATCCACCAGCGGGGCGGTGAAAGCCTTCGTAGAGGCGACGCCGATCTCGGGTCCCGTCTGCATCGAGATGTAACCGTCCGCGATGCGCATTGCTTGTGAGCCAATCGCATTCACAATGCTCCACACCACTGCGCCCTTGCGTCGTCCCTCCTCCATGGCGGCCAGCGTATCAGCCGTCTCGCCCGATTGTGAGATGGCCAGCACCACCGTCCGCTCGTCAATGATGGGGTCGCTGTAACGGAACTCGGAACCGATCACCACTTCTACTGGCACCCGCGCGATTTTCTCGATGAGCGTTTTTCCAACCATGCCCGCATAGGCCGCAGTGCCGCAAGCCGTGATGTAAATCTTGTCAATTCGCTTTGCCAGTTCAGGCGTGAGATTCAATTCTGGAAGGCGGATTTTTCCGTGCTCGAAATCGACACGGCCTGCCAATGTGTCGGTGAGTGCGCGGACCTGTTCGTGGATTTCCTTCTGCATGAAGTGACGATACTCACCCTTTTCCGCGGCGACGGGATCCCACGCCACCACATGGACCTCGGGCTGGACGCGGCCGCCTTCGAGCGCTTCCACACTCGCGCCGTTGCGTGTCACCACCGCCATCTGGCGCGATTCCAAAAAGGTGACGCGTCGCGTATGCTCGAGGATGGCAGGCACGTCCGACGCGACGAACATCTCATCCTCCCCATAGCCAATGACGACTCCACCCGCGTTCCCGATGCGCGCCGTGACGATCTTGTCGGGTTCGTCTGCCGACATCAGCACCACCACATTCGCACCCTGAATGTGCTGGAAGGTTTTGCGCGCCGCCTCCACCAGATCGAGTCCGCTGGCAAGATAGTGCTCCACGAGGTGGACGATGGTTTCCGTGTCGGTATCGGATTTGAATTCCACGCCTTCCGCCGAAAGTTCATCGCGCAGTTCGAGAAAATTTTCCACGATGCCATTCTGGACAACGACGACGCGCCCCGTCTGGCCGAGATGCGGATGCGCGTTGCGCGCGCTGGGCGCGCCGTGCGTGGCCCAGCGGGTATGACCAATTCCGAGATTGCCGTGGATGGGGGATTGCTGAAGCAGATCGCCGAGCATGGACAGTTTTCCCGCCTCGCGTCTCACTTCGATCTGTCCGTTTTGTAAAACGGCAATTCCTGCCGAATCATAGCCGCGATATTCCAGCCGTTTCAGGCCATTATAGATAATCGGGGTCGCGTTGCGTCCGCCGATGTATCCGACGATTCCACACATGGGTTCCTCCAGATTTAATAGTGTCAAGTGTCATGTGCGACGCGTCACGTGTCAGGAGCGAAAAGACTTGATACCTGATACCGAAGCACCTGATACTTTGAATCGCCATTCTCAGCGTTTTGTCCGCACGGTTGCCCGCGCGGCGTTGTTCGCGAAGATTTTGTACTGGAGGGAAAGGTGTCGGGCCTGGCTGGCCCGGAGGGCATCCGCTGATCATTCGATTTTCCTGTTGCGCCGCAATTTGCGTTGCACACAGTAAACTCTGCCTCGCGACAGAGAACCCTCTTCCTCGTCAACTCATTAGCCGACCAGTCTGACCATCAGGCCTTCGACCAATAAGTCCATGCGCTCTTTCCCGTTTTAAATTGTCGGGTAGCCTCCTTGGGGTGAAATATGCGGCGGGATTATACCGCACTCGGTCACGCGTTGCGCCCTCTCCCTTCTAAAAAAGTGCAATGTGTGACCGTGGGCATTTATAGCCTTAAACAGCAACCGGCCGAAGGTCCGGCCAGTTGCAAGACGGAGGCAAGAGACCCGTTTTCTGCCAGAAAACGGGTCTCTGATATTTGTCACTGGCTGATTTCCACCGATGGGCTGATCACCGCGTCGTAATTCTGGCTGTCGAGATATTTTACAAGAAGGTTGGATGAACCTGTCAACTCAATGTAATAGCCAATGATCTGACTGTGGAAGCCGTAAGCGGATTCGTTGCCCGCAAGGCGGATGAGGGAAGCGGGCGCAAGGATGGTGCCGTGGAACGAAGATTCGGCGTTCCCGTTCAGAACGACGAGGCTGGCGTTATTCATGGGAAGGTAGAGGAGAAGTCCCTGGAATGGGCCGCCGCCCGGCGCTCCGAGATCGATCGTGGCGCTGCCACTGAAATGCACCGAGCCGTTTTCCACGACCAGTAAAACGCCGGTTCCTTCGAGGGTTTCGCCGCCGTTGACGCGCATGTCGCCGTTGATGCAGTAGATGCCTGATTTAAGAGTGGTAACGCCTTTGGGTGGGAACTTCTCGTTCTCTTCCACATCCCAGTAGCCGGGGCTCATGGAACTGCCATCCTCGCTTACTTTTGCGGGCTTTCCACCGCAGGAAGGTTTGGGCATGACGAAAGGAGGAGGATACGGAATGGGTACCGCTCCCACGATGGGTTGCATGGGGATGCTGCCGCCCTCGGCTCTCTGCATGTAACCCAGACCCTGAACCTGTCTCTTTACGAGTTGCGGTTTGTGAATTGTCGCGCCGCCCACAATGATGAACGGACTGTTATCCTCGAATGCGATGCTCCCGTTGCCCTGCTGGATGAAAGCGCATGTGGGGTGATCGGAGTTGACCCAGATGCCTCCGCCTTGCAATTCCAGTGTGCCTTCGCCGTGCGCCCAGAAGGCCTTGTTGTTTTGACAATTGCTATGCGGAGCAAGGCTGATGACAGCATGGCCGTCCATGATCTGGCTCCACTCTGCTGGCTTGACGCGGGCAACGGCCTCGACGGTGTTCGTAATCTCATTAATACCAATGACAGATGCAAAGTAGGTCTGCGGATGCGAGGTGACGATCACCTGGATGTACTGCGCATTGCCGGTGTAGGGACCGCTGATGGGCGGATTGTGAACCTGTACTTCGCTCTGTTCGCCGTCGTTGACGTATCCGTTCTGCAGGGCCTGTTGGATGGCGGCATATTGATAATTCTCGCCGCGTGCCCGGGCCAGCGAGGCGGCCAGGACAGCCGCGTCCGCCGCGTTTTGGGCCTGGCGACGATCGGCAAATGCCATGCCTCCATCCACCACAAGGCCGGTGATGGCGATCAGGCCGACAAGAGCAATGGCGATCAATACAATTGCCTGGCCGCGTTCGGAACGGGATGTGCGGGTTGGCGCTCGCATGTTATTGAACGAGTTGGACGGCCGGGTTTTCCGGCGCCTGGTAGTTTTGACCGGCATTGTAATTGATGGTTGTATTGCTTGTGCCTGAAAGGTTCACGGTGTATCCGATCACCTGACTGTTCAGGCCGGTCACGCCACCAGTCCCGTTGATGGTGACCGAGGCGGAGGGCGCAAGAATTGTGCCGGTAAAGGTGGAGCCCGAATTGCCGTTGATCTCCACCTCGTTTGTGTTGCCTTCCGGCAGGAAGAGTAATAGTCCCTCGAAAGGTCCGCTGGTGGGTGCGCTCAAATTAATTGTAGCGCCGCCACTCCAGCGTACGTCACCGGAGACTCGTATGATCACTTCACTGCCATTCAATACATCAGTGGCATTGAGGCGGAAGTTGCCATCCACGCAATAAACACCCGGTTCAAGCTGCGTCACCCCGGCGGGTGGAAAAGTGCCCGAAAAATTGCCGGGGCTGAGGATGTTTCCGTTTTGGACGGCAGACCCTGAGCAAGTGGGGTTCGGATAAACGGGAGGAGGCAGGGGAGGGGCTCCGGTGATAATGCAACCGGTGGGAATGTTAATTGCGCCTGGTTCGTATTGAATGGCGCCCACAGCCTGCAGGCAGGGTGCTGTGAGCTGTGCCGAGGAACTGTTGTTGAAGAAGGCCGCCTGATTTCCGCCGCCGCTGCAATTCGAGTTGACGTAGATGCCTCCTCCTGTGACGGTGGTGTTGGCGTTTCCCTGATACACAATCGCCTTGCATTCATTCGGCGACAACCCGACAATGGCGTTGCCGAAGAACATCGGGTTGAATACAGGCGGTTTGGCGCGAGCCACGGCTTCCACCTTGTTGGTTACTTCGGTGATGCCGATCACGCGGCCAAAATAAGTCGGGACTTTGGCGGTGATGATCGCCTGAACGTATTCGGCGTGACCGGTGTATGGGCCGCTGATGGGCGGATTGTAGATTTCGACATTCACCTCAGGAGTGGACTGCCCGGCGGCCGGGTCAGAGTCCACGTAGTGGTTGCTTGCGGCGCGTGCCAGGCCTTCGGTGTACATGTTTTGGCCGCGTACCTTTGCAAGAGCGGCGTCCAGCACGGTGGTGTCTGCGGCGTTTTGGGCGCGGCGGCGTTCCGCGTAGACATTGCCACCGTCAACGGCCAGTGCCGTCAAGGCAACGAGCGCCACAACCGCCAGCGCGATCATGATGATGGCCTGGCCGCTCTCGGATGGAAATTTGTTTTTCATGGAAGTTTTCCTTTCGGGCATCCGCGCTA
Source organism: Anaerolineaceae bacterium (assembly GCA_003598975.1). Taxonomy (GTDB): domain Bacteria; phylum Chloroflexota; class Anaerolineae; order Anaerolineales; family Villigracilaceae; genus Denitrolinea. Next base: position 15,016 of record QZIJ01000117.1, on the reverse strand, counting down.
GGGACACGGAGGAGTGAGGATGGTGTCGGTTACCGCCGCTCTTAATCGGATATAGTCATGTCCGATGAATGGCTCAATAAATGCGCCAACAGGAAGCCAGTTCAATGAATAGTCGTGCTGGAGCGTTACGGTAATTCCGTTTCCTTCACAGGCCGCGCCCGTATAGGTGATGGCGACGGTAAGTTGCCCGGAGTCATAGAGACCACGAACAAGGCCAGGTCCAGATGAATCCGCGACTCGCGTTTGAATTCCTCCAAGGTCGGTTGGATTCATTGATCCGTAGAGAGCGCCCTCCTGCGCGGCGTCACGCATGGCAACGTAATAAAAAAGCCCGATGCCGAAGTAGATCGCGCCCGCAAGCAGGATCAAAATGAAGGTCAGACTGATGGCGAATTCCACCAGACTTTGGCCTCTTTTGTTGGGGAAATGGTTGTTTGTTTTCATTGTAGTTGACTGTTGTCATTCGAATCCAGGGTCGGACAGCCGTTTTCAGCAAAATCAACGATGATCTGTTCGATTCCGGTGGATTTATAGTTCTTTTCAAAACCCACTTGCAAGAGTTTGTTTCCGCCGGCCGCGATGGACACATCGCCAATGAAACTGGAGACAACCAACGGGGAACCTGTAGTTTCAGATGACCAGATCAGAGTTCCCCCCAAATTGATGGTTTTAAGTTTTTGTCCGGCAGGGGATGACGGGTTCCAATAGACCTGAATTTGCGTGATATGCACTACTACAGTGGCGTTATTGTTGAATATCGTCATGCCGAAGGGCGATGTCTTCAAGTCGCCGTGACGCACATCGCAAGCCAGTGCAGTACCGGTTGCTGTTCCGGTGCTGGTGGGCGTGCCGGTCTTTGTTGGCGTGCCGGTTTTGGATGGGGTGAATGTGATGGTAGGAGTGCGTGTAATGGTGGGTGTACGTGTAGCGGTGGGAGTATTGGTGGCGGTACCAGTGGGCGACGCGGTGGGAGTCTCGGAAGGCGTGAGCGTGATGGTGGCAGTGGCCGTATCCGGGGGGATGGGGGAATTGTTGGGATTCCATCCCTGCGGCGCGGCGGTGATGATGATCGGCACGCTGACCAGGATGGTGCGCGCGCTGACTGATTCGATCTCAAACGGTTCCAGCGGCAGAATCGGGACAATGGGCGTGTACTGTGTGTGGACGCGCACGCGTACGCGGTTGATGTTTCCTGTCGTGGGCGTGAAGGTGGCGTCTATCGCCTGGCCGGGAGGACAATAAGAAACCTGGTTCACACCTTCTCCCTCATCGTGCCAGATTTCAATATCTGCGTCTGCAAAGTTATCAATGAATCCAACCCGTTGGGCGGCATCCCGCATCCCATCGCAATCGCGGTAGCGGAATGTGCCCGCCGCGTTGACACCCGTCGTGGAGCCGTAACGGGAGGCCTGCCGCGCGGCAGACACAACACTGCTGTAGATGAAAAGCAAACGTCCCACCTCGAGCAGGCCGTAGATGAGCAGTAAAAGGATGGGCAGGACCAGCGCAAATTCCACCATGGCCTGCGCCGGGCTTTTCTGAGAGTGGGTTGGTTTCTTTTTCATATTTAATCGGTTCCCGATTCTAGTTTAGAGGCAGGGTAATAATCGTCCAATCCTACTTAGGTACTAGGAACTTTACGAGTTGCGGCAGATAGACGATCAGGAAGGCGCTGGTGATGAAGAACGGCCCGAACGGGATGAACACCATCCAGGATTGAAACCGCCGCGAGAGGAAAAGGATGAGCATGATCAGGACGCTGATCACACCTCCGAGCAGGACGCCGAACAGGATTCCGAACCAGGTCAGCGGCCAGCCAAGGATGAACCCGATGATCGTCGCCAGGATCACGTCGCCCGCGCCGAAGGCCTCTTCATCGTCCGCTTCAAGGCCAGCAGATTGCAACCGCCGCGCCCGTATTTTTGTGAAGAGCACACCGAACAGGTAGAATAGGAACACCATCCCGAAGCCGACCGCGCCGCCTATCAGCGTGGACGAGAGTCCCTGCCGCAGGAACCCAACCCCCAGTCCAAGAAAAGCGCCGAAAATGCTGGTCGTGTGGAGGATCAGGCGGTGTTCCAGGTCAATCACAAAGTCCATGGTAAAGTACAGCAGAAGAATTAATCCAAGCGCAAATCCCAAATGAGCAGGCGGCGAGATCCAGATGTAAACACTGAACGCCGCCAGGAACAGTTGAACGACCCAGGTGCGAATGGTGCGCCTGTTTCCGCACGAACGGCAGGCGCGAAACAGAAGATAATCCTGCCAGGAATAAATTGTGTTGCAGTGAGGGCAGGTGGGCCGGCTGAAGCGGCGGGTGTGGGGCAGAACGTCGGCCAGATAATTCACAATCCAGCCGCCGACCCACCCCGCGATCAGCGGGATGACTAGACCAGATTCCACGGTGTCATTATATTCCAAACGAATCGCCGCTCAAAGGGATGTAAGTGTATTGTAATGTGCTTGGCGAAAGCGAAAAACTGCCTTAGAATGACGGGGACTTCACAGGAGAACCCATGGAAAAATTTGTCATCGAAGGAGGGACTCCCCTGCGTGGGGAGGTCACACCGGGCGGGAACAAGAACGCCGCCCTGCCGTTGCTGGCGGCCTGCCTGCTGACCGACGAGCCGGTCATTCTTCACAACGTGCCGCGCATCCGTGACGTGAGCGATATGCGGCATCTCATCGAAAGGTTGGGCGTGACGGTGGAGGATTTGGGCGATGACTCCTGGCGCGTCACTGCGCGGACCGTTCGGCCGGCGGACCTGGACCCCGACCTCTGCCGCCGCATCCGCGCCTCGATCCTGCTCGCGGGACCGATGACCGCCCGCGCCGGCGGACTGCGTCTCTTCCCCCCGGGCGGGGACGTGATCGGCCGCCGTCGTCTCGATACGCACATCCTTGCCTTGCAGGCCCTCGGCGCGGAAGTCACCTATGGGCGCGAATTGGAATTTGTGTCACATGGTTTGAAAGGTGCGGACATTTTGCTTGACGAGGCCAGTGTGACTGCCACGGAAAATGTCATCATGGCGGCGGTGCGTGCCCGGGGTATCACCGTCATTCGCAATGCGGCCTCCGAACCGCACATTCAGGAATTGTGCCGCTTCCTTAACAAGTTGGGCGCGCGCATCGAAAACATCGGGTCGAACACCCTGCACATCGAAGGCGTGGACAGTCTGCGCGGCGGCGAGTTTACCGTTGGTCCCGATTATCTCGAAGTGATCAGCCTGGTCGGTGCGGCCGTTGTCACGCATGGCGAGATTCGCATCCGCAACGCGGGCGTGAATTATCTCGAAATGATCGCACAGGTTTTTCGCCGTCTGGGAGTCGTCTGGCAGACGGAAAGCGATGACCTGGTTGTCCCTGCCGACCAGCCTCTTGAAGTAGTGACCGACCTGGGTGGGGTCATTCCCGAAATAAAGACCAATGTCTGGCCTGCTTTTCCCACCGACTTGATGAGCATTGCCGTCACCGTCGCGACGCAAACCAAAGGATCGGTGCTATTCCACGATTGGATGTATTCGGGACGCATGTACTTCACCGACAAGTTGGTGGGGATGGGTGCGCGCATCATCCTGTGCGACCCGTATCGCTGTCTCGTCCAGGGACCGAGCCAGTTGTTCGGCGAAAAATTGGAAAGCCCCGATATCCGCGCGGGCATGTCGCTTTTGCTGGCCGCGCTCGCCGCGGACGGGCAGTCTACCATCCGCAACATCAGTCAGATAGACCGCGGCTATGAGCGCGTGGATGAAAAACTACGCGCCCTGGGCGCGAAGATCGAGCGGGTGACAGAGTAACTGACAGGAACAAAAAGCGGACGCGATTTTGGCGCGTCCGCTTTTTCGATTCAACGGTTGTGATTTACGGAGGGAGCAACTGCACGTTGTTGGCAGTGATCTTGAAGGTCCACTTGTCCGCGTTGTTGGCGCACAGCGCGGAGCCCGAGGCGGTGGAGGGAGTCTTGGGGTCGTTCACCCAGAAGTAGGCCGAGTAACATCCCTGCGGGACACTCAGGATAACATCGGCGTTTCTGCCCAGGCTGATGCCGATGACGCCGGTCACTTTGTGGCCGCTGCGATCATCGTAGAGACAGATGTTCCCGGATACAGGCACTTTGTTCGTGTTCCAAACCCGGGCTGTAAATTTTTTGCCGGGCGGATCGGGCATCATGGCGTGATAGCAAGGACCGTCACCGGCCGCGGCCTTGGTGGCTGTGGCCCCCAGGGTCGGAAGCGCGAGAAAGGTCGGGGTGGGCGGCGGCAGGGTGAACGTTGCCGTCGGCTCGGGTGTGTTGGTCGCGGTCGGCATGGCGGCCTGAGTCTGTGCGGCCATGGTATAGGCCATGGACACTGCCGTGGCATTGACGCTGGCCGCGTCAATCGTCGGCGTTGCCTTTGGGCCGCAGGCTGCCAGTAAAACGGTAATCCCCAGAATCAGGGGTAACACTCTTTTCATTTGCTAACTCCTTTTACTCCTTTGTTTTACGGTTGCGTGAAGAGTATCTTCTTGGGTTTGAACGTGAAGGTATATTCCTCGGATTTCTTGATGTGAACATCGCCTGTGAACTGCTGTCCCTTCACCCACGCCACATAATGACATGGGCCGGAAGGTATCTTCACCTTGAGCGTGGAATAAACGGGATATTCCAGGTACGAAGTCAGTCCATTCTCCAGTTTGCAGTGGAACGAAATGTACACCATATCGTTCGTCAGGTTTTTCAGCGTGATAAAAGCGAAAGGAACCTCAGGCGGTACGGTGCCCCACAGAAGCGGCCCCGGTGTTGGTGTGCGTGTAACCGTAGGTGTGCCGGAGACGGCAAGAGTCGCTGTGGTTGTGCCAGCCGTCGCAGTGACGGTTCCAGTTTCAGCGCCTGCCAATGTAGACGTTTCTGATATGCTGGCGGTTCCACTTGTTTCAGCGGCAGTCGTCGCTGTTTTGGTTGCGCGCTTCGTGGCCGTGGGAGTGTTCGTGAATGTTGGCGGCGGCGTATTGGAAGGTGGGAGCGTGGGGGTGGGCAACGAAGCCAGGGTCAGTGCCGCCTGTGTGCGCGCCAGTGCAACCGATGTGGCCTGTGAATCACCCGCGGAAATCGGTGAAAGTCCCGGCATGCACGCGCTCAACGCGACGGACAACACCAGAACCACGAAAAACATTCGGTGGTTCATACACACCTCCTGGGATTCAGGCTTGAGCGATGACTTCCACGAACTGGCTGACTACATCCCGCAACATTCGCTCTGGGAGCGCTCCCACCTGTCGGTGTACTACCTTGCCTTCCGAAACAAACAACATTGTAGGAATGCCTTGAACGCCAAATTTGCCCGCCCATTCGGGATTCTCGTCTGTGTTCACTTTGGCAACCAGCAACTTGCCGGCGTTTTCCTTCGCAAGTTTATCCAGAATAGGCGCGACCATTTTGCAGGGTCCGCACCACGGCGCCCAGAAATCAACGATTACAGGAAGTTGCGATTGCAGGACGGTCTTCTCGAAAGCATCATCAGTGACGTGAATGGGTTCTTCGATCATTGGTACCTCAAACAAAAGTTTTTAGCGATTTGACCCGCTGGTCTGGTCGCTACCAGTCGGTGAGTATAACATAAAACATTAAACCCCCATGATATAATCGCACGCCATGACCGATATGCTATCCCGCTGGCGCGCGGGCCTCTCCAGGACCGGCAAAGCCGCCCTCGGGCGCGTTGCTTCATTACTGGGTGCGACAGAAATCACCACCCAAACGTGGGACGATCTGGAGACTCTTCTCGTCCAAGCGGACCTCGGAATCGACACCGCTACCAGCGTACTCGATTCGCTCAAACGCCTCACGCGTGACCGTGGCCTGCTTCGCTCCGAGGAACTTAATTCGGCCTTGAAAGCGGAACTTCGCTCCCGCCTCGACAACCCGCCCGCGCTGGATTTTTCCGCAATCCCAATGGTGATCCTGCTCGTTGGTGTCAATGGATCGGGCAAGACCACCAGCGCCGCGAAACTGGGCGCACGCTTTCACGCCGAGGGGAAAACCATCCTCTTCGGCGCGGCGGATACGTTCCGCGCCGCGGCGGTGGATCAACTCCAGGTCTGGGGTGACCGCCTCAATGTCCCAGTGGTGGCGGGCGCACCGGAGTCCGACCCGGGCGCGGTGGCGTTCAACGCCGTCCAGTCTGGCCTCTCCCGCGGCGTGGATGTCATCCTGATAGACACGGCGGGCCGATTGCAGACTCGCTTCAACTTGATGGAGGAACTCCGCAAAGTGTATCGCGTTGTCGGCAAGGCGCTGGCGGGCGCGCCACACCACATCTGGCTGGTTCTGGACGCGACCACGGGACAGAACGCGCTGGAACAGGCGCGCAAGTTCAAAGAGGCCGTGAACGTGACGGGCATCATCCTTGCCAAACTCGATTCGTCCGCGCGCGGCGGAATGGCGTTTGCCATTCAACATGAACTCGGCATCCCGATTTTGTTCGCGGGTCTCGGCGAGAAACCCGAAGACCTGACGCCCTTCGACCCCGATTCGTTTGTGGACGGAATTTTGAATTCATAACCTTTTCGTCATTGCGAGGAGGCCTGAACGTAGCGAAGTCGAAGGCCAACGAAGCAATCTCCTCGTCGAACGAGGGATTGCTTCGGGAAGATCGCTCTCGCAATGACGGGTGGTAATGCTTGGAGGACTCATGCAAGATTTGATTGACCGACTGACCACCGCACAGGATGCCATCACCCAAATCCTGGAGCGTCTTTGACTTTCCCGCAAAAGAATCCCAACTGGCTGGATTAGACAATCAAATAGGCGCGCCTGATTTCTGGAATGATTCCACGAAGGCGCAACGCGTCAGCCGCGAGGCCGCCAAACTTCGCGATGAAGTGGATGGCTGGCGCGCCTTTCGGGCGCGCATCCACGACGCGCTCGAACTCGCGCGCATGGATGATAAAAGCCTGCGCGCGGATTTGGAATCGGAAGCCGCGACCATCGAAAAGGAAGTGGATACGCGCGTCTTCAACGCCATGTTCTCTGGCCGTTACGATGACGATGATGCCATTCTTGCCATCCACGCGGGCGCGGGCGGGACGGATTCGCAGGATTGGGCCGCCATGCTCGAGCGCATGTTCTTACGCTGGGCCGAGAAACACGAATTCGGAACCGAAGTGCTGGACCGCACCGAGGGCGAGGAGGCGGGAATCAAATCCGTGACCATCGCGGTCAACGGGAAATACGCGTTTGGATATTTGCGTTCCGAAAAAGGTGTGCATCGCCTGGTGAGACTTTCTCCTTTTGACGCGGCGCATCGGCGGCACACTTCGTTCGCGCTCGTGGAGATTCTGCCTCAGGTTGCCATGGACGACCCCGAGGTCGAGATCGACCCGAGCGAATTGAAGATTGATGTTTTTCGTTCGTCGGGCGCGGGCGGGCAGAATGTCCAGAAGAACTCGACGGCCATCCGTCTTACACATTTACCGACGGGGCTGGTTGTCATCTGTCAAAACGAACGCTCGCAAGCCCAGAATCGCGAATTTGCTTTGAGAATCTTGCGTGCCCGCCTGCTCGAGATCAAGAAGGCAGAAAAAGATGAAGAAGTGGCAGTCCTGCGCGGCGAGTACACCAAGGCGGAATGGGGCAGTCAGATTCGCTCCTACGTTTTGCATCCTTATCAGATGGTAAAGGATCATCGCACTGACTTCGAGCGCGGCAACACGCAGGCAGTGTTGGACGGCGACCTGGACGCGTTCATGGAGGCCTACCTGAAAGCGAATTCTGGTAAGAATTAATCGATGAATCCCGAAGTTCCACTTCGGATTCCAGTTCACTGTGAAAAAAAGAAATGCTCAAGAAACTCATTGCATCCATTTTCTCGCGTGAAAACATGCTGGCGTTGGCGCTCGCGCTAATCGCCATCGCGTTGGTGATCTTTACCGCCGATACCACCCCCGACTGGATCTATCAGGGATTTTAATGACCGTCCTGCAAATCCTCGCGTTGACTGGTGTTGCCATTTTGCTCAGCTTCCTGCGCCGCGGGCGCTCGCTTGCGCTGGTGACTGTCAGCGCGCTGGTCATCTATTGGCTTCAACCTGCCATAAAAGTTTATCCGACGCTGTCGTTCTGGCTGCCGACGTTTACTCTCTTTCTTGTTGCACTGACCTGGGTCATCACCGCGCCGCGAGAGTCGCGTAACCTGCGCGATAACTGGCCTGCACTGGCTGTTTTGACGAGCGTCATTCTCTTCGTGGTGTTCAGCGACGTTCAGCCCTGGCTGAAATTTCCGTCCGCAGGTTCGATTCGATTCGTCGCGATTGGATTGGCGGGTTTTCTCGGTTTGACCTTCGTTCTCTCCCTCCTCAAAAAAGACAACCGACTTCTCCTCATTGTTACCGCGCTTGGCCTGCTGGCGATTTTTGTTTTCCTAAAATCCCCCTCGGTCTCCGAATGGACGCTGAACCTCCTCGCCGACTTGCGCGGCGGCGTATCCGACACTGCCATTCCATCGTCCATCGCCTGGCTGGGATATTCCTATGTGGCCTTTCGCCTGCTCCACACCATCCGTGACCGCCAAAGCGGAGTCCTGCCCGCGGTCGGTTTGGCCGAGTACCTCAATTACGTGATCTTTTTCCCTGCCTCCACCGCGGGTCCCATCGACCGCCTCGAGCGATTCGTCACAGAACTGCGCGAGCCGCTCCCGCTCAAAAATGATGACTGGCTTTTCGCGGGGCAGCGTCTCGCGCTCGGCCTCTTCAAAAAATTCTTCCTCGCCGACACGCTTGCCCTCATCTCCATCAAGGACGCGCTCGTCGGTCAAACCATCAGCGGCGGCTGGTTGTGGGTGACACTGTTCGCCTATTCCTTTCGCGTCTATTTCGACTTCAGCGGCTACACCGACATTGCCATTGGCATAGGGCGTCTCCTCGGCATCCGCCTGCCCGAAAACTTCACCGCGCCATTCCTCAAGCCCAACCTGACCCAATTCTGGAACTCCTGGCACATCACTCTCACGCAGTGGTTCCGTTCCTATTTCTTCAATCCCGTCACCCGCTTCCTCCGCTCTCGCAAACGGCCTCTCCCATTCACGCTGATCCTCCTGCTGACTCAAACCACCACCATGCTCCTCATCGGTCTCTGGCACGGCATCACCTGGAATTTTGCCCTTTGGGGACTCTGGCACGGACTGGGACTCTTCATCCAAAACCGCTGGACTGAATTCACCCGCCGCCTCTTTCCCGACTTTGTGCCTGCTCCCGTTCCGAGAGGCATTTTCCAGGCTCTGGGCGTCGCGCTTACCTTCATCTACTTCTCGCTGGGAATCGTCTTCTTTGCCCTGTCCACGCCGCAGTTGTCGGTGCAGGCCCTCTTGAAATTATTTGGATTTGCATGATGAAATCACCCGTTAACGCCCTGCGCGTGCTCCTCAAAGCCGCCCTGATACTTGTCGCGCTGAACCTGCTCTTCGCGTGGTGGAATCCACCCATTGGAAAGTTGACTGCCTACAACTGGCTCTGGCGCGGACGTGTCCGCTTCCCGTATTCGGAATCGCCGCAATTCTATTCGCAGGATTACAACGTCCCCGTCATCCAGGATTTCGATGCCATGTACGGCGCGCATGTCATCTCAGCATCTGCGAAGCCCGCCGACGAGTTCCGCGTGATCCTGCTGGGCGATTCCGCCACCTGGGGCGGACATGTAACCCCCGAACACACACTGGCATCCGAGATCAACCGCCTCAACCTGACCACCTGCGATGGACGCGCCGTCAAAGCCTACGATCTTGGCTATCCGTGGCCGTCCACGGTGCGCGATCTGCTCTTTCTCGATTATGCCAACCGCTACGATCCAGACATGGTGCTCTGGCTGGTGACGCTGCACAGTTTCGAGAAGAAACCCGCCGACCGCGAATTTCTCGTCCCGCACGCCGAGCGGATGGCACAAGTCATCGCAGAGTATGACTTGAAACTGCCGAAGGTATATTTCGAAGAGGTTGCCGAACCCACGTTTTGGGAGAAGACCATCATCGGCCAGCGGGAAAAATTGAAGAGTCTCATTCTCAATCAGGTGTATGGACTGATGTGGACAGCCACGGGAATTGACAACGCCAACGCCCTGCCGCAGGGTCTGCCTCCGCTTCCACAGGACGTTTTGGCGGATGTCACCTATTTTGACTACCAGTCCCCTGACGATGCTCCCGCGCTGGTGCGCTCGTTGATGCTCGATGTCGTCCGCGTGGGAAATGAAATCGCAGGCCGCGCCCCGCTCGTCGTGGTCAATGAACCGATCTACATCGTCTCAGGGAAGAACAGCGACCTGCGCTACAACCACATCTATCCACGCTGGGCGTACGATGCCTATCGCCTCTCACTGGCCGATTGGATGCGCGCGCAGGGCTATCCCTATTTCGATTACTGGGACGCCCTGCCCTCCTCGGAATTTTCCAACGATATGGCCCATCGTGATAATAATGGCGAGGCGCACCTGGCGGAGTTGCTGACCCCTGTTCTGCAGGAATTTTCCTGCCCGTAAAATCGTTTGTTGTGGCATAATGCCGTTCTTGATTTCAAAAACTTGCAAGGAGATTTCCATGTCCACCGAAATGCAGAAGACCATCGCGGATTTCATCGTCCAGAAAATTCTCAAACAGCCCAAGCGCGTCATCCAACCCACCGACGCGTTGATCTCCAGCGGCTTGATCGATTCATTCAGCCTGGTTGACCTGGCCCTTTTTGTCGAGGACACCTTCGGCGTCCGCATCGCGGACTCTGAACTGAACGCCAACACCTTCGACTCCATCGAGCAGTTGGCGAATCTCATTCAGGCGAGGCAGAAGTAATGACGACGTTCACCGACGTCCTGCGGGACTTTTACGAGCGCGAACCCGAGCAGGTGGCTGTCACGCTCCAGCACCCGAACCAGCCCGATTTCCACATCACGTACCGAGAACTCATCGAACGGTCGAACGATTACGCCGCGGAATACGCGCGGGCTGGGATCAAGCCCGGGGAGGTGGTCATTCTGATCCTCCAGCATGGAAAAGATTTGGTCTATTCGTTCTGGGGCGCGGTATTGCTTGGCGCCATCCCTTCGATGATGCCCTTCCTGACGGAAAAACTTTCGCCAGAGCGTTACCGCGCCGACCTGGCCGCGCTCTTCTCGCATGGCGACCCGACGGGCATCGTCACGTATCCCGAGTTCGAGGCGGATATCAGAATGCTGGTGGGCGAAAGCAAAAACTCGGTGCGCGAAATTTTCATCACCGACCGCATTCCGCGACAGGACAAATTGGATTTTTCGTTGTTGCCCGGCACGAAGCGCAACGAGCACGATATTGTTTTGCTCCAACATTCCTCGGGCTCCACGGGTCTGCAAAAAGGCGTGGCGCTTTCGCATCGCGCCATTTTCAATCACCTCGACGCTTATGGCGAATCCATTAAACTGACGCGCGCTGATATTATCATCTCCTGGCTTCCGCTCTATCACGACATGGGGCTGATCGCCTGTTTCCTGATGCCCATCCTGCGCGGCGTGCACGTGGTGCAGATGTCGCCCTTTGACTGGGTGCGCGCGCCGTATCGCATGTTGCGCGCCATCTCCGATTACCGCGGCACGCTGACGTGGGTGCCGAATTTTGCCTACAACTTCTGCGCGCAGAAGATCCGTGACCGCGACCTGGAGGGCGTGGACCTCTCCTCGTGGCGTGTCAGCGTCAACACCTCCGAGCCGGTCAAGTTCAAGAGCCACCAGATGTTTTACGAACGCTTCAAATCATATGGACTGCGGCTCGAAACCCTCCAGACCTCGTATGGCATGGCAGAGAACGTCTTCGCGGCGACGCAAAACGACACGAGTAAACTTCCCTACGTCGAGGAAGTGGACCGCGAATCGTTCACAACAGAGAAGATCGCGCGTCTCGCGTTCGACGGTCGTCCCGCCATCCAGATGATGTCCTGCGGCAAGCCCATCCCCAACACCATCATGCGCGTAGTGGACAGCAAAGGCCGCGACCTGCCCGAGCGTCACATCGGCGAGATCGTGCTTAAATCCAACTGCATGTTGAACGAGTATTACAATCGTCCCGACATTACGAAGAAGGCATTCCTGCCCGGCGGCTGGTACATGTCTGGCGATTATGGCTACATGTTCAACGGAGAATTTTTCATCGCAGGCCGCAAAAAGGATATGATCATTGTGGGCGGCAAGAATGTGTATCCGCAGGATTTGGAGGCACTGGCTTGTGAAATCCCCCGCGTCCATCCCGGACGGACGGTGGCCTTCGGTCTCTTCGACGAATCGCAAGGGACGGAGGAGGTCGTCATCATCGCCGAGGTGGATACGGACGATGAGGCCGAGCACGAGCGCATTGCAGACGAGATTCGCATGCACGTCTCCAAGAACTCGGCCATTGTGGTGCGTCACGTGCGCGTGGTGGGGCCGAAGTGGGTCATCAAAACGTCCAGCGGAAAAGTGGCGCGTACCGCCAGCAAGGAAAAGTTCATCAAGGAACTGGAAGCCAGCCAGTAGAATCAAAACTGCCCTCGAAAAATCGAGGGCAGTAATTTTTTTTACCGCGAAGCATGCAAAGATCGCTAAGTTTTAGGTCTTTCTTCGCGCACTTCGCGGTTGATCCCTTTGCGCAAAATTACCCGCCGGTGGGGAGTTGCTTTTCCAGTGTGCGGTTGAGGATGTCGGCCTGCTCGTTGGAGGCGGTCTTGGCGGTCTTCATCTTCACGGGCTTGTCTTTGGCCTTGGAGCGATCCATAGCCATCTGCCAGGCGATTTGCATGGCGGTCAATTCAGGCTCCTTTGGAGTGTCATCCACCATCTCGTAGGATTCTTCCTGCTTCTTGCCGCGCCTGGGACCGCGTCCCTTGCGGGCATCGCCGCGCTCGCCTCGTTCGCCGCGAAATTCGCGTGCAGGTTTTTCCTCTTCGGCAATTTCGGGCATGAGCGCCTTCATCGAAAGGCGGATCTGCTTCTTCTTGCGGTTGACTTCCAACACCATCGCTTCGATCTCGTCGCCCTCTTTGACGACCTCGCCCGGGGTCTTGACATAGCCGCGCGTCAACTCGCTGACATGGATCATGCCGGGGCGCTCCGCGCCGAAGTCCACGAACGCGCCGTAGGTCTCGAGACGGACGATCTTGCCCTTGACGGTCATCTCGGGCTGGATCTCGCCCCATTCCATGCCGAGCGGCTCGATCATCGTCAACTCGATGCGGTCCTTCTTGACGCGCTTCACCCAGGCCTCAACGGTTTGGCCGACCTGGAGTACATCCTCAACCTTGTTGACGGGATCTTTCTGTATCTGTGAAATGTGGAGTACGCCCGGGACTTCCTGTCCCACGTCCACCAATGCCCCCGCCAGAGTGATCTTCGCAATTTTGCCGGAAAGTTTCGTTTTGGGTGCCAACGTCTCGGCAGACGTTGTTTCTATTATCTCGCTCATATCGCGCTCCTGTTTCAAAAATTAGCCGAAGACGGATTATACCCATTGAATTGGGATGCGTCAATGAAAAAAGCGATTCGATTTCACATTTACGAAGAAGACCGATTTGATTCGCTGCCTTCGTTTGTTGACAGATTTTGGAAACACTTGTAGAGTTTGGATAATGAAACCAACGAGTGAGTCGACTTTGATCAACGACTCCGCCACTGACCTCGGCGCGGCGGGATTTGGACTCATGTACTATCGCGAAGCATCCCGAGCGAAGCGTGTGGACAACGCTCGTTGGTATGACCCTTATCTTAACCGCTTCATTCAAGCGGATTCGATTGTGCCGGGAGGAGTCCAAGGGTTGGATAGGTATGCTTACGTCAATAATTCTCCAGTCAATTATGTTGATCCAACCGGGCATTTTACAGAAGATGCAATTATGGAATACCTATTGGGATATTGTCACGGCTATCAACCTTTGGTGCTAGTTGAGTCATGGGGTATCCTCAGGTTGCGAAACCAAACGAGGAGGCACCCCATGACTACAGGCGGCATTATCCTACACATCTTCTGTCTTGTGGACGATAGTCTGCCCGATCTTCCGAGACATTCACAAGCGAAGTTGTATCCGAGTGAATTGGTGACAATTGGCATCTTGTTTGCGCTTAAAGGTGGTTTCTTTCGAGCCTACTACCGCTGGCTGAAACGAGATTATGGTGATTGGTTTGGCGATGGCGCCTTGCCTGAAAGAACTCGATTACAACGGTTACTCAAAGCCCATCAAGACTGGTGTCAATTGCTCATGGCCGATCCAACCTTCTTCACGGTCATTGACAGCTATCCGATAGAACTGATTTTTCCCATCCGCCAAGGCCGAAGCCCGCAACAGGTGGGCAAAAAAGGTCGTGATAAAGGTCGTTGGAGCGTTGGCATCAAGTTTTGTTGGCTGTTGAACGACTTTTGTCGGGTCGTTGCCTGGGATTGGAACACCATGAATGTGAACGATAAGCGTTTCAATCCACTGGTGGAGCCTTTTATTGGACAGACCATTGTTTTGGCAGATTACGGTTTCCGAGACCAAGACGGCATTCCAAAGAACATGAAGATCTGCAAGAAAGGAACCTGGAATGAGCGAATGTGCGTTGAAACGGCTTTGTCGTTAGTCACGGTCATCTGCGATTTGAAGCGAATTCGGCACAGACTGGCCGTGTATATTCAGGCGCGCCTAGCTTTCGTGTCTGCCATGTTCAATGTACTGATGGACCTGTTCCGTTCGATTCATCCCGATGCTGATCCTTACAAGATGAGCATCGCCGAGTTTTCGCTCTAACAACTAGCACCAATGGTTATCAGGCCTGTGCGGATAAATTACTGGCACAATGGAAAGACGACGCAGATTGGTGGAACATGTTGTTGGACGCGGTAGAAAGTGATGTACTCTATGGAACTGCTGATGGGGGAACTTTTACAGCAACATTTACTGGAGAAGGAAACACCTCCCTCACAGCAATACCTTCGTCAATTATGAAGTAGAAACCGGCACAAAAACGGGATGAACCATGCCCAAGCGGGCAATTTGTTCAAAGATCTCGGCTAATAAAATAG
>QZIJ01000028.1 GCA_003598975.1 Anaerolineaceae bacterium | reverse complement strand
TTTATCATTGGAGCGTCCTCCTGCGTGTGGGGCTTCTTTGAGCAGAAACTCCAATATCACGCTCGAGGACTTTTTGTCAACTAGCATAAGACCCTAATAATATTTGTCGGCGTTTTTCTGCTCAGCGTCATTCCCACATACTTTTTGATGAGAAAAGATGTAAAGCAGTTGTTCGAAAAAACTGTCGTAACAGAAACCAATCCCCCTAATTCAGAAGCGACCCCATCCTAACCCCTTCTTTCCTCTTTTATCTTTCTTCAAGGACTCTCCCATGACCTTCCCCAAATCCCCCGACACCCCTCATCATCTCCTCGCCCAACTCGCGGGCAACTGGCGCGGCACCTCCAAACTCTGGCTGGAGCCAGGGAAACTCGCGGACGAATCCCCCGTCGTCGGGACGATCCAACTTCTGCTCGAGGGCCGCTTCGCCCTGTATCTTTATCAAGGTTCCATCGAAGGCGAGCCCCAGCACGGCTTGTTCACCTTCGGCTACAACACCACGCTGGAACAATACGAAGCCAGTTGGGTGGACAGTTTTCACAACAACACCGCCATCATGTTCTGCACGGGGAACGCCACCGAAAAGGGATTTTTCATCCTCGGCAGTTACCCCGATCCCACTGGCGGACCCGATTGGGGCTGGCGCACCGAAGTGACTCTGGAAGACACAGACCATCTCACCATCACGGCTTTCAACATCATGCCCGATGGTTTGGAAGCCAAAGCAACCGAGGCCAAATTGACGCGGGTGCGGAGCTAATCCAATCGTATGTCCTTCACTCGACGCGACTTCCTCAAACTCAGCGGCGCGGGCTTTCTTGCCCTCGCACTGGCCGAACTGCACCTCGATGAGGTCCACGCCGAAGCGCCCGTCACGTTTCAGGGACGCGCCGCCATCAGCGGCGTGCCCGTCTACGCGGAACCGTCATTCAGCGCCAAACAAATCAAGCTCCTCGGCAAGGACAAGGTCATTGACATCCTCTCGCAGTTGACAAGCGAGGGCGAACATAACCGCATCTGGTATCACTACGCGGAAGGCTACGTTCACTCGGCCGATGTCCAACCCGTCCACACCCGACTGCAAACGCCCGTCGCCAAACTCGCACGCAAGCAAATGCTCGGCGAGATCACCGTGCCGTTCTCCGACACGCGCCGCAGTTACAACATCTACGCCGACAACGCCTACCGCGTCTTCTACGGTTCGACTCACTGGGTGACCGCCGTCTACACGGACCCAAACGACGGCCGCCTCTGGTACCAGATCGTGGACAATCACCTGCATCGGATTTTCTACCTCGACGCGCGACACGTCCGCCTCATTCCCGACGGGGAGCTGGCTCCGCTTTCTACAGACGTTCCCGACGCTCTGAAAACCATCTACGTGGACCTGTCCGCGCAATACGTGCTGGCCTTCGAGGACGAACGCCTCGTCCTGCAATCGCGCTGCGCCAGCGGCGCGGGACGCAGTAATACTCCGACCGGTCGCTTCGACACCTACCACAAAGGGCCGTCTGTCCACATGACCAACGATGGCGACCCGAAAACGAATCTCTACGACCTGCCCGGTGTCCCGTGGTGCAGTTTCTTCACCGGGACGGGGATTGCCTTCCACGGCACCTACTGGCATAATGACTTCGGTCAGCCGCGCAGTCACGGATGCGTAAACCTCCCCAACAGCGCCGCGAAATTCCTCTATCGCTGGACCCGCCCCTCGGTCCCGCCCGAAGCGGATTACCTTCACAAGCCGGGAACGGGGACGAAAGTGCATGTGTCTTGAGGTGGAGAGTCTGATGACGGTTGCAAGTTAGATGTTAGAAGATAGGAGGCAGGAGTGAGCGATGCGTTTATCAAGTTTGAAGAATGGGAGAAGACGGTTCCCGCTTACATGAAGAAAAACCCACTGTGGGAAGCGTTGTACTATCGTGTCGCCTTATATCTTTACGATCTCGTTTGGGATGATTGCGACCTTCTGCAAAAAGATTTTCGCGCCAGAAGCAACGTTACGCAGATCGTCCACGGTTCGGGAAGCGTCAGCGCCAACATGGAAGAGGCTTACGGACGCGGCGTTGGCACACCCGACTATGTGCGTATCATCAAAATCAGTCTTGGCGAAGCGCGCGAAACTCGCGGATGGTATTATCGCTCCCGCCATGCCCTGCCAGCCGACCTTCTTGAACATCGTTACAAGGTTTGCGACCACTTGATCGGCCTCATTACATCCCTCCTCAATTCCCACAAACGCAACCTCGGAAAGAAATGACACAACCTCATCCACCTAACTTCTAACATCTAACTTCTAACTTCTCCCCCCCCCGAAAGGTATCCCCCATGCACACCGCCTTCATCCACAATAACTACCTCCTCCGCCGACAGGTCTTCGCGTTGACGGGGAAGTTCCGCGTCTTCGACCCTTCAGAAAATCTCATCCTGTTCAGCGAGCAGAAAATGTTCCGCCTGCGCGAGGACATCCGCGTGTATTCAGACGAAAGCAAGTCGCAGGAGATTCTCACCATCAAAGCGCGCCAGATCATTGATTTTTCCGCCGCGTACGATGTGATGGACTCGATGACGGGCGAGAAGGTCGGCGTCCTGCGCCGCAAGGGTTGGCGGTCGATGTTCCGCGACGAATGGGAAGTGCTCGACGCAAACGACCAGCCGCGCGGAATGCTCTTCGAAGATTCCATGCAACTTGCCATGCTGCGTCGTTTCCTGCTTGGCTCCCTCCTGCCCCAAAACTATGACCTGACCTTCGGCGAGACGCGCGTCGCCGACCTGCGCCAACGCTTCAACCTCTTCCGTTACGAACTCGACCTCGATTTCAGCATGGACTCTGCTCGCATGCTGGATCGCCGTCTCGGCATCGCGGCTGGGATTCTGCTCGCGACGGTTGAAGGGAAACAGAGCAATTAGATTTACCGCGAAGACCGCAAAGAGCGCGAAGAAAAATCAATTAAATATCTTTGCGCTCTTCGCGTGCTTTACGGTTCAAAAAGGGTTCAATGAAAAAACAACTTTTTAGTGGCCTCGTTTTCGATGAATCAGACCGCCCCGCAGAATCTGCCTACGTGGGCGACGAACCCTGCTACGTTGTGGACGACGCGGGCTTTCGCCGACACATCCCCTCCGAGCAGGTGGATCGTCAGGTATTGGCGCAGATGGCTGAACTCATCAAGGGGAGCGAGGGTCTGGTCAGTGAGCAGACCGCCAAGATGATCGGTCAGGAAGACCCGTTCAGCGTGGCGGCGATTGCCAATCAACTCAAAAACATGGACAAGCAATTCGACCAGATGCTGCAAGTCGGCCTGCCCGAAGATGCCCGCGCTTATCTTGGCATGTTGGGATTCAAGATCATCATCAACTATCACGGCGATGTGATCAGCGTGGAACAGCCTGGCGTCGCCAGCGATGATGGTGACGGGGGCGAATAAAAATATTTTTCAGCATTCCAACGTTCCAACTTTCAAACGTTGGAACGTTTTTCCTGGATCATTATGAGCACATCACAGTCCATCAAAAAACTTCCCCGCAACGTGTGGATCGTCACGGCCACATCCCTGCTCACCGACATCTCCTCGGAGATGATCGTCTACCTTGTCCCACTGTTCCTCTCCAACGTGCTCGGCGTCCGTACCGCCATCATCGGCCTGATTGACGGCGTGGCCGAGACGACCGCGTCCCTGCTCAAAATTTATTCGGGCGCGCTCTCCGACAAACTTGGCAAACGCAAATGGCTCACGGTGGCGGGCTATTCGCTCTCGACCATCGCCAAGCCCTTCCTCTACATCGCCAATGCCTGGGGATGGGTGCTGGGCGTCCGCTTTGCGGACCGCGTCGGCAAGGGGATTCGCACCGCACCACGCGACGCTCTCGTGGCCGACTCCATCGAGCCGACTCAGCGCGGACTAGCCTTCGGCCTCCACCGTGCGGGCGACACGCTCGGAGCATTCATCGGACTTGGGCTGGCCGCGCTCATCGTCTGGCTTTCCCAGTCCCAGGCCGCGTCACTGACGCGTTCCACGTTTCAGGCCGCCATCCTCGTCAGCATCATCCCCGCGGTGCTGGCAGTCATCGTTCTCGCACTCGGCGCGCGTGACGTAGCGAAAGCGAATCCATCCGCGCGGCCAACTCTCTCGCTCCAGGGCTTCGATTCCCGCTTCAAGATTTTCCTCGTCATCATTGTCCTGTTCACCCTTGGCAACTCCTCGGACTCGTTCATCGTCCTGCGTGGACAGGAGCGCGGGCTGAACGTGTTACAGGTGATGCTGATGGTGATGACCTTCAACTTCATCTACGCGCTTCTGGCAGGTCCCCTCGGCGCGCTTTCGGACAGAATCGGCCGACGACGGATCATCCTCTTCGGCTGGCTGGCCTACGGACTGGTCTACCTCGGCTTCGCGTTCTCGCAGACGGGCTGGCAGGTGTGGACGCTCTTCGGCCTCTATGGAATCTACTACGCCGCGACCGAAGGCGTCGCGAAAGCCCTGATCGCGGACCTCGTCCCCGAAGCGCAGCGCGGGACGGCCTACGGTCTCTTCGCCGCGGCGGTGGGACTGACCGCCCTGCCGGCCTCACTCATCGCGGGCGTCCTCTGGCAGGGACTCGGCGCGTGGACAGGCTTTGGCGCGTCGGCACCGTTCTTCTTCGGCGCGGCAATGTCCCTGCTGGCTGGGATTTTATTCTGGCGGCTGGTTAAAGCCTAAAGCGAAGCCATCACCGCATTACACCGCGCGCAATCCCTGCGTTCGCACAGGAGAGCACGCGGATTTGCTTTAAGCAAAATCTTCACGCGGTCGACCAGATTGTTCAACTGAATGGCTTGCACTTTTGCCTCGCCAATGACGACGGTCTCCACCCCAGCGCCGAGATAATTGACGATTTCATTGAATCCCGAAGAATCTCCGGGGAAGCCCGGGCATTGGATGATGCGCCTGCGTGCGAGGGCCCAGCGGACGAATTGTTTACGTCCCGCGAGTTTCTCGGCGTAGTGGATGCTGGTGTTCACCGAGTGGTCCACGCCGATCAAAACGACCCAGCCGTTTTTCTCCGCCAGTGCGCCGATGGGCGCGAGCGGATCGTAAATGGTCTGACGCTCCAGCGCAAAATCCGCGTTGATGCCCGCGAAGGAGAGGATCGGGTGGAAACTGCGCCTCGCCGAGGGATGCTTCCGCAGCGTCTCGGCCAGGATGCCCATCTCCTCGTCAGCGGGGGTGTCGCGTCGAAACGGGAGCGCATCCAAAGTCCCGACCCCGACGCGGCTTCTGTTCGCATCCTCGGCCGCGTAATCCAGAGCGTTGTTCGGGGGTCCCACGAGCGGCGTCACCATCGTCTGGTAGGTGAAGGTCGGCACGATGAGCGAGCCGCACGTACGCGCCAGCGCGTCGATCACCACACGCGGCCCGCCCTGCACCTGCCCCAGCGACTTGAACGACCCGTGCGCGATAACCGCCTGCCCTTTGATCGGCAGGGAAGCGAACCCCGCAAGCAACTCGCGAACTGTGGTCATGCCAATTTATTTCCCTGTCCAATTTGGTTTGCGTTTTTCCGCAAAGGCGCTCATCCCCTCTTTTTGGTCTTCGGTGGTGAACAGGTTATAAAATTCCTTTTTCTCTTCCTCGAGCGACTCGGCCAGGAATCTTTCGTACGATTGATTGATGACCTTCTTCGCCGAGCGGATCGCGACGGGCGCGCGGGACGCGACCTCCTCGGCCAGTTTCAACGCCTCATCCAGATACGCGTCCAGCGGGACAACGCGGTTGACGAGGCCGAGCCCAAGCGCTTCCTGCGCTGACAGAGTCCGATTGTTGAGAACCATTTCCATGGCGAGGGCTTTTCCAACCGCGCGCGGCAACCGCTGAGTCCCGCCCGCGCCGGGGATGACGCCGATGGTGATCTCGGGCTGACCGAATTTGGCGGTCTCCGAGGCGATGACCATGTCACACGAGAGCGCGATCTCGCATCCGCCGCCGAGCGCCCATCCCGACACCGCCGCGATGACCGGCTTACGAATGGTGCGGATGCGTCCAAACTGGGCGATGGGGTCGTTGTCGTACATTTCCTGCACAGACTTGTCAGCCATCTCTTTGATGTCCGCGCCCGCCGCGAAGGCCTTTTGATTCCCGGTGATGACCATCGCGCCGATGGCATCATCATTGTCGAAGGCTTCGAGCGCGTCCATCAGTTCACGCATGAGCGTGTTGTTGAGGGCATTCATCGCTTCGGGGCGGTTGAGCGTGACGAGTCCGACCCGTCCGAGCGTTTCGGCGAGGATGGTGGTGTATGTCATGGCAAGTCTCCTTGTGCCGCGAGGGCATCCGCATAATCAATCCGCACGGGGATGGAATCCCCGTGCTCAGATACGAAGCCCTGCGGGCTGGTTCGATTCTACACGAGAAATGGATTTATGCTAACATTGGCGCAAATTGAGAAACCCGTTTTCTGGCAGAAAACGGGTTTCTCGCAGGAGACACCTCATGGACTTCCTTTTCATCCTCCATTCCGTTTTGCGCTGGATCATCATCGCCGTCGCCGCGCTGACGGTTTTCAAGTTCGCGATCGGCTGGGCGGTGAACGCATCCTTCAAAGGCATGGACCGCGGACTGGCGGCCAGTTTCAGCGGGCTGCTCGATGTGCAAGTCCTTCTCGGATTGGTCTTCTTCTTGTGGAGCGGATTCACCGGTGCAGGTTTCCCCGGTTATCGCTGGGAGCACATGGTCATCATGATTATTGCCGCGGCGCTGGGACACGTCCCCTCGCGGTTGAAGGCGCTGGGCGACAAACAGCGATTCTTCTACTCGGTGGTTGCCATCCTCGGCGCGCTGGCACTCGTCTACGTGGGCGTGATGCGCCTGCCCGGTGGGTGGACGCGATAGCAACGGCCTGATCGCGGGCGTTTTGACGGTGGTGTTGGAGTATGCCGTTATCTACTTGGTGTAATCCATAACTCCCCACCTCCGCCGTGGACTTGAGGATCGCGTCCGCGCCCTTTTGCTTCAACCCTTGAGAGGAGGTTTCCATGAAAAAGCATTTTCAAGCCATCGTCACTTGCTTGTTAATCAGTTTCATCGTCTCTGCCTGCGGGCCGGGACAGTTGTTCGGGCCAACGATCACACCCACACCTACCTTCACCCTGACGCCTACATCCACAGTGACGTCAACTTCAACGCCCATGCCAACTTTAACACCAACACCCACGTTGACGCCCACCACCACACCCGGGTCTGCTTGCACGGAGGCAGGCTGCAGTTTTGAGATGGCAGTAGTCATTGAGGCGGACAACGAGTCGGATGGAATTGCGATGGAATACCAGTGGCTCGCGGAACACTATCCCGGCTATCAAAATGTAAGCCAGGCAATTTTCTTCGATGACGACAAGATCTATGATGTGCTTACCATCATCACAACCGATGGAGTGGAGAAGACTATTTACTTCGACATTACCTTATTCTATGGTCACTTCTAACCAGGGTCTGCCTCTTTTCCTCTCAACAACACGTCCCCCACCTCCGCCGTGGACTTGAGTATAGCGTCCGCGCCTTTTCTTTTCAATTCTGCTTCTTCCCCAAACCCACACAACACCCCCACCGTCTGCGCGCCAGCGGATTTGCCCGCGCGCATATCCACGGTGGTATCGCCGATCATCAGGCAGGATTCGGGCGCGACGCCCATCTTTTGCGCGGCGAAAAGGATCGGGTCGGGATAGGGTTTGGTGTGCTCGGCCGTCAACGCGGTGACGATCACGTCGAAGTAACGCGTCAGGTGGAAGTGGTCGAGGAAGGCGCGCGTCCCGCCTTCGTCACGCGCGGAGACGACAGCCATCGGGAAGCGTCCGTGCAGGGAGGCCAGCAGCGCGTCCACGCCGGGGACGAGCAGGTACTGCTTCCAGCGTTTGCGTCGGTGGCGATACATCCAGTTGACCAGCGCGGCCAGCTCATCGTCGAGGCCGAAGCGATCGGGAATCCCCATCAGCGCGTTGCCCGGGGATTCGATCCACATCACGAGGCGGCGGGCAATCCGCTCGTGGTCACGGAAGAGGAAGCGAGGCAGGAAACGCGCCACTTTTTGGGCGTAGAGATCGTCGGTGTCGCTCAGTGTGCCGTCCACGTCGAAACACAGGGCACGAATTTTCGAAACATCAAGAGACATGATGCGATTTTACCGCAGAGGGGTGAATGTGCTATACTTTCGCTGGGAACAAAAACTGTGTTTCGCTCACGCTCAAAATCCTCGGACGACACCCGCTCGTTGCTGGAACTGCTCTATCACGTCAGCCGCGAGGTAGCCACCGCGCTGGACTTGCGCACGGTGTTGCAACGCGTGTTGTTCGAGGCCATGCGCAACGTGGGCGGCGAACGTGCCAGCATTGTAGTGCTGGACGATAACGGCAAGCCCATCGACGCGACCATCGTCTACGGACAGCAATTCCACGAGCACACGACTCAGCAATTGCGCGATACGGTCGAGCGCGGACTGGCAGGCTGGGTGGTCACGAACCGCAAACCCGCTCTCGTCGCCAACACCATGCAAGACGAACGCTGGTTGCGGCGTCCCGACGACTCAACGGAGAAGACGGGAGCCAAGTCGGCCATTTGCGCGCCCCTGCTGGCCCGTGAAAAATTGGTGGGCGTGCTCACACTGGTTCATTCCGTTCCCAACGCGTTCAACGAAGAACATCTCGAATTGATGCAGGCCATCGCCGACCAGGCGGGTGTGGCGGTGTTGAACGCGCGTCTCTATACCGAAAGCCAGCGCCAGGCACGCGTGATGACCGCCCTCGCGGAAAGCGCGGCCGCCATCAACACCTCCCTGCGGATGGAAGAGGTGTTGCAACGCATCCTCAATCAGGCCATGCAGGCGCTTCAGGTGGAGACCGCCGCCGTGGCCCTGAGTGATCCGCAGACGGGCGAACTGGTCTTCCGCGCCGCCGCGGGACAGAACGCGGGCAACATCATCAACCGACGCGTGCCTGCAGGCGAAGGATTGATCGGACGGGTGGCGCGCGAGGGGCGCGGGCTGGTCATCCCATCCGTCAGTGCGGACAAACGCTTCACCGAGGCAGACCGATTTGGCGGCATCAAGACCAGGGCGGTGACCGCTGCCCCGATCCAGACTCAGGCCGGGGTGATCGGCGTGATCGAAGCCATCAACCCCGTCAGCGGGATGTTCGATCCCGACGCGCTTCTGGTGCTGACCGGCCTCGGCAGTCTCGCGGGGACGACCATCCAGAACGCACAGTTCTACGAACGTCTCGACGCCGCGCACGCCCGTTACCGCGAACTATTCGAAGACAGCATTGACCCGATCCTCATCACCGATTGGGACGGGAAAATCCTGGAAGCCAATCGGCAAGCCATTCAGTTGAGCGGCTTGACCGACGAAGAATTGCGCACCCAGACCATTGACCAACTCCACGATGTCAACTGGAATCGCGTCGGGCAGAAGTTCGAATTCCTGCGCGGCGACGAACCAAGCAGTTACGAATCGTCCATGCGGCAGAAAGAGGGGGGGAGCGTCCCGGTCGAGGTTCACGTGCGACGCGTGGAGTTCGAGCAGTCCGATTCGATCCAGTGGATGTTGCGCGATATCACCGAGCGCAAAGATTTGGATGTCCTGCGCGAGGACCTGACCTCCATGATCTATCATGACCTGCGCTCGCCGCTGGCGAACATTGTCTCCAGTATCGAGGTGCTGTCGAACCTGCTGGATGAATCGGATACGCAGGCGCTGTCCATTCTCGGCATCGCCTCCAATTCCACGGCTCGCATCCAGCGGCTGGTGGATTCCCTGCTCGACCTGAACCGCCTCGAGGCGGGACAGCCCGTTGTGGACCAGAAAGTGGTGGACCCGAGTGTCGTTGTCCAGCAGGCGCTCAAGGATGTCTCCCCCTCCGCGGAAGGCCGCCGCCAGAACCTGGTCTCCAAATTGCCTGAGCGCCTGCCCCTTCTATGGGTAGACTCTGGCATGGTGCATCGCGTGCTGGTCAACCTGCTGGAAAACGCCATCAAATTCACGCCCAGCGAGGGGAACATCGAAGTCGGCGCGAAAAGAGATGGCG
>QZIJ01000104.1 GCA_003598975.1 Anaerolineaceae bacterium | reverse complement strand
TCTCAAGGTTGATCTGGAAACGCATTCGCTAGCGGATATCCTGGCATTGGGCAGCGCCAAATATGTTGGAAGGGAAAAGATGGATATCGAGTAATTAAATCGTCTTATACATACCCACTGAGGAGCTAAGTAAAATAGGTTACTCGAAAAGATTTGATTCAAATCCGAGATCTCATTCAAGCTCTTGATTTGTTTATAAGTCAATCGTACGCAGCCCGGGTTGCTTCATTTGCCATGGTCGGCGCGATTGGCACGGTGGTGGATTTCGCCGTCTACAATTTTCTCAATCTCGTTATCGGCCTCGCGCCTGTTTTTTCGCAGGCCGTTTCGTTTGCCGTGGCCGTCGTAAATAACTTTCTGTGGAACCGCCACTGGACCTATCCCGATTCGCGCGGCAAGGCTGTCCATCATCAGATGGCGCAGTTTGGATTGATCAACGCGGTTGGGCTGGCCCTCCGCACGCCGATCATCGCGTGGATGGAGAATCCGCTTGGGGTTCTCGCGGACAGCCTGGGGGTCGAGGCGGAGGCGGCGGTCATCGTCGGCCACAACGCCGCACTGGCAATCGCCATCGGAATTGTCATGCTATGGAACTATTTCGCCAACCGCTATTGGACGTATAATGACATCGATGAACGCTGAAACCCACCCCACCCTGCGCCGCGCGCTGATTCCCGTTTACAACTCGAAAGGCGATGCCGAGGCGTTTCTCGCGTATCCCCACCTGTTCAACCACAACGGCGATTGGATCGGCTGGGTGACGCCAACGCGGGAGGTTTATTCCGTGCTCGGCTATTACGTTGGATACCTGACCGACGAGCCGCGCGTCCTGCGGAAACGAGTGACGTCCACGCTCAAGCCTCGACTGAGGCCGCCCGCGCCTCCGAAAAGGATTTCCCCACCCGCCACCGTCCCGCTCGCGCCGATGATGAAAGAGATCACCTACAGCATCGTGGATGTGTTACTGGAAGAGCCAGAGCGCCTGCACGCACAGGATCGAGGCGAGCTGAGAGAAGACCTTGACTAAAACGTAAAAAAAAACGCAAAGATTGTATCCCTATGTCTGACATTCCCTCTCCCAAACCCATTCGCGCTTCGCGCATCAGCATCGCGCAGATGATGCAACCCGAACACGCCAACAACCTAGGCAACGTCCACGGCGGCTGGATCATGAAACTCGTGGACGAGGCGGGCGCGCTAGCCTGTATGCGTCACGCCCAACGCCGTGTAGTGACAGTGGCCATCGACTCGATGGTCTTCCGCCACCCGATCAAAACCAGCGACCTGGTCATCCTCAACGCCGAGGTGACGTACACTGGCTCCACTTCGATGGAGGCGGAGGTGCAGGTGATCGCGGAGAATCCGATCACAGGCCAGCGCTGGCAGACCAACACCGCCTACCTTGTTTACGTCGCGTTGGACGACGATGGCAAGCCCGTTGCGATTCCACCCATCATGGCCGAGACGATTGACGAAGAGAGGAAAATGGCCGAGGCAAAAGAACGCCAGGCACGGCGGTTGGAACAGAGGAAGTAGGAATGAATCCATGCTGGAGGAGAAACTTACTCCAGCATGACCCTGCCCTTCGCGAGCAGTTCGGGGAGGAGATCAAGGAAGTGCTCATTCAACACAACGACCACCACATCGGGCTGTACCTGCTCCACCCAGACGCGCGGGAGCATGTCGTTGCCCGCCTGCATGTCCACGTAAAAGGTTCGGCTGAAATGCTCGGACAGGAACGGCATGACTGAGTAGAGAAACGAATCGTGGAAGAAGAGCGCGACGGGCAGGTTGGGAGTTTGGCTGCGCGCGAAAGTGACGTGCCGTCCCGATGGCAGGGTCAGCGTATCGGCATGAGACATCTGCCTGAAAAGAGGCGTCAACTGGACGCGCTCCTCGGCAAGACTCTCGCTTCCGATGATGAAACTGAGGTCCAATACCTTTGGCGGTTGCATGAAAATTTTGAAATCGGAGATGGGATGCGGGGAAAGTTGCGGAAAGGCCGGCCTGAGCGCCTCGATGATGGATTGATAAGCGGCGAAACCGCCCAGATCGTTCCAATGGGTGTCCGTGGAATAGTAGACTTGGGCGGATTGTTTGGCCTGGAACATGGCAGGACGCAGGTCGATCACCTGAATGGAGGAATGCCGCGCCAAATAGTTCAGGATTTGGCCTGTTTGCGATTCAGCGCCAATTTTCTGTATTTCCGCAGGAACGTATTCGGGGTAGACCGTGTTCTTGTACGGCGCGGAAACGAAAAAAAGTTTTGCGCCATTGGCCTCGACCAGCGCCTGGAAGTCCAGCAGGCTTTTCATGTAGGCGGCTAAATCGTTTGTTGTGAGCGGACGCGCGTTTTGGAACCTGTCCATGCTGCGCGCGGTGGCGTAAACCAGCCAGCCGTTCGGGCCGACGAGCGTATCGTGGAAGACGCGGTCGCCCATCCACAGGCGGAATTCGGTGACAGAAGAGACCAGTTTGTCGTGTGCGGGAAAACTGTCAAATTGAGAGGAAGCGGTTTGCCCAAGCGGAAAAGCCTGTGCGAGGAGCGCTCCGAGAAACGCGAGGATGAAAAGAAAATCGTAGCGAAGTTTCATGGTTAGAATTTGTCGTAGATGCCCGGGGCAAACCCGCCGCTGACGAGGACGGCAATGGCCGACCAGAAGAGGGCGAGGAGAAACACATCCGTGAGGGGGCGGGAGAAGATGCCAAAGCGAGGAAAACGTCCGCTGAGGCGCGCCCACCACGAGGTCAGGAGTGAGGCGAGAGGGGTCTGGAGAAGGATGGCGACCGCGAGTGCGATCCACGTCGTCGGGTCAATGAATGGAAGCGGACGCGTCACCGAGAACGGGAGAGGCGTGATATTGGCTGTGTCACCCGCGAGGCGTTGGATGAATTGCAGGGAGAAGGTCAGGCTGGGTGAGCGAAAAAATATCCACGAGAAGGCGACGATGGAAAAAGTGTAAACGAATTGTGCGGGACGCCAGGCGCTCTTTAACCAGCGGCCGAACGCGGTGGATTCGAGGGCGAGCGCGAGGCCGTGGATGAGTCCCCAGACGAGGAAGGTCGGCGTCAAGCCATGCCATAGACCGGTGAACGCGAAGACGATGAGGATATTGAGTTGTTGGCCGAAGAGGGGAATGCGGCGGCGTTCGAGCGGATAGAAAACGTACTCGCGAAACCAGGCCGATAGGGACATGTGCCAGCGCCGCCAGAATTCGCCAACGGATTTTGCGGTAAATGGCTGGTTGAAATTTTCAGGGAAGGTGAAGCCGAAGACGCGGCCGAGGCCGATGGCCATGTCGGTAAAACCCGAAAAGTCGTAATAGATTTGCAGGGTGAAGGCCAGAAGGGCGAGCCAGGCAATTTGCGGTGAAAAGTTTGGCGAGGGCAGGTTGAAGGCGGGGTTGGCGATCTTCGCCAGTCCGTCGGCGATGAGCGTCTTTTTGATGAGGCCGATGGCAAAACGACGCAGGCCGTCTGCAACGTCGGAAAGCGCGGGAGCGGGCGCAGAGAGGTTTTCACGAATGGAGCGATACGCGGTGATTGGTCCCGTGGGGATTTTCGGGAAGAGAGTGACGTAAAACGCAAAATGCAAAAAATTCTTCTCGCCAGAAACCGTGCCGCGGGCGACGTCCACGAGATAGGAGATCATCTGCAACGCGATGTAAGACAGACCGATGGGATAGACCAGTTCGAGGATGGATTTTTCCACCGCGTCGGGCAGGACGCGCTCGAACGCGGTCACGAACCAGATTGGTTTGTAAGTCGTGAAAACCTTGTAGAAAATCAGGAGAGCAAGATTGAAGATGACGCCGAGAGTCAATCGTGATTTTGAAACTGGAGATTTTTCAATCCATTGGCCGAAAATGAAATTTCCCCCGATCAAAAACGCAAACGCGAAGAGGGCAGAGGAGCTTCCCCAGGCAAGAAACAAGAGACTGGCAACCAGTAAAAGCGCGGGACGGAAACGCTCCTGCACAAGCAAATAGATACCCACAAGCAATGGCAAGAACAGGAAAAGAAACGTCAGCGAAGTAAAATCCATCATTTGCTCGAATGCGCGGGAATGATTGCAATTATAATCCAGCTAGGAAACCGAAATGAGCGATATCATCCCCAACCCCGCCTACCGCATCGAGACGAAACGACTGGTCATCCGTTGCTACCATCCATTGGACGCGAGACTGCTCGAGCAATCGGTGCTGGAAAGCCTGGAACATCTTAAACCGTGGATGGCATGGGCGCACGACGAACCCGTCTCACTCGAAGCGCGGACCAAGGCCGTACAGAGTTTTCGCGGCAAGTTCGACCTGGGCGAAAATTACATCTACGGGATTTTCAACGCAGACGAAACGCGCCTGCTCGGCGGGACGGGACTGCATCCGCGCATCGGCGAGAACCAACTCGAGATCGGCTACTGGATTCACAAGGACTTCATCAACCAGGGACTGGTCACCGAATCCACCGCCGCGCTGACGAAAGTCGCGTTCGAGATTTGCCGCGTCCACCGCGTGGAGATCCACTGCGACCCCGACAATCTCGCCTCCGCCGCCGTCCCGCGGAAACTGGGCTATACCCATGAAGGGTCTCTCCGCCAAAAGACTCCCTTCCTCGAACGCTGGAGCGACTCGATGGTCTGGGGAATGCTGGAAAGCGAATATCCAAGCAGTCCCGCCGCGAGGGCGGAGGTTAAGGTGTTTGGGGCGAGTGGGGAACGGTTGGTTTGATTTTCCCCAAGTAACAGTCTTTCGCAAAAAAAGGAGAAATGATGGATCTATTTGGTGTTGTTTTATTTGGTGTCATTTTTCTATTTTGCCTTCGTAATTGGTATGAGGTCTGGGTTACTCCAGAAAAATTCCATAAGAGAATAACCCATCGGCAAGACTCAGCAAAAAACTTGTTTGGTTTTTCCTTCTGGAGTCGAGGTAATACCAACATTAATTCCGCAAGGTTTGCCTATACTTTTATCCTGATAATTTCCCTGCTTGGGCTTATTGCATCCATCGCAGGAACGAATAGCGGAGGCAGATAAATTCTGTTCGACAATCCAAACTCCAACATACCGAGCGCCGCGACACATGGCGCTCGTTTTCTCTTATAATCCATCCCGATGAACTCTCACCCGAACGCAAAACACGTCCCCTTCATCGTGCTCCTTCTCGCGCTCCTGATCTTCGGACTCGTCACTTTCCGCGACTACGGCCTCTCGTGGGATGAGCCGCTCTTTTACGAATACGGCGAGGCATTGGGATACGCGTACACGCCCGTCAACTGGTTCTCTCCCGATTTCGATCTCTCCAAATCCTACGGCTCCAGCGGTGACGACCACAAGACGCGCGGTCCTGCCTACCTCTTGCTGGCGCGGACGCCCATCCACATGCTCGAATCCCTCGGCGTGGAGGAACCGTCCGCATGGCATCTCGTCAACTTCGTGACGTTTCTGCTCGGCGTCTGGTTCATCTACCGTCTCAGCCTGCGTTGGATGGGAGAGTGGGCGGCCTTCGGCGCGGCGGCGTTATTTTTCACACAACCGTTGTTACTCGGACATGCCTTCATCAACCCCAAAGACATGCCGTTCCTGGTCTTCTTCACGGGCGCGTTGTTGTTTGGGTTTGAGATGGCGGATGGGATAAACAGTAAAACGAAAAACGTAAAACGTAAAATTTGGGATGTGGTTGTTGCCGCGTTTTTCCTCGGCATTGCAACGTCCATCCGCGTACTTGCGCCGTTGGCTGGAATCCTTGCCTTCATCTACGCCATCATCCAACTACGGTCCGCCGTCCACCGTCCACGGTTAGCGATAGGCTACCTGCTCCTCTACCCCCTCCTCTCCATCCTCTTCATGCTCGCCTCCTGGCCCTATCTCTGGGAATCGCCGCTGAAAAACTTCTTCCAAGTCTTTCTCTTCATGTCCGATAACCCGACGGGACTGCAAGTCCTGTTCGGCGGCGAAATCTACCGCGCCTACGAACTTCCGCGCCGCTACCTGCCAACGTTGCTCGGAATCACACTGACGGAACCCGTCTGGCCGTTGACTTTTCTCGGAATCGGATTTGCCATCTGGAAAACATTCGCTTCCATTCGTAAACACCAACGCACTGAACACGGGTCACTGACTACTGATTACTGGTTACTATTCACCGCCTTCCTCATCCCCACCCTCTACGTCCTCCTCCTTCGCCCGCCCATGTACGATGGTTTCCGTCATTTCCTCTTCATACTGCCGCCTATCTTTGTCACCTGCGGATTGGGACTGGTTGTGATTTTTCAGGCGGCGAAAAAGTTCGCCAGAGGAACGGCAGTATCGAATTGGCTACGCGCAATCGTCGTTTTCGTCTTCATCCTTCCAGGCACCTTTGGTGCGGCGCAACTCCATCCCTATGAATACACCTACTACAACTCCCTCGTCGGCGGGACGGGCGGCGCGTTCCGCGTCTACGAGACCGACTACTGGCTCACCTGCTACAAGGAAGCCGTCGAGCAGATCCAACCCGAAAGCCTCATCAACCTCTTCGTCCGACGCGAGCCGTACATCGCCGCGCGCTACGCGTCCGCCAATGTCATCGTCCGCGATTACCGTGCCGAGTTCAGCCAGATCGCGTCGGGCGACCTCGTCCTCGTCAACACGCGCACCAACGAGGACCGCAAAACCGTCCACGACGCACCCATCGTCATCGAGGTCGGACGCGGCGGCGCGACCTTTTGTGTGGTAAAACAAGTCCCATGACAACGCATCGAGAACGTCTTCAAGCCTGTCTCGCGGGCGAAACTCCCGACCGCATCCCCGTCACCCTCTGGCGTCATTTCCCCGTGGACGATCAGTCACCCGAGAACCTCGCCGCGGCGACTCTCCACTGGCAACGCGTCTACGATTTTGATTTCGTCAAGGTGACGCCCGCCTCCTCTTTCTGCGTGAAGGATTGGGGTGCGGACGACGTTTGGGAGGGACACACAGAGGGGACGCGTCGCTACGTCAAGCGCGTCGTCACCCGACCCGAGGACTGGCCGCACCTGCCCGAACTGACTCCGTCCACTCCGCATCTCGCCGGACAACTGGCTTGTCTCCGTTTAATCAAGCAGGGACTCGACCCTGAGACTCCCGTCATCCAAACCGTGTTCAGCCCGTTGGCACAGGCAAAGAATCTGGCTGGCAATGACACACTAATCGAACACCTGCATCGTTATCCCGAGGCCGTCATGCGCGGACTGGAAATCATCGCCCGTTCGACGCGCAGTTTTGTGTCCGCCGCGCTCGAAACTGGCATTGACGGGATCTTCTACGCTGTCCAGCACGCGCAGGCGTCCCTGCTTTCGCTTGAAGAATATAAAACCTTTGGCTTGCCTTTCGATCAGACCGTGCTCGAACCTGCCAATGCCTCCTGGCTGAATGTACTTCACTTGCACGGACGCGATATCCACTTCTCGTTACTTTCATCATTCTTCTTTCCTGTCGTCAACTGGCATGACCGCGAAACACCCCCAAACCTCGCCGATGCGCAGAGGATCTTCAAGGGTGTAGTCTGCGGCGGCCTGAGACAGGATACGCTCGCGTTGGGAAATTCCGCGCGGGTCATGGAAGAGGCGAGAGACGCCATCCAGCAGACGCGCGGCCGTCGCTTCATCCTGTCCACGGGATGCGTCGTCCCCGTCATCGCGTCGCATGGAAATTTGATCGCCACAAGGGAGAGAGTGAACAAATGACTCTCCGCGTCATCTCTGGCACGGCCAAAGGCCGCAAACTGAAATCCGTCCCTGGCGATATGACACGCCCGATCACGGACATGGTGAAGCAAGCGCTGTTCAACATCCTCGGCACGGACGTGATCGACTCCTCGTGGTGGGATTTGTTCGCTGGCACGGGCGCAGTGGGCATCGAAGCCATCAGCCGCGGCGCGTCGTTCGTCCGCTTCACAGACTTGAACCGCGCACCCATCGAGACGATCAAATTCAATCTGGAGCATTGCCGCCTCACCGAACAGGCCGAAGTCCGCCGCGCTGATTCGCTGGCGATGCTGGCGCAACCCGCCGACCGAAAATTCCAAAACATCTACATCGCCCCCCCACAATACAAGAGGATTTGGGAAGAGGCCATGCTGGCGCTGGATAAAAATCCAAGCTGGCTGACGGAGGACGCGTGGGTGATGGTACAGATCGCCCCGCGCGAGTATAAAGATTTGGAGTTGCAGAATCTTGTGAAGATTGATGAGCGCAAATATGGAAGCACGTTGTTGGTGTTTTATGAGTTGAAGGAAAAATGATTCAACCACAGATTGACCTATCCGTGCTAATCTGTGAAATCCGTGGCTAAAATGGAGTGATATGACCCGCGTTAAAATCTTACTGTTTGCCACCCTGCGCGAGCGCGCGGGTGGCGCAAAATTTATCGAATTGAATC
This sequence comes from Anaerolineaceae bacterium, assembly GCA_003598975.1. Taxonomy (GTDB): domain Bacteria; phylum Chloroflexota; class Anaerolineae; order Anaerolineales; family Villigracilaceae; genus Denitrolinea. Next base: position 1,757 of record QZIJ01000104.1, on the reverse strand, counting down.
TTCCCGACGGAGCGACCGTGCAAGCCCTAAAAATGCAGGTTGCACGCGAATACCCCGCGCTGGAACAGAACATGAGATCCGTGCTGACGACCATCAACCGCGAGTACGCTTTCGATGAGGCAACCCTGCCCGATGGTGCGGAGTTGGCGATGTTTCCACCTGTGTCAGGAGGGTAGACAGGTACACACGCAACACGCAATACGCAATACGCAATACGCAATACGGACTATCCAACCATGAGACCATCCGACCATCCAACAATTTTTCAAATCACCGAAGACGAACTCGACCTGAACGCCCTCCTCGATTCCATCACGTTGACTTCCACGGGCGCGGTGGCGATATTTACGGGCATGGTGCGCGGCGTGACCAGTCGCGGCGAGGCGCATGAGACCGTCTATCTCGAATACGAAGCCTACAAACCGATGGCCGAATCTAAGATGAAACAGGTCGCGGACGAGATCCGCGAACGCTGGCCGACCATCGAAGGGATTGCCATCGTCCAGCGCATCGGACGTCTCTACCCGCGCACGCCGACGGTGCTGATCGCCGTCACAGCCGCGCACCGCGACACGGGCGTCTTCGATGCGGCGAGGTACGGCATCGACCGACTCAAAGAGATCGTTCCCGTCTGGAAGAAGGAAGTCGGCCCGAATGGCGAGGAATGGATCGAGGGAGACTACATCCCAAAGGCTGGCGAATAATTCAATCCCATGCACGGATTTATTTATTCCTGCGCCAATCCATCTAATCTGTATACTCAAAACGAGACTTCAATATGACAAACGAAACAAAACCCTTCCAACTCGAAACTGAACGACTTTTGATCCGTCCCTTCTGCGACGAAGACATTGAAGCCTTCATCGCCTACCGTAACGACCCAGACGTGGCGCGCTGGCAGGGCTGGAGCGTTCCCTATCCGCGCGAAAAAGCGATGGAGTTCCTCGAGGAGATGAAAAACAAGGACCCCGAGGAGGCGGGAAGTTGGCTGCAGATTGCCATCATCGTCAAGGAAACGGGCGAGTTCATCGGTGACTGCGCTTTTTTCATCAAAAAGGATGAAACCCGCACGGCGCACCTCGGCTGTACCATCATGCAAAAATACTGGCGAAAAGGTTACGCTGTCGAAGCCACGCGCCGATTGATGGCCTATCTCTTCGATGACCTGCATCTTCGCCGCCTCATCGCCGACACCGACGTGGAGAACACAGGCTCGTGGAAGACGCTCGAAAAACTCGGCTTCCGCCGCGAGGCGCACTTTGTGGAGAACATCTTCTTCAAGGGTCATTACGCTAGCGAGTATCACTACGCCATGCTTGAGCGCGAATGGCAGGCGCTCAAATCGGCGTGACGCACGGATGAAACGAGGGTTATATGTTACGCAAAGGCGGCCTGATGGCCGTCTTTTGGAACCCTTGGAGGAAGCATGGAGAAAATTGTCATCACAGGCATGGGGACGGTCAACCCGCTGGGGCTATCTGTCGGCGAATCATGGCAGGCCGTGGTCAACGGCGTTTCGGGCGTGGGACCGATCACACAATTCGACACGGCCGAATACCTCGTCAAGATCGCCTGCGAGGTGAAAAATTTTGCGCCCGAAAATTATATGGATATGAAAGAGGCGCGCCGCCGAGACCGCTACGAGCAGCTGGCGGCCGCGGCCGTCAAAGAGGCGTTGACTCAGTCGGCTCTGCGCGTGACCGAGGAGAATGCCGCGCGGATCGGGGTGGTCATCTCTGCCGCGATCGGTGGACTGA
>QZIJ01000089.1 GCA_003598975.1 Anaerolineaceae bacterium | reverse complement strand
TGAGCACGGTGATGGTTTCCGGCGGCAGCTTCATGACGCGCGCCGCCGTGGCGGTAAGTTCGCGCACCAGCTCGCGCTTGTCGTCCGTTGCCATGTGGTTGGCCACAACGCTGATGATGGGCATGCTACCACCCGTTCCAGTGGACTTTGGCTTCGTCGTAGCGGTCCTGCGGGGCCAGTTCCTGCGCCGGATGGCCGATGACGATGAAGCCCAGCGGCACCACGCTGTCCGGCAGGCCGAGCAGACGGGCTAGGGCTGCATTGCTGTTTGCGCCGTCGAGTGCCAGGCCGTCATAGAGCCCTTTGTTGCCTTCCACGAGACAGACATCGGCATCGTGGCCATGAGCGAATTGCGACCTGATCTCGTCGTGAGAGGAGAGGAAAAAGTCGAGATTGCGGCAACCGCGACCAGCGGCCCATCTTCGTGTCCCAGGCGCGGTTGGTCGCGAAGATAAGGGTGATGAAAGATTGGAGCACGGTCCAGAGCAGGAGAAGAAATACAACCGCGCCCACTTGCCTGCGCGCTTTGATCACACCGGCGATCGTTTCAAAAATAAAACTCTGGGCTTTAGCACTAATCGGGACGTAGCGTTCTATAAAGGCAATGACCTCTTTCCCGGCCCGGTCCTGGTCAATAAAGGCCGATGCAATGGTGACAAACAGGACAATCAAAGGAAGCAGTGAGAAGAACGCATTAAAGGCAAATGCTCCCGCCCAATATATCCCGTCCATCTGTAAAAACTTTTTGACGGCGAGCTTAAGCAGCACCCAGGCCCTGCGGGTCTTTTGGTCAAGCAGACTTGGCATATTCAGGCTGAGCCTTGAGGTTTGGCCTCAGACTTCGCCTCAGGTTTAGACGCAGCTTTGACGTCAGGTTTAGCCTCAGGCTCAGGTCCGGCATTGGCTTCAGGTTTTGGCTCGGCCTTAGCTTCAGGCTCAGGTTTGGCTTTGACTTCTGCATTAGCCTCTTTGGCCACAGGCTTAGGTTCAGCCTTGCCTTCAGATTTAGCCTCTGTCTTCAGTCTCAGAAGTCGCGCATTAATGGCCACAATCACCGTGCTCGCGGACATCAACACCGCTCCCATGGCGGGACTGAGCAGCACGCCCCAGGCGAAAAGCACTCCGGCGGCCAGAGGAATAGCTACGACGTTGTAGCCTGTGGCCCAGAGAAGGTTCTGAATCATCTTCCGATACGTGGCGCGGGAAAGCTGCACAATGGCCACGACATCCAGCGGATTGCTTCGCACCAGAATAACGTCGGCGGTTTCGACCGCCACATCCGAGCCCGCGCCAATGGCGATGCCCACATCAGCCTGCGCCAGTGCCGGGGCATCGTTCACCCCATCGCCGGTCATGGCCGTCAGCACGCCCCGGGCCTGGACCTCTTTCACTTTGGCTGCTTTGTCCTTGGGCAGGACTTCGGCGAAGTATTCATCCAGGCCGACCTGGTCCGAGACCCATTTTGCCGTCGCTTTGTTATCACCCGTGAGCATCATGCATCGGATGTTCAACGACTTAAGGGCATCTATAGCCTGCTTTGCCTCGGGGCGTACGATGTCGGCCAGGGCAATCGCCCCTTTCAACTTCCCGTCAATGAGGATAAACACGACCGTCTTGCCCTGGGCTTGCAGTTCCTCCACACGCTTGTCGGTCATGGCGATGTTTTGTTCGCGCAGGAAGCCCGGACTCATTACCTTTACCTCTTTGCCCTCGACCCTGCCTTCGGCTCCTTTGCCAGGAATGCTCTTAAAGTTTTCGACAGGCAGCTTCTCTTCCGATGAAGCGGCGATGGCTTTAGCGATGGGATGTTCGGAATTCGCATCCACGGCGGCCGCGTACTTGCGCAGCGTTTCTTCGTCGGTGTCCTCGGCCAGCACCAGAGTTTCGGTCACTCCAAAGCGTCCTTCAGTGAGTGTGCCGGTCTTATCAAAAATGACGGCTTGCAAATTTCTAGCGCCTTCGAAAGCAGCGCGACTGCGAATGAGCAGGCCGTTTTTCGCGGCCAGGGCAGTGGAAACTGCAACGACCAGGGGCACCGCCAGACCGAGGGCGTGCGGACAGGTGATGACCATAACGGTAACGGCACGCTCGATGGCAAACGCAAATTCCTTACTCATGAGAACCAACCAGACGAAGAACGTGATAGCTCCGCTGCCGAGGGCAATAATGGTGAGCCACATCGCGGCCTTGTTCGCCAGGTCCTGGGTCTTTGATTTGCTTTCCTGGGCCTGCTTGACCAGGTCGATCACCTGCGACAGAAAAGAATCCTTGCCCGTGCCTTTGACCTCGATGGTGAGCGAGCCTTCGCCGTTGATGGCGCCGCCGATGACCTTGCCGCCGGTCTTCTTGTTGACCGGGGTTGATTCCCCTGTGAGCATGGCTTCATTGACCGAACTCTCGCCCTCCACGATGACACCGTCGGCTGGGATTTTCTCGCCTGGTTTGATCAGGACTTTGTCATCCACCGCCAGTTCGCCAAGCGGCACGTCCTTCACGCTGCCGTCGGGCATGAGTTTATGGGCGTCGGAAGGCATGAGTTTGGCCAGTTCCTCCAGGGCCTTTGAGGCCCCCATCACTGACTTCATCTCGATCCAGTGCCCCAACAGCATGATGTCAACGAGGGTGGCCAGCTCCCAAAAGAACATCTTGCCGGTCAGGCCGAATACTACGGCGCTGCTGTAAACATAGGCGGTCGTAATGGCGACAGCGACCAGCGTCATCATTCCGGGCTGCCGGGATTTGAGTTCCTCAAACAGTCCTTTGAGGAACGGCCAGCCGCCATACCAGAAGACCGCCGAGGCAAAGCCGAACAGGACATAGATGTCGCCCGGAAACCGAATGGCTTCCCGCAGTCCCACCAGCTTTTGGAGCATCGGTGAGAGGACAAGAATCGGCAGGGTCAGGGCCAGTGAGATCCAGAACCGCTTCCTGAAATCCGCCGCCATGTGGGCATGGTGATCAGCGTGGTCCATGTGCTCAGGCTGCTCAGGCTGGTCGGGTCCGGCGTGCGCCATTTTAGTCTCGGCCTTCGATGAATTATGCATGTCGTGTTCTATCGGATGACCTTCCTTCTGCTGGCTGTCGTGTGCCTTCCCGCTCACCTCGTCTTGTGCCGGCTTCGGCTCGGAATTATTTTTGGTTTCGTGTTCCTTCATAGAGGATCTCCTGCCTTTTTTTTATTTGGTCCTTCCGGTGTTATCTGCATCCGGCAGTAACGCCGTAGCGTCCGCAGGCCGGGTCTTTTTGACAATTACGTCATCCGTTGTCTCGTCAGTCAATCGAAACACACGAGTGGTGCCGCTGACGAATTTGCTAAGCTTGCCGTTGACGTAGCGCGGATAGTCGGTTTTGATATCAAAGGGGACAAACGGTTCGCCTGCCTGGGTAGCGCGTTGTTCGAGAAACCTGTCGAACAGCTTTTTCCAGGCCGCGGCATGCACTTTCGCCGTCCTGGTCAGCACCCCGTCGAGATCGAACAGAACTGCGTCGTAGTCCCGCGGGGAGAGGGTAATGATCTCTTTCATCGTTTCCACAGCGATATTCTCCTTAACTCCATTTCCACCTTCTTAACCATGGTTCTTTCAGGCGTCTTTTCCCTGACCATGTTCCTTTTCACCAGCATGACCCAAAACGCCGCATACCATGCGCGCGATCATCTGTTCTTCGTCCGTATGAATGACACGGACCGAGACCCGGCTGGCATTCGCAGAAATCACGCCCTCATTCGCTGCGTTTCGCTTTTCTTCGATTTCGATTCCAAGGAATCCAAGCCCATCGCAAATCCGGGCGCGGACTTCCGGAGCATTCTCACCAATTCCTCCACTGAATACTAATGTTTCCACTCCTCCCAGTGCCGCAGCGAAGGAGCCGATCCATTTCTTGACCTGGTAGCAAAACAGCGCGATCGCTTCAGCCGCCCGCATGTCCTGCGTTTCACGGTCGAGCAAGTCGCGCATGTCGGAACTGGTCTCCGACACGCCGAGTAACCCAGACTGGAAATTGACCATCTCATTGAATTGTTTTGTATCGAGTCCCTCAGTGCGCGCCAGATACAAAACCAGTCCGGGATCGAGATCACCTGAGCGTGTGCTCATCGGTACCCCGGCTGTTGGAGTGAAACTCATGCTTGTGTCGATGCTCATGTCGTCACGCACTGCTGCCAGGCTCGCGCCATTGCCGAGGTGGGCGAGGATGATTCGGCCTTGTGCCGCTTCCGGTCCGGCCAGATGGGCCAGCTCTCCCATAAGAAACTCATACGATAACCCGTGAAAACCGTACCGCCGCACCCCCAGAGCTTCGTAGCGGCGCGGGATCGGCAGCAGACTGGCAACCCGCGGCATGGTGCGGTGAAAGGCGGTGTCAAAGCACGCCACCTGAGGTAATTGAGGATGGCGTTGGCGGAATGCCTCTATCAACTCGATCTCGCGGGGTAGATGCTCCGGGTCATACGGCGTGATGCGGTGCAATTCATCGAGCAACTCTGGCGTGACCCTCTCCGGTTCGCTATGCGCCATCCCATGCACCACCCGGTGTCCCACGCCTTTGACCGAAGCAAAAACCTGCTGCGTTTCGAGCCAATCCATTAGAAAAGTGACCGCTGAACGTTGATCGGCGGGGTCGATGGTGCGACTATCCTGCGATTTTCCGGTAGGGTCCTTGAAGGTCAAACTCGTGCCACTCAGACCGACGCGATCAATCTTTCCGTAAAGCCCTCGCTTCAGCGGTTCGCCCTCATCATACAGCGCGAACTTGATGCTCGACGAGCCGCCATTGATCGTTAGGATACGTGGGTTATCGGGTTTCATGGGGGACTCCTTCATCATTCTGCAATCCGAACGAAGCCAGTTTCGCGCACGTGGACCTGTAATTCGTGTGAAGAATGCCTCGAATCCCCAACCCTTCCGCGATCTGGACGAACATCGGTGTGTTTTCGATATAGACTATTTGCTGTGCCTGCGTCTGGGCGATGTCCAGCGCAAGCCGAAAGATGTCCGCGTCGGGCTTGCGGAGATGGACGAAGCAGGAGGAAATGAAAAAATCCACAAACCCATCCAGCTTGAACTTGCTAATCCGGTGCGAATTAAGTTCCCGTGCTTCGTTGCTGACCACGGCGATCTTCAAGCCGTACTTTGCTTTAAGTTTCCGGACTAACTCGATCATCTCGGGATAAGGTTTCGATTGCGCGAACATGAAGCGACGAAACTGGGCCCGGGTGAACAGTCGCTTTTGGTAGAAGATCACCCGATTTAAATATTCTTCCAGCGTAAGCTTTCCCTCCTCGTAGGTAGCAAAGTTCAGGTGATGCCTGTCCTCCATTTCGGCCAGCGTCAGCTTGAAGTTCGTCGCTGCCCGTTTGCGGGCATGATGGTCCCACCCGTTGGTAAGCAGGACGCCGCCGATATCCAGAAACAGTGCTTTAATGGGCAGCACTTTTTTTATCTGTTCGTTTTGTTTCATTCCTCTCTCGTTCGAAATAGAATCACCGCTGCCACAGGATATTCGTCATTTCCAGGGGAACCGCCACACCGTCGTAGTGAGGTATCACCCGCGCTGTATAATCCGCTGCCGGGCGGTCCGCAGACACGGCTGCGCTGTAGACAAAGCCCCCCAACGCGCCTGTCAGCTGGCGAACGCGCATCATATTCTCCCGCACCGGAGCGCCGCCCATAACGCCGTCTGCGTAAAGCTCGATGCTCACAGATTTCGGGTCGAGTTCATCAAGATAAACGTGAACGCTGAACAAGTGCTGATCGCCGCTGGTCTCAACATTCATTTCGCCGAAGTGCAGTGCCGCCCATTTCTGTTCCAGACTGTGCTGCCAATCGGCTATTTGCCTGCCGATCGCGCCTCTGTCGGCAATGCGCAAATTATAAGCGGCGGCCTCAGGGAGATAGTATTGCTCGGTATATTCACGCACAGCGCGGTTGGAAGAAAAATGCGGCGTCAATTGCGCCATGCTTTCCCGCATCCGCTCCACCCAGGCTGTGGGAATGCCCTTTGCATCGCGGGCATAAAACTCAGGGACCACTTCCCGTTCAAGCAGGTCATAGAGGGCCCCGGCTTCGACCGCATCCCAGGCTGGATCGTTATCATGTTCCTGACCATCCCCCAATGCCCACCCCACCTCAGGGGTGTATGCCTCAGCCCACCAGCCGTCCAGTTCCGAGAGATTGATGCCTCCATTTACGAGCACCTTCATGCCGCTCGTTCCACATGCCTCCCAGGGTCGTCGTGGTGTGTTGATCCAGACGTCCACCCCCTGTACCAGGTGTTCTGTTAACGGCATGTCGTAGTCGCTCAGGAAGACGATGTGGGGCCGGACCTCCGGCCGGCGAATGAAATTCATCCATTCATGGATCAAGGCCTGCCCCGCCCGGTCCCCCGGATGGGCCTTGCCGGCGATGATGAGCTGCACCGGGCGCTGAGGATTGGTTAAAATACGAAGCAGTCGCTCCGGGTCGTGCAGCAGCAGGTTCGGCCTCTTGTAGGTCGCGAAACGCCGCGCAAAGCCCAGTGTCAACGCATTCGGATCAAATAGATGTTTCGCCCCGTCAATCACCTCGGGTGACGCGCCGGAGGCGGTCAGTTGCCCGGACAAACGCTCGCGGGCGTATTCAACAAGAGACTTGCTGGCAGCAAGGCGAAATTGCCAAAGGCTTTCAACAGAAATGCGGCGAATGTCCTGTTCCAGGGTTTCCGTCGTGCCCAGCCAGCGGTCCTTTCCACAGGCTTCCGTCCACAGGTCATCGGCCGGGGCCGAATCCCATGTAGGCATGTGGACCCCGTTGGTCACGTATCCGACAGGCACATCGTCCGCAGGCCAGTGTGGGAAAAGAGGCTCAAACAGGTGCCGGCTCACCTTCCCGTGCAGGCGGCTCACGCCATTCACTGCCCCGCTCCCCCGGATGGCCAGATAAGCCATGTTGAAAGGTTCAGACGAATCGTCCGGATACCGGCGCCCCAGGGCCAGCAAATCGTGGAGTGTTATCCCGAGCTTCTGTTCGGCATAACCACTAAGATATTGCTCGATGAGTGTTGGAGCGAAACGGTCAAAACCGGCGGCCACTGCAGTGTGCGTGGTGAAGAGGTTTCCCGCTCGCGTAACGGCAAGCGCGGCTTCAAAGGTCTGTCCGGTCTCCTGCATGAAACCGCGGGCTCGTTCCAGTACTGCAAAGGCCGCATGCCCTTCATTCAGGTGACAGACTTCCGGTTTGATGCCGAGCGCAGAGAGCAATCGCCATCCACCGATCCCGAGCAGCAGTTCCTGCTTGAGGCGCAGCTCCGGCCCGCCTCCATACAGCTCGCTGGTAATCCCTCGATGAGCAGGGAAGTTTGCCGCGTCATTGCTGTCCAGCAGGTACAGCTTCACTCTGCCGACATGGACCTGCCAGGCGCGAAGCCAGACCGAGTAACCGGGTAAGGCGATCTCCAGCCGTAACCACTCGCCGTTTGCCTGGCGCAACGGCGTGACCGGCAACTGTCCGGGGTCATTGTACGGGTAAAGTGCCTGTTGTGAGCCTTCCTTGTCGATCACCTGGCGAAAATAGCCCTGCTGGTACAGCAGTCCAACGCCGACAACAGGCACCCCCAGATCGCTGGCGGCCTTGAGTTGATCTCCGGCCACATTGCCAAGCCCGCCGGAATAAATCGGCAACGCTTCGCTCAACATAAATTCCATGCTGAAATAAGCGACGCAGGTCAGGGGACCCTGCGAATAATTCTGCTGAAACCACGCCGGAGCCTCTGCAGCCTCCCTCCTGGTCTGCACCAGGCCGTCAACGTCTTTGCGAAAAACAGGATCGGCCATTACGCGCTCGATCTGGTCGCGCGAGACCGTCTGCAGGACAACCCATGGGTTATGTGTGAGCTCCCACAGCACAGGATCCAGCTGGCGCCACACCTGGTCTGTGGCATGGTTCCACGACGAACGCATATCCAGGGCAAGCTCGGCCAGGGGACCGAATCCTTCGACTTCCGTGGGTAAAATGCTGTATATCGGGTGGCTGACACGTGTTTGTTTGCTCATAGTTTCTTATTAGCAGTTGGGCTTATTACACAGGTCCTGGTTCTTTTTTTACCATCAGAACTGAACAGGGCATTTTCCTGATAATCTCTTCGTTGCTGCGTCCGAAAAGAAAATGCTCCAGGCGGCCTTCTTCGTGTGCAAGCATAATAATAAGGTCTATATTTTTGTCCCTGACCATCTTGAAGATTTCTTTTTCAGGATCTCCTTCTTTTACCGACTGTTTCACCTTTGTCCCTTTTTTTCTCTCTGAATTTATCATTGCAGCCAGTTCCTTTCTCGTATCCAGAAGGAGTTTCTTATACTCTTTAGCCAGAGAGGGTACCGGCAAATTCCATCCCTCAATACTGAAAGGATTATGGACCACATGAATCACATGAAGTTCCGCCCCATACTTCTGAGACAGCGAAATACCATAATGAACGGCCTTCCGGCATTCATTTGTCGATCTGCTTACAACGAGAATACGTTTGATATCTTCCATGTTTCCTCCTTAATGAGGATGTTACCGCATTTATGCCTTACCTGCAACTTTAATTATGGTACAGAAGTGTATGACAGATGGCGCTTCGGTCATTGATTTAAAGAAGAGGAAATATTATGAGCTGCAGTGCCGGTCGCAATCGAAGAGTGGGAACTTATACTATTAAAATTCTTCACTCAGCAGAAATTTCTGCGTTATCAGGATTGCGGGAAAGTACATTGTCACGGTTTATCGTAAAGTTTCCAAGCATTTCATTAACAGTTGTTTTCCCGTAAACTCCAATGCCCGCATAGTACAGGTCGAACTTTGCCAGGTGCTTCATAATATACTTCCATGAATAAAAACGTCCCATCCCCTTCATCGTCTCGGTCTGAAGTGTCTGCGCGCCCATGAGAGAGGGACTGAAGACTGCATGATGTGCATCATATTTGCTCCAGTCGGTATGAAGCAGTCTTCCGCTTTCCTTCATCTCCTTAAAAAGCGGGGTACCGGGCAGAGGCGTAAGCACCATGAGTTGAATGGTGTCGATCCCGCTATGTATGGTAAAATCTACTGTCTTTTTTATCACGTCGATATCATCGGTATCAGCGCCGATTACGAACATGCCGTGGATACGAATACCGTGGTCCCTGAACGATCTGATGCTTCCGACTATATCTTCCAGTGTCTGCTTCTTATTGTATTGTTCAAGCGTTGTGGGATTAATTGATTCAAAGCCTATATAAACCGTATGGCAGCCTGCATCAGCCATGAGGCGGAGAAGTTCCGGGTCAGCGGCCGCATCAGTTCTCACCTGGGCAGTCCATTTTGAAGTAAGCTTTTCTGCGATCATCACCCGTAACAGTTCCTTTGTCCGTTTCCTGTTTGCCGTGAAATTGTCATCCACGAAAAACCTTGTGCCCGTTGAAACAGCACGTATATGCTCCAATTCTTTCAGGACCGCGCCGGTTGATTTAAACCGGTATTGTCTGCCGAATATATGGATTACTGAACAGAACTTGCATGCATAAGGACAGCCTCTCGATGTGGATACGGAATAGATGTACGATGGCTTCCAATTATGGACGAGCGAGAAATCAGGTACGGGAAGGGAGTCGAGTTCCTCCTCTTTAAGGAGCCGCCTGTCCGGATTATGAAAAGATTTCCCGGATTTGTTCCTGTACGATAACCCCTGTATCGTTTCGATTGCCGGGGCGCCGCTGTCAAAATAACTTATAAGTTCCGGGAGAGTGAAATCCCCTTCTCCCCTGACCACAAAATCGGAATATTGCAGCGCTTCATCGGGCATAAAGGTCGGATGGGCCCCGCCCATTATGACCGCTATCCCTTTGGCCTTTAGCCGTTGCCCTATCATATAAGCGCTGATTGCCGTGGATGTAAGAGTCGAGATACAGACAAGGTCGGAGCTTTCAATAAACTCCCAGTCGGGTATGGAAATATCCTCAATGAAGGCCTTTACCTCGTGACCCTTTTCTTTAAGTATTGTCGAAAGCAATACCGTACCGACACGCGCTACAGGGAATTTACTGAAAATATGTGACCCCGGCGCACCGACCTCAATAAAGGAAATTCTCTTTATGCTCATTGCCGCGACCGATTTATTTTAATCACTCAAACAATCGATGCATTCTCCTATCGCAACCCTTTTAATTTATCAAATATCAAAAAATCAGCCGGCTGTCAATAGTTCAGGAGCAGGAGTTCCCCCAGAAATAGAGACTATCTGAAGATAAGTCTTTAAGAAATAAATGGAAACGCAATTTATAAAGTGGTTGCAGATCGTTTTTTAAAA
>QZIJ01000002.1 GCA_003598975.1 Anaerolineaceae bacterium | reverse complement strand
TCAAAAGCCTTTAGGGTCTTCAATGATTGGATTTAATCATGGCAGAAACCATAAAACCCCAAGAACCGAAAATCCTGATCCTGGCAACCCTGGCGGGCGGATACGCGGGCGCGGACTCGACGGGGCAATCGCACGTGGATTATCCCGCCAACACCTACATCCTGCCTGTCATGTGCCCCGTTATGTTCCCGCCAGAGTTTTTCATCCGCGCCTTCGAGCATGGCATTGACGGGATCATCATCATGTACAGCGGCACCGACAGCCCGTACAAGGTCGAAGCGGAAGGCACCGCCAAACTCATCAACCAGACCTATGCATTGATGAAACAGCGTGGACTCGACATTCGCCGCCTGCGCCTGGCCGCCATCTGCACCGTCTGCGTCAAGCCCTTCCTCAAGGAAGTTACACAAATGGCTGAATTGCTGAAAGGGATCGGATTTGTGAAACACGAAATCCACGCGCACGCCACAACCGCGCAAGGAGCGCCAGCATGAACAATCTCAAAGTGGATGCGCTCGTCATCGGTGGGGGAATCGCTGGTATGCAAGCCGCGCTCGATCTAGGCGACCAGGGCTTCCAGGTTGCGCTGGTCGAACGCGAACCCAGCATCGGCGGCAAGATGATCACGCTCAGCAAAGTCTTCCCCACGCTGGACTGCTGTTCCTGTATCACCACCCCCAAGATGTCGGCGGTCGCACATCATCCCAACATCACACTCTTCACGTATTGCGAAGTGCAATCCATTCAGGAAAGCGGCGCGGGTTACGGGGTCGCCGTCCTGCAAAAACCACGCTACGTGGATGTGAACAAATGCACGGGCTGCCGCCAATGCGAGTATGAATGTCCCATCACCGTGCCCAGCACCTTTGACCGCGGACTCGGCGCCTACCGTGCCATCCGCGTGCCCTTCTCCACGGCTGTCCCGCAAAAGGCCGTTCTCGATATTGACAACTGTCTCTTGTGTGGCAAATGTGAAAAAATCTGTCCCGTTGAGGCCGTGGATTTCAACCAACAGCCCGAAACCTTTTCCATCGAAGCCACTGCCATCCTGCTTGCGACGGGTTTTGAATTAACCCAACTCGGTGCAAAGAAAGAATATGGCGGCGGAAAACTTCCCAATGTGATCGACCCGCTGATGATGGAACGCTTCCTAGCACCCACAGGACCCTACGGTCGCGTTCTCCGTCCAGGCGACGGCATGGAGCCGACCACCATCGCGTATGTCCAATGCGCAGGCTCGCGTGACCAGACGCAGGGCATCGAATATTGCTCGCGCGTCTGTTGCATGTACGCCATCAAACAAGCAATGCTGATTTCGGGCGCGTTGCCAATGGCGGAGATCACCATCTATTACATGGACATCCGCACGTTTGGCAAAGGCTACGAACAGTTTTACCAAAATGCCAAAGCGATGGGCGTCGAATTTGTGCGCGGAAAAGTTGCCTCCATACGCGAAGATGAAAAACACAATCCGATCGTCAAAGTGGAATTGACCGAGGAGGGGCGCATCATCGAGCGGACTCACGACATGGTGATTCTCTCGCTGGGGATGATCCCCACCGCTTCTCCCTCGACGTTTGGTCTGCTTCCGTCTTCGGACGGTTTTATCTCCCTCCCAGCCATCAACGCCTCTCCGAGCGCGACTCAGCGCCCAGGCATCTTCGTCACTGGCGCGGCGGGCGGACCGATGGACATCGTGGACAGCATTGTCACAGCGGGCGCGGCGGCCTCCGAAGCCTCTGCTTACATCCGCAATAAAACGGGAATTGGCGTTGCTCAACGTGAGGTGGCATATGCCTGAGAAACTTAAGATTGGCGTCTATACCTGCTATTGCGGCGGGAACATCAGCCACACCGTCAAATGCGAGCAGGTTGCCAAGGTGATGGAGTCCCAGCCCGATGTGGTCATCTCACGCACCAACATGTCGCTCTGCTCGGACGCGGGACAATCCCAGATCGAGCAGGATATCAAAGAGTTGGGCGTCAACCGCGTCGTCATCGGCGCGTGTGCTCCCTCCCTGCACGAACAGACCTTCCGCGGCACGGTCATGCGCGCGGGACTGAATCCCTTCCTCTATCATCACATCGGTTTGCGCGAGCAGGATTCGTGGGTGCATACCTGCGACTGCGACGGCGCGACCTGCAAAGCCATGCACCTGATGGCGGCGGGCATTGCCAAGGCGCGCCACCTCCAGCCGCTCGAGCCGATTCGACTCGAAGCGGAGAAACAGGCGTTGGTCATCGGTGGCGGCGTGGCGGGACTGCGCGCTGCACTGGATATTGCGCGTCAGGGTCTGCGCGTCGTGCTGATCGAGAAATCCCCCTTTATCGGCGGGCGTATGGCGCAGTTGGAGGCTGTTTTCCCGACGGGTGAAAAAGCGCGTGACCTGCTATGTGACCTGGTCAAGAAGGTCGCCGGGCATCCGAATATCAAACTTTACACCCAGGCGGAAGTGACCGGCGTGACAGGTTACGTAGGTAACTATGGAGTGCGCATTCTCCAACACTCGCGCGGCGTCAGTGCGGAGGATGCCCAAGCATTGATGACGGCTTGCAAAAAGGAAGTCCCCGACGAGTTCAACTATGGCTTGAGTCAGCGCAAGGTTATTTATCAACCCTTCGAAGGTTGTTACCCGCAACTGCCCGCAGTGGATTGGGAGAACTATCAGGGTGAACCAATCTCATTAAACGGCGGCCAGCCCATTGTCCTGGAAGACGCGCCGCAGACGTTTGATGTCAGTGTGGGTGCGATCGTCGTCGCCACGGGTTTTGATCCGTATGAACCGCGTCAAGGTGAATATAGCTACGGCGAGTTGAAGGAAGTCGTCACGCTCCCGCAGTTGATCCGCCATCTGGCGTTGATGAAATCGGGCGAAGCGTTGACGTGGAACGGACACCCCGTGCGCGATGTGGCGTTGATCCATTGCGTGGGTAGCCGCGAGATCGAAGGCGTGGACGAGCCGCATGAAGATGGACAAGTCAATAATTATTGCTCGCGGGTCTGCTGCACAGCCAGCCTGCACATGGCGGTGGAACTGCACGAAAAATTCCCCGCGTTGAATATTTACGAACTATACCAGGACATCCGCACCTACGGGCGCGGGCATGAGGACTATTACCGTGGTGCGTTGGATGGTGGCGTGCGCTTCGTGCGCTACAGCGGCGAGGAACGTCCGCAGGTGACTCCTGCCCCGACAGGCGACACCCATCCTGTTTTGCTGCGCGTGAAAGACTCGCTGACTTACAACGAAGAGTTGGAAATCCCCGTTGACCTGGTCGTGCTGGCGGTCGGCATGGTGCCGCGTCAGATTGATGACCTGGTGAACATGCTCAAGGTCTCGCGCGGAACCGACCGCTTCCTGCTGGAAGTCCATCCGAAACTGCGCCCCGTCGAGACGGCGGTCAATGGTGTGATTTTGGCTGGCACCGCGCAGGGACCGATGAACATCCAGGAGAGTTTGTCCGCGGCTTCGGCGGCGGCGGCGAAAGTCCTGACCCTGCTGGGACGCGGCAAGGTGGAACTCCCGCCTTTCGTCGCGGCAGTGGACGCGGAGAAATGCAATGGCACCGGCGCGTGCGTGGAAGCCTGTCAATATGACGGCGCGATTGCCTTGCAAACTTTTACCGAAAATGGCAAAGAAATCAAGCGCGCAGTGGTCACTCCCGCAAACTGTGTGGGATGTGGCGCATGCGTGGCGGCTTGCCCGAACCGCGCCATTGACGTGCAGGGCTGGACCCTCTCGCAATACGAAGCCATGGTGGACGCCATCGGAATGAACATCGTGGATCTGGTGGAGGCATAATGACAACCCAACAAACACCCCAATCCCGCGGCGACATGCTCAAGCGCCTGCGCGAACAACATGCCGCAACCGTTGAACGGACGCAGGTGCTTTTGCGTGAACAGAAGCGCGTCCAACAGGAGATCTGCAAGGTCATTCGCGACACCCCCAAGAGCGTGCCAGAAATTGCCGCTGCGGTCAACATGCCCGCGAATGAAGTTCTCTGGTATGTGGCCTCCTTCAAAAAATATGGCTTGCTCGTTGAAAAGGGCATGTGCGCCGATTATCCGCTCTACCAAAAAGCGGAGGAGAAAAAATGAGCCGCGTTGACCCAACTCTCTTGCACGAACTCAAAGAATACGGCGCGGTGGGCATCGAGAAATGCTTCAACTGCGGAAACTGCACTGCGATCTGTCCGCTGGCGAGCGACGAATATCCCTTCCCGCGCAGTGTCATCCGCCGCGCGCAGATTGGTGATAAGGAACGCATGAAGTCGCAACTCGATCCCTGGCTGTGCTACTACTGCGGCGACTGCTCCGCCACCTGCCCGAAAGGCGCGGAACCTGGCGAGACGATGATGGCTTCCCGCCGCTGGCTGACTGGTCAATACGATTGGACGGGACTGGCGCGCAAGTTCTACACTTCCCTGGCCTGGGAACTCGGCTCGATCATCCTGGTCGGTTTGCTGGTGGTCTGGATCATCGCCATGTTCCACGGGCCGCTCGTGACCGAGCGCGTGGAGTTGAACACCTTTGCGCCGCTCCACATCGTCCACTTGGCGGACTGGGTCATGGCAGGCGCGCTGGTCTTTTTCATCGCGACCAACGTGCTGAGAATGTATTGGCTGACCATGCGCCGCGACGGGCAGAAGATTCCGTTCAAGTTTTACGTCACCGAAGCCTGGCAACTCGTCCTGCACGCGCTCACCCAAAAACGCTGGGCGACTTGCGCGGCAGACGAGAAGGATGAGAAGACCCGCAACGCCAAACGCACCGCGCGGACGATCCATCTGTTGCTCGTCAGCGGCTACGGGCTGATGCTGGTGCTGATCATCTTCTTCCTGTCCTGGTTCCAGACCGACAACATCTATCCGCTCTGGCATCCGCAGCGCTGGCTGGGATACTACGCCACGGTTGTCCTGCTGTTGGGCGCGGGATGGGCGCTGTGGGGACGCGTCAAAAAGGAAGTGGAAATGCACCGCTTCTCTCATCCCAGTGACTGGATCTTCCCCATCCTGCTGTTGGTGGTCACGCTGACGGGTATCCTGCAACACGCCTTCCGCTACTGGGACATGCCCCTGGCGACCTACTACACCTACGTAGTTCATCTGGCCTTCACTGCCCCGATGCTGATCCTGGAAGTACCGTTTGGTAAATGGGCACACCTGTACTATCGTCCGCTGGCGGTTTACTTCCAGGCTGTGAAAGAGAAAGCCAAAGCGGAACAGCAAGTCCCTGAGGGCGCGCTGGCCGCGGCAGATTAATGAACAAAGTAGTAACGGCTTCAATTGTTGTCTTGAAAAGCGACTGAAGTTGCCGCTACCAAATCAAGAATCCTTTGAGGAGGAACAATGGCAGAAGATGAAATTGGCAAGATGGTAGTGATCATGAACCACGACGATGCCACCAGCGTGATGGCGGCGCTCGTGATGGGCGCGGCGATTGCCAGCAGTGGCGAGCAGGTATTGATGTTCGTCCAGCCCGGCGCGGCCAAAGTCCTGGTCAAGGGCGAACTGGAAAAATTCCAGGGACTCAAAGGCCAGCCTGACCCGATCCACCTGTACGACTCGATCCTGGTTTTAGACGGGCGTTTCATTCTCTGTGAATTGGGACTGCCCATCCTTGACATCAAGCAGGAAGACCTTCGCGAAGGCGTGGAAGTGATGATGGCCTCATCCTTCATGTTCGAATGCGAAGGCGCAAAACTATCATTCAGTTATTAAAAAGGAGAAGCAACGCATGGCAACACCCACCAAGACCCTGAACGTGTGCGGAAAGATTTGTCCGTATCCCGATATGGACACCATGACCACCCTCAAGAAAATGCAAAAAGGCGAGGTCCTCGAAGTCCTGCTGGACTACCCGCTCTCAGTCGAACGCATTCCGCGCAATCTCAAGAAGCAAGGCCACAAACTGATCAGCGTGGAACAACTGAGCGGACCCAACCACCGCATGTTAATCGAAGCACACGGTCTCAAATAAGCGAGACCAAAAAATTAAACCAAGGAGAATGTAAGATATGACCCCAATGATTTCTGGTTTGCTCGTAGGTGCGTTGTTTGGTTTTGCCCTGCAACGCGGGCGCTTCTGTATGAACTCGGCCATCCGCGACACCATTTTGCTCAAGGATACCACCCTGTTGAAGAGTGTGGTCATGGCGATCCTGGTGGCAATGGTTGGCTTTGCCCTGCTGGCAATGGGCGGGTTGATCAAGATCAGCCCCAGTGGATTTTTCTGGGGAGCGCATCTGGTGGGCGGCATCCTCTTCGGCATCGGCATGGTGTTGGCTGGCGGATGCGCAAGCGGCATCACTTACCGGATCGGGGAAGGGGTGGTCAGCGCGTTATCTGCAGCGATCGGCTTGACCATAGCCGGAACCCTGACGATGATCGGGTTCCTGGCACCGATCAAGGATTATCTGCAGAAAGGCACCCAAATCTGGGTTACCACCCCGGTTGAAGGAGCT
Source organism: Anaerolineaceae bacterium (assembly GCA_003598975.1). Classification (GTDB taxonomy): domain Bacteria; phylum Chloroflexota; class Anaerolineae; order Anaerolineales; family Villigracilaceae; genus Denitrolinea. The sequence continues at coordinate 3,802 of QZIJ01000002.1, read as the reverse complement.
GAGCCGATCAAGGCTAACCCAACCCTGGCGAATATTTTTGGCTTGGATCATGCCTTGGTTGCGATTGGCTTGGCAGTAATCATCGCGATCATCTGGATCGTGATCGCTCTCAAGAACAGGGAAGAACCCGAGAAGAAAGAGAAAGTCCCCCTGCTAACAGCCATTTTCAGCAAGGGCTGGGTATGGTGGGTAACTGGTATCGCCATCGGTTTGGTTAATGTGCTGGCGTTCTATCTGTCAACCCTGGCAAAGCGCAGTTATCCGCTGGGAATCACATCCGGCTGGGCTGGCATTGCCAAGGTTTTGATTGGCTTTGAAACAGTCACGGATGGAGTGGCTACAGCGTACAAACTGGGCTGGGGTGACTACCTCATCATCGGTATCATCCTTGGCACTTTCATCGCTGCCTTGATCGCCCGCGAGTTCAAAATCCGCTGGCCAGGATGGAAGACCCTGGGTCAGACCTTCGTGGGCGGCTTGTTGATGGGCTTTGGCGCGATCACTTCCGGCGGCTGCAATGTGGGTCATATCCTGTCCGGTGTGCCCCAGTTGGGAATCGGTTCCATCGTTGGCGGCATAGCCATCATCCTCGGTGCCTGGTTCATGGCATACATGCTCTTTGTACGTCCCCAGAAAACATAACAGATTTTCCACTTGTGAGTGCGTCGTTCCCGCGCAAGATGGAGCGACGCACTCCTCATCAAAAAAGGAGATTCCCATGGCTGAAAAAATGGCCGTTGTCTGCAATGGCGATACCCCCGCAAGCATCATGCCGACCCTGATCTTCTCGACCTCGGGCCTGTCCCTGGACTATGAAGTGCATATCTTCATCTGCCCGGCGGGTGCGCGCTGGATGCTCAAGGGCGAGTTGGAGAAACTTGGCACGCCCAAGGGCATGCCCAATCCTGTCAAACTCTTCAACGACATCCTCGAACTCGGCGGCGAGATCGTCTTCTGTGAACTGGCCTTGGAAGCCAAGGACATCAAGCCCGAAGACCTGCGCGACCCGCGCATCAAGATCAAGAAGGCTCCGCCCTACCTGATGGATGTTCAGGGTGCGGCGCAGACCTACGTGTTCTAAACGATTGCTGTCGGCCACGTTTCAAACGTGGCCGACTCTCAAGAAAGGAGGAACGAACTATCATGAATATCTATACCGCACTTGCGTATATTGGGGTGGGGCTGGTGATTGGTTACGGAGCGATGTGGCTGTATTGCCGCATCAAAAACAAGAATCACCAGACCCACCGATAGGATGCGGCTTCATGCAGGCGCTCATGTTTTGCTGTCTGCATGAAGTCCAATTTACTACAAGCCGAGTTTATGGCTCGGCGAGTTTAAGTAAATCGGCATTGGTGGGGTCGTGTACGAAACCCCAAAACACGTCCCGCGGACGATGAGGGGCGCTGATCCGTTTACGGACCATGAAGAGTTTTCGGTACAGTGACAAGCCATCCACGGCAACATCCACCACGTTGCCGCGTTCCAGCGGACAGGCGGATGCCAGGGTGGAGACGAACGAGACGCCATATCCCGCCGCCACTGTACGGACGATGGCTTCCGCATTCCCCAGTTCCAGAAAGATCTTCAAATCATCCAGGCTGATATCGTATTTTGCCAGTTCGGTGAGGACCACTTTCCGCGTCCCTGATGTCTCCTCGCGCATGATGATTTTTTCCTCGAGGATCTCCTCTGGCGCGATGGATTTTCGCGTCGCCCAGCGATGACTGGCAGGGACGATCAGGCTGATGGTGTCGCGGAAGAATTCCTGCGCTTCGAGGCTGAGGTCGGCATTTTCCGTACTGATCACGCTGATGTGCGCTTCGCCGTCCAGGAGTTTCAGTGCGGCATGTTCCGGTCCACACGCCAGGATGCGTACTTTGATGCCCGGATATCGCTGGCTGAAACGGGCTCCCATTTGTGGCAGGATATATTTCCCCGCGGTTGTGCTGCAGGCAATGCGTAATTCCCCAACGATCTCGCTTTGCAGGGAAGTCATCATGTCTTTGAGATCATTGGTATCGTGCAGTAATCGCCGCGCCCATGGCAACATCAGCCGTCCCGCCTCGGTCAACTTCATGCCAGTGTTGCTTCGGGTGAACAACGCAACTCCCAGTTCCTGTTCCAGCAATTTGATCTGATGACTCACCGTCGGTTGGGTCAGGTGGAGTTGCTTGGCGGCCTCGGACAGGCTGGAGTTTTCCGCCGCGCTTAGGAACGTTTCAATTTTTTGAATGTCAATCATGGTTTACTCCGGGGAAACTCACCATTTCAAGAGCATCTTACAGCCTCTTAAGTTTTCCTGTTTTCTTTTTGTGACCCAGTTTCGCCAGTGCAGGTTTGGCTGGTGCAATGGACAACATCATCAAAACGGTCATCAGCACGGCCGATGTCAGGCACCAGGCGCAAGTTGCGCCAATGACGAAGGGCTCGAGAAAAGTCAGGTAGACTGAGAAAAGCGTGCCGAAGACGGTCATGCCCAGGATTGCGAGCGGAGCCAGGTTCGCGGGACGACCAGCAGTGAAACGCGCCACCAGCCAGGAGATGATGATGGCCGCGTATCCGACCAGTCCCAGCACGCCGATGGGCAGGATGCCAAACAACCGCGCGTATTCACTCTGCTGGACAGTGTTGCAGTCTCCAACGGGGCCGCAAACGGCCTGAACCTGGGCCGTTTCCACGTAGGCGAGGTAGCCTGCCACGCCAAAACCGACAACGCATAAGACTGGAATCGCCCAACTCCAATTGTCTTTTAGAGAGGCGCCCTTTGTATTTTGGAACAGTCGGTAACCCCAGGCCAGCGCGCCAATCATGCCCACAAGGACAATGACGGCCAGTGTGTTTCCTGCTGGATCGTGTGCAAAGCGTTCGCGCCAGGTTGATTTTTCTTGGTGCGTGAGGGTGGTGAGAGGATCCGTTGTCGGGGAGGAAGATGCTGGGATATTGGATTCAGGCGCGTGCGTCGCGAGAGGCGAAGCGGGTGGAGTAATGGGCAGGGCGGTCATCACCTCTGGTGTCGTGGTACTGGGCGATGTCTGCGTGGGGATGATGTTGTCCAGCCCGGGTAGATTCGGCCAATCCAATCCGCCTTGTGCCAGATAGGTTTCCACCAGGCCGGGAAAACGTTCGGGGATTTCCTGCGAACCCATCAAATAGATATTGTCAATCACCAGAAATGGAACCCCACCTCGATCCAGACCAAATTTTTGCAGTGCCGCGGCAAAGAGGCTATAGCCTTGCTGTTGGCTGATATCCACACCCAGGATTTGCAATTGGTTGCCGTATTGGTTGATCATCGGCACGAGCGTTTGGTTGATCACGAATTCGCAATGCCCGCAAGTGGGGGAATAGAAAAGAACGGCATGCACTACAGGCGGGTTCGATTGCGCATAAACCTTCAGGATGGGAGTCGAGGACAGGCCAATCAGTAAGAGGAGTGAGATCAAGAATCGCTTCATGGTTTTGTTCTTCATTTCTTGTCAGGATAATGCGCCGCGACCGCGCTCCAAAAACGACAGCCGTATCGCTCGATCACCTGCGCCCGTCCGCTGTATTCCAGTTCCTGCAACGTGACGTTTACATCTGCAGACGACCAGCGCGAAAGCGTTTTGACCAGTTCATCCTCGCGCATGGGATGGCGGGTGATGATTCCGACGATGGCGTCCACAAGTGTATCAAATCCCTGAAGGTCGAACGTCCCCTCGGCGGGATGCACCACCTGCGCCACCGCGCCCAAAATGGCCCGGGCGCGTAACAACCCCTCGTCATCGGGCGGCTCGACCCACGTTTCAACGGGAGGGCG
>QZIJ01000055.1 GCA_003598975.1 Anaerolineaceae bacterium | reverse complement strand
GTTATCGCAGCGGCTACCTCCCATCCCAACGCCGCGAGATCGAGAAGGGACTTCGCGATGGAACCGTCCGCCTCGTAGTGGCGACCAATGCCCTCGAACTCGGCATTGACATCGGCGGACTCGGCGCGGCCATCCTCGTGGGCTACGCGGGAAGCATCTCGTCCACGTGGCAGCAGTCGGGTCGCGCAGGACGCGGGGATGACGCGGCCGCGGCGGTGCTGGTCGCGTCCCCGAATCCGCTCGACCAGTTCCTCGCGCATCATCCCGAATATTTTTTTGGGCGTTCGCCCGAACACGCGCTCGTCAACCCCGATCACCTGCTGATCCTGCTCGAACACTTGCGTTGTGCGCTGTTCGAGTTGCCATTCAAGGAGGGCGAGGGTTTTGGCAAACTTCCGCCCGAACTCGTGCGCGAATATTTGGACGTGCTGGTGTCGAACAACGAAGCGCACGCTTCCGCCGAAAAAGTTTTCTGGATGGCCGACGCGTACCCCGCCGCGAACATTTCCCTGCGCTCGGCCTCGCCCGCGAATGTCGTCTTGGATACGGAAGATGAAAATGGCCCTCGGACAATTGGAGAAGTTGATTTAGCCAGCGCGGTCTGGATGGTTCACCCGCGCGCCGTCTACCTGCACGAAGGCCAGCAATATTTCGTGCAAGACCTCGACCTGACGCGCAACACCGCAACCCTCATTCCCGTCGGCCTCGATTACTTCACCGAACCCCTGCGCGAAACCACCATCCAAATTTTATCCATCACCGACCAATATCCAATCTCCAATCTCCAATTACCAGTTACCAATTACCAATCCCCAGTCACCAAATCCTGGGGTGAACTCCAAGTCACCACCCAAGTGACGGGCTTCCGCAAACGGACCTGGCTGGGCGGCGAGAACCTCGGCGAGGAACCGCTCGACCTGCCCCCCTCCGACCTGCAGACGACTGGCTACTGGCTCTCCCTCTCCGAGGAGACGATCACGCATCTCCGCGAAACTGGCAACTGGTCCAGCGACCCAAACGACTACGGCCCCGACTGGCCGAAGATCCGCGAACGCGTCCGCACGCGGGACGGGTTCCGCTGTCAAATTTGCGGACTGCCCGAAAACGGCCCTTCGACGGATCTCAGGACAGGGAGACAGCACGATATCCACCACAAGATTCCTTTCCGTAACTTCAAGACACAAAATGGAATTGATCTGGCGCTGGCACATCGTCTCGACAACCTCATCACCCTCTGTTCCTCCTGTCATCGCAAAGCAGAGCAGAACGTCCGCATGAGGAGCGGACTGGCTGGACTCGGCTACGTGCTCAGTCAACTCGCACCGCTCTTCCTGATGTGCGATCCTGGCGACCTCGGCCTGCATGTGGACGCGGCGGGATCGGTCTTCGGCGCGCCATCGGTCGTGTTGTACGACCAGGTTCCCGCGGGAATCGGATTCAGCCAGAAATTATTTGAAATTCACGATGAGTTGCTCACCCGCGCCCTGCAACTGGTGAGCGAATGTCCCTGCGAGGACGGCTGTCCCTCGTGCGTCGGTCCCGCTGGAGAAAATGGGATTGGGGGAAAAGAGGAAACGCTGGCGATTCTGAAAGAACTTGTTGTTTAGAGACCGCCCATCACTGATGATGCCGCGACACGTACCAGACCGCCGCAATACCAAGCAGGTTGATGATCACCGCCGCGGTCGTAACGAATGAAAAACCAAGTGCGTATAACACGGGGGCTAACAGCGCGCCGCCCATGCGTCCGAGAGAATGCGCGGCAAGGTTGAACGAGAGAGTGGTGGCACGCGCCGAGGGCATAATCTCGCTCATTAGCGGGATGCTGGTGACGAGCGTAAATTCAAAGGTGATGTAAAACAGAAAGAGTCCCGCCAGCGCTCCAAATTCGGTCCGCCCCATGACGGGAAGCAGGATCGCGGCGAGACAGTTGGCCGCCAGCCCCAATCCCGAAGCACGGACTTTGCCAAGACGATCCGCGAGAAGCGCCACCAGTCCCTCGCCGCCCAATTCGGAGAGTCCGATCACCGCCGAGGCGCCTGCTAGCGCAGCGATCTGCAACTGGAAGGAATCCTCCAACCAGACGCCGAAAAGCAGGTTGACTACTTCGTTGGCCATGCTCGCAAAGAGACCGATCGATAACCCCGCCAGCACAGGCGCAGACGTGAAGATGGCGCGCACGTTGCCGAAAATCCCATCCGCGTGATGAGCGGGTCTGTGCGAGTCGCGCACCGTCCATGCAATGAGTAGACAGGCCAGCGCGATGGTCAGGCTCAGCACCCCAAACGGAGCCGACCAGCCAAACTGCGCGATCAGGAATCCCACCGCAGGGACGCCAAAGATGAAAGACAAAGACCAGGCAAACTCTGCGAACGCGGTGGCTGTGCCACGTTGCTCGTAGGGAGTATGGTCTGCCACGTATGCCAGCATGGATGGGTCGAAGAAGGTCTTGCCGACCAATGCCAGAACCATGGCCGTCCCAAATGTCGCGAGGGTGGGCCACAGCGCCACCAATCCCATCGCCGCCGCCACCAACCCCGCACCGAGTAACATACCAAAGCGCCGTCCACGCGGCTCGACAAACGGGAACAGGAAAGGCGTCGCCGCGCCGATCAGGGAACGGTTCGCCACCAGCGCAGAGACCGTTCCAATATCCACGCCAAGGCCGCGCGCAAAGACCGCTAGGAACGGATAGATCATGCGGTGCGCGGTGTTCAATACCACACGGACAAGGACGAGGGTGAAGAGACGGAGGCGGGACATGAGAGCCAGGGATCAGTTATCAGTTTTCAGTTGGAGAAACCATCTTGTCAAAAAGTAAGCCGCCAGCCAGGCCAGCAAATTCAAGCCCACAAAAAAACCGATGATGGCGTAATTCCCCGAATTGAAGATCGGCGAGGGCGGCGGGTGCATGATGTTCTCGGCGGTCGCGAAGATGACGCGCAGGACAATAAAAAATGCAAGATTTGCCAGCGAAGTCAGCCACTTCTGGTCGAGCATCCACAGACCGAGTTGCAGAAGAACACCGACCACCGCGAAAGTCAGTGCGAGGCGGAAGCGCGGCTCGGCGAGGAAGAGTCCGTTCCAATTGGATTGCATTGCCAGCATCGAGAGCGGCAGGTACGTCACCCAGAAGAAAATGCCAACGCGTCCGAGCGCGGCGCTGAGGGCGTGGAAAACGTCCCGACGGGCAACCAGACCGACCAGTCCCGCGAGAGCCGAGAGGGCAAAGGCCAGTTCCGCGGTCAACACCCACGCGCCATGCAGATAGACCAGTCGCACGTTCGAGCCGAGCGACTCTTCTTCAGGTCCGAGGAAGGCGGTCAGAACAATGAGGAGCAGGGTTGCAAAGAAAAACGGGATGGGAGATTTGAGTTTGGACATGCAGCGGATTGTATCGTAACTTGAAGAAATCAACATAAAATCTTGACAATCTTTTTACATAGCGCGGGTATGATTATGCTGAACAAAGGAGAACAAATGAATAAAACTTTAAAATGGATTCTTGGCATCGTGCTTGTATTGGTACTCATCGGCGCGATGTTCGCCATCGGTTACGCGTGGCGCGCCCATGCACTGGGCGACTGGATGATGCCTTATGGATACAGTCTGGACAGGCCATTCGACCGAGAATGGAACAGCCCTATGCAACGCAACTGGGATTCGCGGATGCCAGATCGCTGGAGCCACCCAATGATGACCACGCGCAATTTTGTCCCCTTCGGCGGATTCTTTCTACTCGGTGGACTGATGAGATTCGCCTTATTCTTCGGACTGCTCTACGGCGCCTACTGGCTTGGACGGCGCAATGCCCGCATCACGCTGGACTCTCAACCGTCCGCGCCCGTGGACACAACCACGCCGCCCGAAGCGGACACCGCTCCCGCCCCGCGCAAACGCGCGAAGAAAACCGAATAAGCGAGTGGATTTGTAGAGCGAGATGGCATCTCGCTCTACTTTTTATTCTCCCAATCTCTCCACTTTCTTGCGTGCCAGCATGGGCGGAATGACCGTAAACGCGATCGAGACTCCGCCACCCAGCAATATCCCTACGAGATACCCGACAAACTCTGGCAGTTGGAAGAAGCCTGTCAACCCCAGCGGGCCGATGAACAGCGCGAACACCAGGGGCAGGAAGGCAAACGTCAGGAACTGCCCAAGACAGCCCATCGCGCCCGCGTTCATCTTGCGCGGATCATCCCAATTCAGGTTGGCGCCTGGGGCGCTGAAGCCGAGGGTGAGTCCCGTCATTCCTGCCAGCGAAAGGAGCATGGCAAGCAGGCCATACAGGAACACACCGAAGGAAATTCCCTGCACAATGGAGATGATCACCATGAAGGCCGCTCCCAGCACGAGACTGGGCAGATAGGCCATCAGGAATTTGGCCGTCAACAGATCCTCGACGCGCAAGGGGGAGGCCTTCAAAAGCCAGAAGTTTTTTCCTTCCATCGAAACGCCCACGCCCGCCAGGCGCGTCAACAGCATCCAGCCGACGAAGAGCGCCATGCCGACGTTGCCATAGGACAGGACGGTACGGAACGAGTCCATGAACCAATCGGGCGCTTCGCCCTGACCTGGAGGCGGTTCGCCGCCCGATCGGAAGATCATCAGCGTGTAGAGAACGCCGAGGATGAGCGGCGAGACCAACTGTGAGAGATTCCGCAAGTCACGGCGCAGGACGAGGAAGTCCTTTCCGAGGATGGCGCGCACGGGAGGCTTGAGCAGGCGATTTGTCCACGCGGGGAGGCGCGTAGCCGCGTCCGCGCGTGGCGAGGAGACGCGCGGCGATTTCTTCTTTGTTGCGACCACCTGCATCCCTGCCCAGCCTGTGTAGTACCAGCGTTCGGCCGTAGCGAGGGAAAAGCCAAAGGCGGCCGCGCACAGCCCAAAAGTCAGGAGGAGAAGCGGGACGCCTGTCAGCCAGCGGCCCTCGCCGATGTCCACCAGTCCACGTCCCGCCCAGTTGAGCGGAAGCCAAAGCGTGTCCGCGCGGACGAGGAGATTCGCCATCCCGTTGACCTGCTCGCCAGAAATATCCACATTGTCGCTCATCGCGTTGGTGAAGTTGCCCAGTTGCGAGCAGGTGATGGCACAGGTGGCGCCGAGAAAGGCGATGATCTCCGCCGCACGGCGGGCGGGAAAGACGCGCACCACCAGCATGACGAGCAGGGAGGAAAACCCTGCGGCCACAAGCGCGAGCGCGATCAGCATGATAATGAGAAGCGGATAGTAGAGAAAATTGTAGCCGCCCGCCGTTCCCAAACCGAACAGAATGGGAAGGCCAAAGAGGGAAATGAAACCCAGGTTGGGAAGGATGGCCTGCGACAACTTGGCAACAAAGACCGCGCGGATGGGGACGGGCGCGGCGAGGAGAAAGTCCATATCGCCAGAGAGATACAACGCCTGCAACAGCACGCCGAAACTGGTGACGAGTATCCCGATGAACATGCCGCTGAGAGTCAGCACGGGGATGGCCTCGAGCAATGGCGTTGCGTCGATGCCTGCGAATGCCGTCAATTCTGGCGAGCGCAGGAATCCCAACAACAGGTTGGATATAAAGAAAATGAAGACGGCAAACCCCAGCACCGCCAACGCGGTGACGATGTAGAGAATCTTGCGTCCGATCTTCGCGTGGCGAAAACCGTTGTACGTGATGCGCACCCGCAGGCGCAGGAGATTCCAGATGGCGGGGAAGAGCCGTTCGGATGGATGAGACACGGTCATTTCAAAATCTCTGCAATGGCCGCTTCCTCTGCGCCGCCCGTCAGGCCGAGGAAGATATCTTCGAGACTGGTCTCGCCGCTCTTGCCGAGGTTGCGGAGTTCGTTCATTGTGCCCATCGCGACCAGTTCGCCCTTGCTGATGATGCCGATGCGGTCACACATGCGCTCGGCAATCTCGAGGATGTGCGTGGACAACATAACCGCCGCGCCGCGGTCCGCAAGTTGGCGGAGGATGTCCTTGATGAGGCGCGCCGACTTCGGGTCCAGCCCGACCGTGGGTTCGTCCAGCACGAGGACGCGCGGGTCATGGACAAGAGCCGCGGCCAGCGAAGCCTTCTGTTGCATCCCATGACTGTACGAGTCGATGGTATCGTCGGCAGCCGCGGTCAATTCGAGGACGCGCAACAACTCGTCCATGCGACGTGTCACCTGCTGACGGTCAAGGCTATAGAGATCGCCCACGAAGCGGAGGAGTTCGCGTCCGCTCAATTTGGCGTATAGGTTGGGGGTGTCGGGGACGTATCCGCTGGCGGCTTTGGCGAGAAGCGGCTGGGTCTGCACATCGAATCCCGCCACTTTGACAGAGCCTGAGGTGGGTTGCAACAGGCCGACGATCATTTTGATGGTGGTGGTCTTCCCCGCGCCGTTTGGTCCGAGGAAGCCAAATATCTCGCCGCTATGCACATCGAAGGAGACGTCTTTGACGGCGATCTTGTCGCCGTAGCGTTTGACAAGGTTACGCGTTTCGATGAGGGTGTTGGGCATGATGAATCTCCTATGATTTCGTTCGCCAACCTATTATACGCAGTTCAAAGAAAAGGGATGGCACGTGGAACAGAAAGGGCGTACACGCAGGTCCGCCCCAACAAAACTTATTTCACCAGAACGGTAAACGTCACTTCCTGCTCGGCGGTCCCATCCACGCCAGGGGGGAAATTCCCCAGCGTGATGGTCGTCTCGCCCGCGGCAACGGCTTGGAAGACCCACACATCCTTGCCGCCCGAGCCAGGCATGACCGGCTCGTCAGCGCGATAGTCCCGCGAAACGAATTGGATGATGCTTTCGTCCAGCGCGCCGACCAGATCCCAGTGATAGCCTGTGGATGGGTTGGAATCGATGACGATCTTAAACTCGTTACCCGCGGTGACTTCGATGGTCTTTCCGGGCTCGGAGATGTTCAACGGCTCCACAGCGGGTTCGGTGGCTTTTCCGCCGCACGCCGCGAGAGCGAAAGCAAAGAGGGTGACAAGAAGTTTTTTCATGGCAGTCTCCATATCTGTGAATCCCATTATAGACCATCAGTGTGGCTTTTGAATCAAAAGGAAGAAACCAGATCATTCATCCGTCATCGCCTTGATAATGTATTCATGAATAACAAAATCAGGGTCTGGCAAATCGCCACCCCCAACGCCGGTTACGACGATCACCATATCCAGACTCGGAATGATGGACAGCATATGTCCACCGGAGCCGCGCGCTTCAAAGACAGCAAGGGCGGGGTTGGGGTGAATCCACCAGAGATAACCATAGTCCATCGTCAGACTGGCTCGGATCTTTTTGGTGGTGGATTCCTGGACCCATTCCGCTGAAATAACCTGCTTACCATCCCAATAGCCCTGATTCGAATAGAGATACCCAAAGCGGGCAATATCGCGGGGGCGCATGTACATTCCATACCCGCCCAGATAATTGCCCTGCCCATCCACGCCCCAACTCCAATTCCCTGCCGGGATGCCCAGCGGTGAAAAAAGATTCCGTTGAGCATACGCGCGCAACGGCTCACCCAGGATTTTCGTCAGGACTCCAGAAAGGATTTGCGTATTGGGAGTGCAGTAATTGAACTCCGGTTTGGGTGCAGGGATATTCGGGAACTTTAAATTAATCGCTGACTTCACCATGTTCTCGCTATTGACCCAGGGCGCCACGGTAATATCATTTTCATTGACCCACAGGAAGTCCACCGACATGGTTATCAGGTCGCGCAGTGTGACCTCCTTCATGCGCGGGTCTGTGGAGGGGGTAAAGTATTCAGGAAAGTATTCGATGACTTTATGGTCGAGGGAATCCAACTGGCCCTGATCCATGGCGATGCCGATCAACGCGGAAAGGAAACTCTTTGTCATCGAATAAATCGTCACGCTCCGCTCAGGGTTACCGGAGCGGAGGAAGTATTTCTCATAGACCAATTCCCCATGACGGATGATCACCAAACTACTGTAGTTATATGTTTGTTCCAGATACCAGGCGCCCTTTTCCACTGCGGCGCGGTCCAGGCAATGTTCTTCCAGGGTGGAGACTGTCCATTCCTCCTTTGGCCAGTTCTTCCGTTCAGAAGGCGTGGATGGATAGCGGCTAACGCAATCGGTTCGCGCGACGGGGAGGCGGGCCGCCGTTTCGGATGCGGGGACCGGGCCGGCGGCTGTCGCCGTTGCCAGGGGCAACTGATTCACATCCCCAGTTGTGCAGGAGACGGACAACAGGGCAATTACAAGGAGAACCAGAAGTTTTTGGGCGGTGGTGACTTTCATCGCTTGACCTTTGGAAACAGGCATCTACTTGTTTAACAGGTTTTTGATCAGGTCCGTGCTCACCCAATAGAGATCGCCATCATACACATAGAATAAATACATGCCATCGGGAGAAATCGAGGCAATCGAAGCACTGGTCGGGATTCCATGCTTCGTCAAATCCCTGGAGGCGCTCCACTTGCCGTCTTCCGAATGGAATTTGACACGCAGGTACCCATTTCCATCATCATAGACCAAGTAACTTCCATCGGGAGCAATGGCAGGATGTGCCCCTACGGTTATAATTTCCCAGTCTGTGAAGCGGCCATCAGTCAACGTGACTTTGCTAAGGCTGGGTGCGCCACTTGCGAAGTTGGTAACATAGACCTGCCCGCTTTGATCCGAACTGACAAACATGCCTTCCCCAACATATCTGGGTTCCGACCAACTGTTGGCAGTGCGGTCAGTTGCCCAAATGCCGGCATTCAGCGTGCTCGTTTGTCCGGGCGGCGGAGGACGAAACCAGCCGAAGTAGAGTGTTTGGTTATCGGCGGTCAAATGCGGCTCATGGGCATTATGTTCGGCGGAAAAAGGAACAGGGGTGGGGTCCGTCCAATTCCCATTGACCAAATGCATTTCATAGATATTTTGATTTTCGCTATCATCCAACCTACGCGTAAAGTAGAGATCGGTCCCGTCGGGCGAAAAGGTGATGGCATAATCAAAGGCGGATGAAATCGAGACAAGCCCCGGCGCGAAGACCTGCGGCGTCAGATCAGGCGGGACCTGTCCCAAATACGCGGTGACATTCTCCGGCGTGGGAGTCGGCTGGATGGGTGTAGATATTTCGCAACCAACGATCAGGAATGACAAGATAACGATAAACACTGCGCGCAGACGATGGAACGCTGGCATGTTTTCCTCCCGGAATCATGATGTTGCCGGTAAGTTTACCTTTCGGGGAGGAAAAACGCATCCTTCTGGAGAATTGATTTCGTTTTTAAACGAAAAGGGGCGGACCTGCGCGAAGCGTCCGCCCCTACAGAGACATTATCGTTTGAGTGTCCGATACTTCACCCGATGCGGGGTTAAATCCTTCCCAAATTTCTCGGTCATCATCGTCTCATAATCGGACCAGTTGCCGATGTACATCTTGGCAACCGAGTCGCCTTCGAAGACGATGAGGTGGGTGCAGATGCGATCGAGGAACCAGCGGTCGTGACTCACAACCAACGCGACGCCTGCGAATTCTTCCAGGGCTTCTTCGAGAGCGCGCAGGGTGTTGACGTCGAGGTCGTTGGTGGGTTCGTCGAGGAGCAGGACGTTGGCGCCTTCGGTGAGGGTCTTGGCGAGGTGAACGCGGTTGCGTTCTCCGCCAGAGAGGATGCCGACTTTCTTTTGCTGGTCGGAGCCTGCGAAGTTGAAGGAGGAGACATAGCCGCGTGAATTGATCTTGCGTTTGCCAAGTTCGAGCGTATCCGCGCCGCCTGAGATCTCTTCGTAGACGGTTTTCTCAGGGTCGAGGGTGCGGGTCTGGTCGACGTATGAGAATTTGACGGTGTCGCCGATCTTGATGGTTCCACTGTCGGGTTTCTCTGTGCCTATGATCATTTTGAGCAGGGTGGTCTTGCCTGCGCCGTTCGGACCAATTATCCCGATGATAGAGCCTGGGGGAACAGAAGCAGAAAACCCGTCGAGAATGAGGCGGTCGTCATAACTCTTGGTCACTTTATCAAATTCGAAGACGACGTCACCGAGGCGCGGACCAGGCGGGATGTAGATATCCAGTTCTTCGCGGCGCGCTTCGGCTTCCTGCCCTAATAATTTTTCGTAGGCGGTGACGCGGGCTTGACCTTTGGATTGACGCGCTTTGGGCGACATGCGGATCCATTCGAGTTCGCGCGAGAGAGTCTTTTGGCGCTGGCTTTCGGATTTTTCTTCGAGGCGCATGCGTTCCTGTTTTTGTTCGAGCCAGGCGGAGTAGTTGCCTTTGTAGGGGATGCCGTAGCCGCGGTCGAGTTCGAGGATCCAGCCTGCGACGTTGTCGAGGAAGTAGCGGTCGTGGGTGACGGCGATGACGGTGCCTTTGTAGTCGCGCAGGTGATGTTCGAGCCACGCCACGGA
>QZIJ01000127.1 GCA_003598975.1 Anaerolineaceae bacterium | reverse complement strand
CCTCGCTTACCCCTGTTGTTTTTTGGCTTATTCGGTGAGTGCTTGCGCGTTTTCGCTCTCGGGTTGGGATTCCGATGGTGGAGCTCTCGACAGCGAGCCGTCCTTACGCGGCGGCCATTGCCATGGTGCGTAAAAGCCCATCTCCCGCCGATCGTTTCGGTCATTGACGAGCGGCCGCCGTGCCACTCCGGACAGATGCGCGCGAAGCAGATCATTCCAGGCGCCGCACTCGTGCCGGTCTAGGATTGAAATAAACGGCCATTCCTCGAACGGCGCTGCATTGCCGAGAGCCAAGACTTGCGGCGGGAGGGGCTGTCTCAGGAAATACGCGCCAGCATTAGTCAGCAACGGCGAATATTGCGCCACCCTGCAAAGCACGCCGTAAGCGCGGCCCTCCGCACTCCCTGGATCCACTTCACGGCCGGTTGGCACCTGTTGGTTAGTCTGCCGTTCGAGCATCTCCCAGCGGCGATCTTCGAGGTATTTCCAGCCGGACGGAATGTGCTTGCGTTTAAGCTTTTTCAATTGTTCGAGGAAGTCTGCGATGCGGTCCAAGGCCGCGTCCCGTTGCGCCTTGGTCAGAACCCTCGCCGCTGTGGCAACCCTGGCCTGATCGTCCGCTGCCGATGTCGGCCAACGCAGTTTGAACGCTGCGAGCCACTTCGCAAATTCCTCATGCGCGCGCGCGCGCTCTCTCTCAGGTTCCGAAGAGATTCCTTCAGAAGAGATTCCTTCTAAGGGTGCCGCTGGGGCGGCACCCCCTGCCGCCAGGGCGGCACCCCCTGCCGCTATAGCGGCACCCCCCTCGGCCGGGGCTGCCTCGGATTCCGGCTCAGGCTGAGCGGGCGCGACGGGCATATCATTGCGGTCAAGTCGCACTCGGTAGGAATAGGCGGCGAACGGCTGCGATGTGGTTTCCGGCCCGGTGCCGCCGCGCCCGTTGGCGCGGCGTTCGGCCCAGCCCGTTTCGAGCAGTATGTCGCACGCCTCTTGCACGGCGCTTCGCGAGCAGCTCAATTCGCGAGCCATCTTGACCTGGCTGCGGACGCACCACCCGTCATTGTCGATATGGCGACCCAACAGGCATAGCACCTGAAGCGCGCGCGGCGTCACCCGCGGATCAGTGACCGCGCCTGGCGGGATGATGGAGAAGCGGTAGTTGTAGTTCATTGCCTTGTCGGCTCCGCCTTCCCATCGTCGAACGAGTCGAGAAGTTCCCGCCGCCGCACCGCAATCATTTTGCAGGCGCGCTCGTAGCCTTCCCGGTCAAGATCAGATCGATGGACTTCAGCTAAGGCGGCGAGAAATTCGCGCGTCAGTTCCGGACGCAGCGCCCCAAGCCAATCCGCCATATAGGCAAGCCCGTCGATGAAGAACATGGACCAAGTCGTGCCGGTGACTTTCTTCCATGCCTCATTGGCTTCGCCGACAACGGCGAGGATCGCAGCCTCGTGAAATGTCATCTTGCGCCCGCTCACGTCACCGCCTCCGCCACGATCACGGCAATACAAGGCGGGGTTAATTCCCCTTGCCATTTTTCTCCGGCTACGGTTTTCCATTCGTGCCAGCATTCGCCACGAGGCGGAATCAACGTGATGCGCGTCAGGCCACAGTGAACGCACTTGCGTTCGTGACGTTCATTGCCGTCGACGGATTCATGTGCCGGCGTCACCATTGCGCTCTCAGGCCATTTATGCCGATTGCGATATGTGGTCGTGCGCGTCACAGCAGCGCCTCCTGCTTCGGAGGCTTTGGCTGTTCGACGAACATATCCGGCTGCTTCAAGGCATCGCTGATTCTGCGGCAGGCGATGTCGAAATACTTGGGCTCGATTTCGATGCCGATGAACTTGCGGCCGAGCTTGACGGCGGCAACGCCCGTGGTGCCGGAGCCCATGAAGGGATCGAGGATGGTTTCGCCTTCGTCACTGCACCAGTTGACGACGAACTCTTGATGAACGAGAGCGCGGCTGCAGGGATGGCCGTTCGGCGGGCGATCACCCGGCTGCGCTTTTGGCGACACGCTAGGTATGACGCGGCGACCGTTCTGACTGATGATCGGCGTGCCGTAGACGTAGACCGTCTCGTTGCCACCGAGCACGCGGCCGAGATAACCCGGCATCGCGTACTGACACCACATGACCTGAATGAACTCAAAGCGACCGGGCACGCACGCGAGGAAGCGTGGGTCGCTATCGTTGCGCATCTCAATTGCAAGGCGTTGCACCGAAGCAGGAATGGCGCGGCAGAATTCCGCAAACAGTTCGAACGGACGGTCGCTGCCAGCGATCAGTCCTGCAGGCACGTTTGGCCAGACCGGATCAGTCACCACGGCATCCACCTTCGGCAATGTCGGCAATATCTCCCGACAGTCGCCCAGATAGAGCGTGACGCCTTCGGCTAGGGTTTCGATTCTGGGAGAGGTCAATCCGCCCTCCCGCTCTGGGTGACGAGGCGGTAACCGCCGTTGGCCTGCGCAACAGATTCGATCCGCCAGTTGGTGTTGCGCAACTTCGCTCTGACGCCGTTGATGTAGCTGCAGATCGTGTCGCGCTCGCAGCCCATCTGTTCGGCAATAATGCGGCCGGGGATCAACTGTCCGGCGGCACGGACCAGAATGCGAAAGAGATCGGCTTGGCGTGGCGGCAAGCCGTCCATGATGTCATCGAGCGACATCGAGGCGTTGAATTCGTGATGATGCAGGCGCGGCGTCGGACGGTTTGACGGCAACGCTCTGCGATGGCTTAACGGTTCAAGTGAGGTCTCAGGCGCAGCACTGACCAGCTCGATCCCGTGCTTACGGGCGACGCGCTGCAGTTCTTCCGGGCTCCACACCAGCTCACGGGCGATGACGTCGGTGCCAACCCGATTCTTCACGCAATCCCGAATGAAGGACAGCGTGGCCGGGCAATAGGCGGCGCGGGTTGGTTTCTTTACTGCGGCAGTCACGACACCCTCGGAAATTCATTGTGCTCGACGCCATCGAGAAGGCGGCCTGCGGCTTTCTTGCCGACGCGATGCGATTCACCTGGATAGCCATCGTCGGTCAGAAACTCACCCCACTGCTTGAAGAAAAACGGGACTTCTGCGGCCGCACACTGATCGCGCAACGAACGCGCCCAATCGGGATGCATCGGTCTGGCGCGCGCCCCACTCTCCCCGCCGACGATCACCCAATCAACACCGTGACGCGATGGACCCTTCGGATTATCGCCCGGCTCCCACCAATCACCGAGAAAAGTGTGCGTAGCCTTGTGGCCCCCGAGACGCGGATCAGGATCACCGTTCCAAAGATCAATCGGCCCCAACAACGGCTCCGCTGATACGAATCTCACCGCAGCCGGTGTCTGCAACAGATGCGGAATGCGTTCGTCTGCTTCTTCCTGCCGTTCGCAGGAGACGCCAAGCCAGACATTCTTCAGGGGCATATCGCCGTAATCTTGTAGTTCGCGATTGCGCCAATGAGCCGGTGCGATGCGGTCCATCTCATATTCGATGCCATCGCGGTTGCAGCTTGTCAGATAATGCCGCATCCGCTCCGCTCGTTTCGTCAGCACCTGGAACGTATGCTGCGGGCACAGCGCCATGACGCCGAACACCTTGTCGATCGCAGCGTCACTCAGCGATTCATGGAACAGGTCCGACATCGAGTTGACGAAGATGCGCTTCGGCTTGCGCCACTTGAGAGGCTGCAACAGCGCGGATTCATCGAGCCTAACTTCGCCAGTCCATACGGCGTTGCCGTTCACGGTCTTGGTCAGACCGGCGTATTTCTTCGAGTTGAACCGGCGCTGCAATCCGTCCGCGACCTTCATCGCATAACAGTTCGTGCAACCGGGCGAGACGATCGAGCACCCGACCGTGGGATTCCATGTGGCGTCGGTCCATTCGATTGCAGAGTGATCGCTCACGCGCTCGATCCCCCCTGTTCGCTGGCGAGACGCACCGCAGCCTTGCGGCAGACGTCATCGACGATCTCAATCGCGCGTGCTGGCGTGAGTGTCAGAAGTTCATCCCAGCCGACCACATGACGCCCATCGGCTTCCAAGTCGTAGATGTTTCGTGCTGGAATGTTGCAGGCAAACACCAATCCTTCCGGCCAGATGCGCAGAAGGACTTGCGCGCGCCGTAGTTCGCGACGCTGCTCCGACATGCGAACGCTTGCGGCCTTCAATGCGCCTACCAGTTGCGCACTCATGCCGACGATCCCCCCTGTTCGCTGGCGGGCTTGGAGGTGACGAGTGATGCTGGATGCGCGCGATTGATCGTTTGCGCATCGGTGATGATAGGGCTGCGCGGACGCACTGCAGGCTGCACCGTCGGCGCATCTGGTCGCTTGCGTTGCCGGTCGAATTTCTCACCTTCGGCGATGATCAGAGCGCCGGCCTTGACCAGATCACGACGGAAACCGGACGGCCGCCACCAATCCCGATCCCAGGGCCATTCTCTCGGCTTGATCAGCGCCGCCTTTCTCACCCCGGCACGATCCGAAAGGTGCATGTCGGCATAGAGCGCATATGACGCCCCGGCCTTCGCCAAATCGCCGGGCGCGTGCGCGTCGTCATGCTGATGCGACCAGCACTCCTGCTCGACCTGCCGGTAGCGCTCCGCTACGACTGCCTGCATGAACGGCGATAGAGGACGTCGAATATGCAGCGCCTCGAACACGCGCCGCAGCACGAAGGAACGCGCCAGCGACATCGCGGTCATTACCGCTCCCATGGCGACGTTCTGTCCTGTGCTGATTTGAAAGCCGTACCAGTTGAGCATGACGACGTTGACCAGCAACGCGATGCCGAGCCCGACGGCGATGTTGGCAAAGCTCTCGATCAGAGAGGCGTATTTGGACTGCTTCATGCCGTCACCTTGTTGCGTCTCAGAAATGCAGGAATATCCCCTGTGTCCTCTTCCTCCCTCACTTCCCCAGTTTCTTCATCGTGAGAGATTGGAGAGCCGGTGGAGTCGAGGGGGATTGTTCTTTTGATGACGGGATGCGCGGTGAAGCGTTCGACGTCATCGGGGCGCGTCAATGCTTCGCGCTGTCCTGGTGGAACCCAGAACGGCGCCATCGGCGCACGGTCCTTGATCCACACTAGCCATATGTACGCCGTCGCGGTTGAGCCTTCAGGCTCCCATCGGCCTTTGCAGAGCGGGACACGCTCCGCGAAGAACGCGATGATCGTCGGCGGATGCTTGTTGAAGATCGCCTCGTAGCGACCGACGCTTTCGAGCCACTGCAAGCGGACGAACATTGCGACGCCGATGCGGGCCTGATCAATCGCACGCAGGACGAACGGCTCCGTCTTCTCACCGAACGGCGGATTGGTGATGATCCAATCCGCCCCATACGCTCCTTCGTGCGCCAGAAAATCGAACACCTGGCCGCCGTAGCCATAATCGTGAACGTCAGTCGCGAACACGTGTCGGAAATATTCCCGCAGCACTTCCGCGATGTGGCCTTCCCCACATGCCGGCTCCCATGCCGATCGAATGCGCCAGCTTGAAACAGGCCACGCCAAATGCCGTCCGAACACCTGCTCGATCAGAGCGCGCGTCGCCCAAGGTGGGGTCGGGAAATAGTCGAGGGAGTCGTCGGGTTCCTGGCGCGAACCCATGATGGCTCGCGAACCGTTGACCTCCGAGATCGTTGCCGGGATAGCCTTCCCAGCGAGCACCTGCTCGCGACGCGCCGTCATCATCGCTTCAAAGGCGCGCTCCGATATCGAGGCCGCCTTCTGCGCCCTGGAGGATAGCTTCTTGTCGACGCCAACCTCTTCGAGGGTCGCCCGAGAAAGTTCCTCTGCGGTACTTTTTCCGCGCTTGCCCTGCCGGAAGTGACCGGCCTCTTTCGCGGCCGCGATGACGATGCCGAGCCGCCGCTCCGCTCGTGCCTGGAATACGCTTGCCTCCGCCAGCAGCTCCCGGTCTGCGATCTGCCGGGCGTACAGCTTGACGTGCTCGACTTCGTCGAGGATCGGCAATACCTGCTCGATACGGGTTGCCTCCGCCAATGCCGCGCGTGCGCGCTCGTATTGGGCGAGGGTGGTCATGACGGATCGTTCGAGGTTGGCCGATCAAGGATCGGATAGAGTTCGTCGATGTCGAAGCCGGCTTCGGCGATCAGCTTGCGCGCGTCGTCGCACTTTTGACGCCAATCCTCGATCTCGCCTTCGGCATGCGAAAGCGTGAGTTCAGATTCGATCAGGTGAAACGCCAAACTGCGGCAGAGCCGTTCGATCAAGGTCATGCGCGAAGTGCCTTCCTGATCACCGCCTCGAATTTTTCCGCTGCAATCTCACTCTCGAAAGACACAGCAACAGAATGTCCATGCCGTCTGACTCTCATCCCTTCCATTTTCAGGAACGCATCAATCTCCAAACCTCTTTCACACATTCGTTCGAATGCTTTTGGAGCTTTGGGAGGATTGATGTTGGGGTGGGTGAGGATCATTCTTCGTCGCCCTCTTCATCGTCCGGCCACGGCATCGGCAATTCGCTCACCACCTTCTCAACATCACGAAACGCCCAACGCGACCGGAACGCGAAGCGCGATTGCAGCAGAAACAGTTGACCGAACTGCACGCATCCGATTTGCGCCAATTCGATTGCGCGTTCATGCGCGCCGCTGCGCGCGCACCGCTCGATCTCAGAAATGAGCGGCATCACTTGCGATGAGGTCCACACGCCTAAGTCCATCTGTTCCGGGGATTGCTTCGTCGAGAGACACAGGCCCGAATTTGTCGGGGAACATCTTCCGATATGCCGCGAGATACTGCTTTGATCCTTCGCGAAGATCGGCCAGCTTCAATGAGCCATCCAGCAGCGCCACCATCACGTCCTGGCAAATGTCGGCACGCGCAAACTCTGGCAGCCCGCGTGGGATAACACTATCGACCAACTGCATGAGGTCGGTTGCGGAGTTCAGAGCAGCAGCAGCAGCAGCAGCAGCAGCAGCAGGTGAGGCACCGCCGGCTGCGCCCATAGATACCAATTGCTTCATCCGCCAAATCGGATCGGCCCACAGCGCCCTCATCCGCAACGAGTTCCTCTCCCGCGCCACCGGGTTACTCCAATAGAGTTGCATTGATGCGGCGACCAGAGCGCGGAAATCATCGTTGTCGCGCCACCGCGCAAGCATCCGGACTCGATTGCGCTCGCGGTGCTCGGGGTTGTTCCTGGCTGCGTTCGCGGCGGTGTATTTCGCGCGCATCACCGAATCGTTCCAGCGCTCCGTCAGCAATTTGCTGAATCGCGCTCGCGCTTCCGGCGAGCCTTTTGACCGGCGGATGCCGGCCACAGTTCGCTCGCGATAGATGCGATCATGCGCCCATTGCTCGGTGCGCATCCGCGAGTAGTGCGCCCGTTGCTCGGGCGCGCGCTGTGCCTTTTGAATTGCCCTGCACAGCTTCTTCCGAGTGCGTGGGTTTGCCCAAGCCTCCCGATTGCGGTCTGACAGTTTTTCCCTTTCGCCTGGCCTAGCCCATCGGCGCTCGTTGATAGCCAGCGTCCTGGCCACAGATTCGGGAGATCGGCGCGCCTTCTCGATTGACGCCCGCCGCCGTTCTGCGGCCTCAGGGTCTTTCCACGCGAGTGCAACCGCACAGGCGCGCGAGCAAGAGCGGCGCTTGCTTTGCGCCTCGAATTGCGTCCCGCAGTTCTCGCAAGCTCGCAAGCGCCCTCACTCCCATGCTCAGAAAGCCGCCCCGTGGATTCGGGAGCGGCTGGATACGAACGCAACAGGACGCTACGGAAGGGACTGATCTAGAACTACGTTTCAGTGGCCGGTTTCACGGGAAACCGGTGCCATCACCAAATAATCGAAAGGGTGAACTCCGATATAGAAGCAGGCGTTGATGATGGTGGAGATAGATACCTGGAGGCCACTTTCGAGCCTGCAAACACCAGACGCCGAAGAATGCATCGACGATGCGGCTTGCCTCATCGTGTGGCCGTATAAACGGCGCGCCAGTCTCATACCGAGTGACAGCATATCTGCGTCGAACCGACCAACCGGCCGCGGCTCATCTCGCATTCGCGTGACCGGATCGAATCCCATCGCGCAGCAGAGCCGGAAATAATTGTCCGCACTCACCGCAATCGCACTGGCCGCTCTCAAGGCGATCCGAGGGGAGACGCCAGCTTCCGCTGCCAAACGATCGATCGCGCGACGCGACATTGGGTGAAGCAACCGCGCCAGGCTGACGACCGCGCCGTCTTGAGAACACGCCTTTGGTGCTCCGATCTCGCGCGGCTGAGATTCTGGCATGGCCCCCAAACCGATTGCTGACGGCCCCATTTCGACGATGCTCGATATCGACCGTCGCACTTCGTCACAATCAATAAACCACTCGCCTCGCGTCCTCTTGTGCTTCAATCGCCGATGAATCGCCCGCTCGAAGGCCCGCGTTCCCGGAACGATAGCAATCACGGTCAATGGATCGGGCAGAATACTCTGTATGTCCGCCACTCTGACTTCCGGATTGACGGACGATCCGATCTTGATCCGCCCACCTGCTGAGATGAAATAGATGCGCATCTCGCCAGAAGAGCGGCGCCGACGGTGCCGGCGGCGCGCATTCGTCTCCAGCGGAATGAAGTCGGCCGGTGTCATGCGCTCACCGTGTCCTGGTGATATTTGTCGAGCGCGGAGTAGCCGGGAAGCGGGTCGCCACAGAAGCTGGCCGTCTGGTCGCGATGCGCAAGCTGTCGTCGTCGCTCGCGCTCGGCAAGCACTTCCTCCGGCGCAATGGTGCGCTGGACCGGAAGACCCGCCGCGCAAGCCATGTCGACCTTGACGTTCTTGAGATAGTCGCGGCGACTGTAGATTTGGCTGATCGGGCGGCCGAGGCGTGCTGCGACTTCCGCCGGCGTCAGTGTGCGATCGAGCACAATCAAATCTTCATCGGCCGTCCAGAATCGCCGCTTGCTGTAGTGACGTCGTTCCTGCGTCATCGCTCACCACTCCATATGCCAAGAGAGGTTCACCCCGCCGGCTCCCGCCTTCTTGCCCCGCAGCAAGAGGCATGACGGGAGCGGGGATCGGCGGGGTGAATTTGAATCTCGCGGGCCGGGCGCTACTCCGGCGATGGGCGGCGGCGTTTGACTGCATCCTTGAGGGCATTCAGCGTGTCTGCCTTGCACGCCGCCGCGAGAACTGGTGCCGGGGCCCTCATGGTGGGGCTGGTAAGCAGCGTGCCAGATCGCTGCGGAGCGTGAACCTGACCGGCAAAAATCATTCGCGCTTGAACGTCTCGTGCATCGTGGCTTCGATGATCTCGTAAGGCGGCGCGATCTCGCCTGAGAGCCATCGTTCGGCTGTGCGAACGCTCGACTTCGCGATGGCGGCGAGCTGTGCGGCCGTGTTCGGCGGCGGCCATAAGACTCTGGCAACGTCACCGAATTTCGGACGTCCGACAATTCTGTCGGGACGCTGACAATCGCGTCGGGCGATTTCAGTCGCACTCGCGACGCCGAACGGTACTCTGTCCAACATGACGCAACACTCCCCCAACCCGACAGGACAACAGCACAACGATGTTCACGACTTCCGCAGAACGACTCCCCGTCCATCATCCTGCGGAGGAAAGACCCGGCCGGCGGATAGGACAGAGGGCAGTTGTCCTGCTTACCGCCGGCCGGGGTGCGCATCTCCTGAGTCGCAGGAGTCGAAACGGTGAAGCGGATGCACGACCTGGTGATCTGGGTGTTGATCGGGTTCGTGATCTTCGCCGCGCTCGGCGCCGCGATCCTGTTCGCGCCGGAGTGCGCTGCGGATATGCCGAAGGGGCCGACGATTGGCAGCGTCTTCAAGATTGCGGGGTGCTGACGTGAAATTTCGTCGGGGACAAATACGCGCTTGCGACCGAACGTCCGCACAGCAACTCTCAATCTGCTATGTGCTTCGCCCTCGCATTGATAGGTGCGAGAGTCGGGATTGGGCCCGACCCTCGCGTGACCTGTCAGAGCCCCTGGAGAAAGACGATGACAGATCAATCGTTGGCGGCCCGCGTGGCCGCGTTGGAGAATATCGTCTGCGTGCTGATGCGCACACTCGACGCGAACGGCATCCGCATCGAGAAGGTCGCCGGCAACGCCGCGCCCTTGAGCAACGCCGTCGCAGATATCATCGCGCGATCGCAGCAGAGGCTCGCGGCGCTGCGCTGAGGTCATGACGCGACCCCTTCCGATGCGCTATCCTTCCGGCTTTGAGCGGAGGAAGCGCCATGACCAAAGGCCTGTTCGACGGTCGCGAGATCGAGATTGCCTGCCCGAAGTGCGGACATCAGAATGCGAAAACCATCGGTTGGCTGCGCACGTATGACGAGCTCGCTTGCGTCGGCTGTCACGCGACGATCAAGCTCGATCATGAACAATTCCGCGCCGGACTCGATCAGGCCGACAAATCGGTCGACGACCTGCGGCGAACGCTGCGCGATTTTGGGAAGAAGTAGCCGCAGTTCCGCCAGCGCATCGTCGATCGCGGCGCCGTCGAATTTGATGGTGGTGCTCACAGAGGTCATGATGGAGAGACCTCTGCGGGGG
>QZIJ01000001.1 GCA_003598975.1 Anaerolineaceae bacterium | reverse complement strand
TCACCCAATGCAACACTGGATGTCAAAGCCAGCGCATACCGCTTGCGCCTGCTGAACGGCTCAAACTCGCGCATCTATAAATTCGCCTGGCAGGATGGCACACCCCTGACCGTGATCGCCACCGACGGCGGCTTACTGGAAACACCCGTGACCCGCGACTACATCACGATGGGACCTGGCGAACGCGTGGAGTTGTGGGCGGATTTCAGCGGAAGAAATGCAGGCAGTGAAATGAAATTGGTCAGCCTGCCATATACCGATTTCAGCGGTGGAGGCGGCATGATGGGCGGCGGGATGATGGGCAGTTCTGGATTGCCAAATGGTACGCCGTTCGACATCCTGCGTTTGATGATCGGCGAGAAAGGAGCGGACGTGAACCCGTTGCCCTCGCAACTCTCCACGATTGAACGACATGCTGTGAACGATGCAGTCAATGGAAACAATCCGCGCTCGTTCAGGCTGGCAATGCAGGGCATGGTTCACACCATCAACAACCGCCTGTTCGAGATGGACGCAGTGGCGCAGGATGAGATCGTGCGGCTGAACGACCTGGAAGTTTGGGAGTTTGTCAATCTCGAAGGCAGCGGGGGTGGCATGGGAATGGGCATGATGAATATGGAAATGCCGCATCCCATGCACATCCACGGCGTGCAATTCCAAGTGCTTGAGAGGCAGATCGCGCGCGGATTTGAATCCGCGTATCAAGAATTGAGCGGCGGCTTTGTGGACGAGGGTTGGAAGGATACCGTGCTGGTGATGCCAGGCGAAACCGTTCGGGTGCTTGTGCGCTTCGAGAATTACACAGGGATATATCTTTATCACTGCCACAATCTCGAACATGAGGATGCGGGCATGATGCGAAACTACAGGATCAAAGGTTGAGTAGGAACAGGCTCCAAAAATCGGAGCCTGTTTTTTTTAGAAGGGCGATACGCAGAATTGCTTATTCCTACATCAAGCCATTCTGCGCTTCAATAATTCCAGTAGCGACTCTACAATCCAACCGTCAGATCACAACCAAGGAGTTTCGATATGTCATTCAAAGATCCCGTCTGTGGAAAACGCGTCAATCGCGGCAAAGCCCATATCACCATCGAGTTCGAAGGTGTGAACTATTTTCTGTGCTGTCCGCAATGCCAGGCTCAGTTTGAACGTTCCCCAAAAACCTTTGCCAAGCCCGAATTGGGAGAGAAGGCAAGGAAAGTCCAGCACTATCCCGTAAAACAACACAATTAAAAGGAAACCATTATGAGCGACAATTGTCACGTTGAACCGATCCAAAAGTCCGCGCTGGATCATGTCATCCAGTCTGCCAACCGAATCCTGCTGTCCGTTTCAGGGATGGGCTGTCCCAACTGTGCCACAAGGGTACGTAATGGACTTCTGTTACTGGATGGCGTCCATGACGCTGATGTGATGTTGAACATGCGCATGGCGGAAGTTTACTTCGATGAGAATATGGTCTCTGCCGAGATGCTGATCCAGGCGGTAATTGGAGCAGGGAACGATGGACGTCACAATTATCAAGCGCAAGTGATAGCATCGTAAATGACCTTTCGTCAGATGACATTCATCATAAGCCATTTGGCGTATATCCCCACCCGCCGTACTGCGCTGGAGATAACTTAATGGTCAGACTACTATTGGGTCATCCGAACACGGAGGACCCAATATGTTTTCAAAGACCCGAAAGTTCCTTTTCCTTCTCGTTATTTTGGCGCTGACCGCTACTGCGGTTTCTGCCTGCTCCACTTCCAACCCTGATGACGCGCATCTTGCCATGATGCCGCTCGACCAAATGCCAATGGAAGTTCAGTCCGCGCCTGTGGCAGTGCAGGAAGCCTACCAGTTCAATACCGCCAACCCAGACATCATGCAGGACATTCCCTGCTATTGCGGATGCGGCGACATCGGTCACACTTCCAATTACGATTGCTACGTCTCGAACATCGATGACAAAAACAACATCACCTTCGACAACCATGCCCTCGGCTGTTCCATCTGCGTGGACATCACCCAGGATGTGATGCGCATGTTGCGGGACGGCAAAAGTCCGCAGGATGCCAGGGTTTACATCGACGCAACGTATTCCAAGTACGGACCCTCCAACATCCCCTAATCTCATGCGCCTTCATTTCTCTCTTCTCCTTCTCGTGATGGCTGGACTGGTGGTCGCGTTCGCGCCTCTGCCAGTTCCAGCCGTTGCGCCTCAGGAGCGGACCTTTGAGGTGGACGCGCGCCAATATGCCTATTCCCCCTCCGAACTGAAGGTCAACGCTGGCGACACCGTGACCATCAAACTGGTCAGCACAGATGTTGTTCATGGGCTATATGTGGATGGTTACGACATTTCCGTCGAAGCTGACCCCGGACAAAGCGCCAGGTTAACCTTCGTTGCCGACAAACCCGGTTCCTTCCGTTTCCGCTGTAACGTCACTTGCGGAGCCATGCATCCCTTCATGATCGGGAAAATAACCGTTGGCACAAACGATTGGCTTTATCGCTCAATAGGGTTGGCGTCTCTTGCAGTCATTGGCTTCTTTCCTCTTTCGTCTTTCCTGAATCAAAGTAAGAAGAAAGATGAAAGAAATATTGCTTCCTAACATGAACCGCATCGAACTTACCCGTATCCCTTTTATAAAGAACACTCTCAAAAGCCGTTACCCGCAATTGGCAGTCTTTATCGTCATGCTGGTCGGTTACATCTTTGCCATCCTTGCGGGACTCATCGGAACGCCTGTCGGCAGTCACAACTTCAGCATTGTCTTTGTTTGGATCGCGTGGTGGGCGATCCTCATTCTCGTCGCGGTCCCCTTCTTCGGACGCGGCTGGTGCGCGGTCTGTCCGATCCCGCTTCCAGGGGAATGGCTGCAACGCGGCGCGATCCTTGCCCCGCCAGATAAACGACCGAAATGGTTGAATCTCCGTGTGCCAAAAATGTTCCGCAATATCTGGATGCAGAACATTTCGTTTCTCCTTCTGGCTCTCTTTAGCAGTGCCCTGCTCACTACCCCAAACATCACTGGCATTGTCCTGGCTGCCATGCTCTTTGTCGCAATCGGACTGAGCGCCATCTTCGAGCGCCGCGCCTTCTGCCGTTATCTCTGTCCCGTGGGTGGATTCATCGGCTTGTATTCACAAACCGCGCCCATCGAACTACGCATCAAAGATAAACAAGTTTGCGTGAAGTGTGTGGGCAAGCCCTGCTACAACGGCTCGGACGCGGGCTACGGCTGTCCGTGGGATGTCTTCCCCGGCGGCATGACCAAGAACACCTATTGCGGACTTTGTATGGAATGTATCCGCACCTGCCCGCACGACAATATCGCGGTCAACCTACGCCCTTTCTCTGCTGACCTTGCCAAACCGACAGCGCGACTCGACGAAGCCTTCAAAGCCTTCATTATGTTTGGCGCCGCCATGATCTACGCGGGCGTGTTGCTTGGTCCGTGGGGCACACTCAAAGACGCGGCATACAACGTCGGTACAGGCGCATGGTTCATGTATGCAGTAATTTTTCTTGCGATCATCTTTATCGTCCTGCCTGGGCTTTTCACTTTGGGGATTATGACAACCAAAGGCAGGCAATCTCTCAAACAACGCTTCATGTCTCTTTCCACTGCTCTCATCCCACTGGGACTCATGTTCTGGGTTGCTTTCAGTCTATCCTTCGTTCTAACAAATGCTTCTTACATTCTCGCCGCATTGTCCGATCCGCTGGCGCTTGGCTGGAATTTGTTTGGCACCGCAAATGCCGCATGGCAGCCCATGCTCACCACGATCCTTGCGCCCGCGCAGACACTCGCTCTGGTCGTAGGATTGGTCTGGTCGGCGCGAACAGCCCAAAAGGTGAATGAAGCGGGGACGTCCACAATCCCTGTCATCGTCTACTGCTTCGTCGCCACATCCATCATGCTATGGTTATTGCTATGAAACGTCCCGAACTCATCTCACGCATC
This sequence comes from Anaerolineaceae bacterium, assembly GCA_003598975.1. Classification (GTDB taxonomy): domain Bacteria; phylum Chloroflexota; class Anaerolineae; order Anaerolineales; family Villigracilaceae; genus Denitrolinea. Next base: position 6,625 of record QZIJ01000001.1, on the reverse strand, counting down.
CTGATTATCACAGGGATACTCCTTGCCGTTGGTGCTCCATTGTTTCTTTGGGCGCGCACGCCTTTGATCCACGCCCGCATGGCGGAGGATGGCGGCTGGAACCCCGATGTGATTCAAGCAGAAACGGGCAAGCCCCTTCATTTGAAACTCACCTCCGATGATGTTGTGCATGGCTTTGCAGTCGGTCAGATGGACATGCAAAGTGTGGACATCCTCCCCGGCAAAGTCACCGAGATCACGTTGACCTTCGACAAGCCTGGGATCTATACCTTCTTCTGCACCCGTTGGTGTGGACTCAATCACTGGCGCATGCGCGGCACGATAGAAGTAACAGGCGGTTCGGATATCATCACCGCAGGGGGCTCATCCGAGCCTGCTTCTGTTCCCCTCTACGTTTCTCTCGACCTGGACATTGACGCTCCGCACGACTCGCCTGTTATTCCAAATGAAAAGCCATCAGCAATGAATGGTCAATTACTTGGAGCTAATTTACCAATCGACCAATCACTCGATTACTATCTTTCTCACTCCCCCTACCAGGTCTTCACCGACTTATCGGACACATCCTTAACCGAATCCCAAAAGTGGGATGCAGTTGCCTATCTTTGGCAATCCAATACCACACCTGAATCGCTTGCCAACGGAAAAGAACTCTACGCCCAAAACTGTGCGGCGTGTCACGGCGAAAACGGCGCGGGCGACGGCGTCTTTGCCGACGACCTTGCCGAAGCGGGCGAAGCCTCCATGCAAACAATGGAAGGCGCAACGGATATGGTCATGCAAACCCCTGTTGATTTCACCGATCCAAGTCGAATACTTGGCGCGAGCCCAGCATTATTGCAAGGGAAAATCTTGCGCGGTGGCATGGGAACAGGCATGCCCATGTGGGGCGTAATTTTTACTGAAGAACAAATCTGGGACCTGATTGCGTACATCTATTCGTTCCAGTTTGAATATCAAAAGTAAGGAGGCTCAATGAGCAAAAAAAATAAGAAGTATCAAAAGCAGAGAAAGAAGAATTTCCCCTGGTTGTTTGTCGCACTCGGTGGGATTCTTCTGGCAGCGGCGGCGTTTTTCTTTGCCAACCAAGGCGGTGGCAATGGAGGAGGGACGCCATCCATTGCGGTGGATCAGCAACTGATCGATTACGGCGATGTGAAGTTCAACGTCGAGAAGACTTTCGCCATCAAAGTCACCAATACGGGTGATGGCACACTGCGTTTCAAGGAAGACCCATATGTTGAAGTCGTGGAGGGGTGCTGACCTCCTCAACTGACCATCGGTTCGATGGTACTTAAACCTGGCGAAAGCACGATCATCGAGTCTAGCGTGTTTATGATGCACGCAGGCATGGACGGTCCGCATAACTTTGCGGTTCATCTTAAGACGAATGACCCTGAAAATCCAGATATGATCGTGAACGTATTGTCTAATTGGATTCCATAAAATCCACAAGAGTCAAAATAGCGGCGAGATTGCACAATCCTGCCGCTATTTTGATTTTGCGATGGGTATTGTGAAGTTGAATACGCTTCCCAGCTCTTCACCTGCCGACTCTACCCAGATACGTCCGCCGTGCGCTTCGATGAGGGCGCGCGCGATCGTCAAGCCGATGCCGCTTCCACCACCTGTCTGACGTGAACGGGATTTGTCCACGCGATAGAAGCGGTCGAAGATGTGCGAAAGATGTTCGGGCGGTATTCCAATCCCCGTGTCACGAACGGAAAATTGGATCGCATTACTGATCCTCTTTGCGGAAATGGTGACTCTACCACCGTCTGGCGTGTATTGCAAAGCATTGCCTGTTAGGTTGGTCAACACTTGCACGGCGCGATCTTCATCAGCCAGAACATGTGGAAGGTCAGGAGACAGTTCAAAGTCGAGTGTGATGCGTTTTGATTCCGCGTGAGGGAAAAGGCGCTTGGTCACCGTTCGTACCAGCGTGGAAGCATCCAATGGGCGAATATCCAGTTGATAGGCGCGGGCTTCAACGCGGCTGAGTTCCTGCAGATCGTTTACGAGGTGATTAAGCCGCTCTGCTTCTGCATGGACCTGTTGATAGGTCTCGTCTGTCGCGGGCAGGACACCGTCCATCAATCCTTCCATCGAACCTTTGATGGCGGTGAGCGGCGTGCGCAATTCGTGGCTGACATCACCGATCAGTTGGCGACGCATGGTTTCAACCTCATTTAGCTTTTCAGCCATCTGATTGAAATATACTGCAAGTTGTGCGAGTTCGTCATTGCCATTGACTTGCACGCGCTCGTCATATTGCCCGTCGGCAATTCGTTGTGTGGCAAGCGACATGGCATGGACGGGAGCGATCACACTGCGACTGAAGAATAAGCTGAGAATGGATGCGGCGAGCATGGCTGCCAGCGTTGCATACGTCAGGGCTTCGTTGAAACTGGCGCGGAAATCCACATACAGTTGTCCCATCGAATTGTTCATACCCATCCCCATTCCCATGCCGCCATCCATCATTCCATTCATGTGGCGGTTAAAGGATGTTGGCAGGATGAATTGACTAGCGATCACCAATACCAACACCCCGACCACGATAATTACAAGATAGGACAGTAACAGCCTTGCGCCCAAGCGACGTCGGAAATAATCAATCATCATTCCTCACTTACAACGGTTCATCTTCAAATCTATAACCGACGCCGCGCACCGTCGCGATTAAATCTTCATGTCCCAACTTCTGACGGACATGTCCGAGATGCACATCCACGACGCGCATTTCGCCAAAGTATTCGCCGCCCCATACTTTCTCCAGCAACTGCTCGCGTGTGAGTACCCTGCCGCGGTTTTCAGCCAGCGTTTTCAACAAATCGAATTCAATGGCGGTCAATTCAATCTCTTGATCATCGACCTTAACGATGCGTGCGCCAACATCCATATGTAAATGACGAAAGGACAGCACGCTCGTTTCGAACCCTGAACCTGATCCCGTTTGAATGCGCATGATCGCGGCTTTGACTCGTGCCACCAATTCGCGCGGGCTGAAAGGTTTGGTCACATAATCGTCTGCGCCAACGGAAAGACCAACAACCTTGTCGGTCTCTTCGGTTTTCGCGGTCAACAGAATTACATACACTTCTGATTCGCGGCGCAAGCGTGAGAGCAGTTCAATTCCATCCATGCCAGGAAGCATGATATCCAGGATGATGAGTTCGGGCTTGAAAGCACGGGCAGACTTAAGACCCGACGGACCATCCGTCGCTGTGTAAATCTCATAGCCTTCGGGCTTGAGATAGGCGGTAACAAGATTGACGATGGAAGGCTCGTCGTCGATGACCAGGATTTTTGTCATGTGCTACTCTTATAGTTGGATAATTGGTTGAGGAGTTTGCCAGTATTGTAACTTCACCTGCATAAATTAAGATGCGCCGAATGGCTTATCTCGGCGCATCTTATAGTTTGAGTCCGAGTCTTACTCGGTTTCCTCGATGAAGGTCCCATGCCAGGTGTGCAGGAAGATTTGTCCACTGTAGCCATTGACACTCAACATGCCAATGATCTTGCCATCCTTCTCGAAATCAAGAGTGTAATAACCATAGAACTGTGCAGGATCAGTCGCGGCGGTTGCACCCGCATAATTTGTATCAAGATATTGCTGGGCGTATTGAACAGCCTGTTCGGGAGTGACTGTCAGTTCAGCAGTGACATCTAGTGGGGTGGCGCTGTTCCAACCATTCATCATTCCATTATTGCCGCCCATCATGCCCATCATTCCACCGTTGACGCCCATCATGTATTGGTGATTGAGTCCGCTGTATTTCAGGTTCCACATCATGTTTGGACCATGCTCAGGGTAGACAATCTGCGAAGTGGGGTCTACAAGCAACTCGAAGGCGCCGATCCCCGTGCTGATTTCCTTGACGATCACATAGCCGTTGTTATCGAAGATCATGATCTCGGCAACCTCCAGATCGGAATTATCCAGATTCGCCATATATTTCTCAGCGGCGGCTTTCGTCTGGTCAATGGTGAGAGGAGTAACGTTGGTGGGATTGTAGCCGTATCCGCCCATCATGTTGGGTCCCATTCCAGTACTGCCATTCATCATTCCACCGTTGCCACCCATCATATTGGGTCCGCCACCATTCATCATGGAAGGTCCGTAGGCATTGTTATTGTTCCAACCGTAACCGCTCATCATGGACGGTCCAAAGGCGTTCGCGCGGGCATACATGCTCCCCGCGAAGAAGACGACTGCAGCCAGCGCAATGACTGCAATAACGGTCAGGGTCATACTTAAAGTTTTGTTCATGGATAATCTCCTATTTTGATGTTTCACACGGTTGTGTGTTGTTTTATGACACCAGTATAGGATTGGTGGTTGAAAAGGGTGTAAAGCGACTATAAAGATATGGTAAAGGTTATTCGAGCGGTCGGCAGGAAGCTAACCCAGGTGCAGTAACTAGGGCAACGCATACACCCATAAACGATCCATATGTAGTACATCCCGTCCAGTCAGCCCCTTCCATGCAAGTGGTAATTCCAGATCAAAAAGAAAACCGCCATTCAACACAGATACTTCCTTCACCGCGACGTTGCGCGGAAGGGTCAATAATGGATTTCCATCGGCAAATTTGGTTATCCGACTATGATTCTTATACGCCAGCCTGCGTATTGCATCAGGAGATAATGGTGTCAGGATAATATTTTTTCCTGATTCGGAATAGGTGCATACCATCACTGCAGGACTTTCAAAGACTTCAACTAACTGAAAATCTCCTTCAAGGTTACATGTTTTTGAAATCACATTTTTGAACCAGCCCAACGGATGTTCAACCTTGACATCACGCGCCAATTTCTCTCTCTTGATCTGCAAATCATTTACAGCCCATAAAAAGACCTGTTCGCGCAAGTTGTCTAATGCCCGTCTTTGGCGTTCGTTTCCCATACTGATCAATGCGCCAAAGAAGATCACGGCGGATGCCACCACAATAGCAAGAAGTATTTCCATTTTTCTTTTCCTTTTCCTTTTCGTTATTTGTTATTAATAGATTCGTCTTTTGAGCTTTCAGACATGTTCCTGAACGTTTCACCCAATCTTTCCAGCGCTTTGGGGCGAGGGTCAACTACACTGGCAGACGCGATCACCATAAACAATCCCAACAAGCCAATGATCTGCCAAAGTGGCAGGGAGGACTGAGCAGGTTCAGTTATCTCCTCTGGTACAGGTGTGCTCAATACCAAGGTCGTTGTTGGCGGTATTTGTGTTGCCACCGGCGTTATCGAAGGCATCAAAGTGCTGGTCGCTGTTGGAGATGGAGTCAGAGTGGCAGTCAATGTTGCCACCTCTGGGATCACGATCCTGCCCGCATCCTGTCCGCATAACCCATTTACATCACAAGCTTCTGCCAGAACTGGGTATTCCCCAACTGGCGCCAACGTTCCATCCCCAAAGCGCCGATCCCATTTCACTACATAGGAATTCCTGCCGGGATCAAAGTCCAACACCAACTCCTTCCAACGCTTTCGCGGATCACGGATGGTCACCTGGATGCTGGCAATCGGAAAGTGATTGGGGGAAACCTTCAGAGTTCCGTTTTCCCAAATCCACCACCGTTCTGTGATGGACACGGCGGGCGGGGCATTGTCCACAGTCAACGCAATCGAAACCAAATCGCCAACATTGCCGGCGCGATCCCTGCCACGCATCTGGATGGTGTACTCGCCATTGGGCACTTCACCGGAATGCCAGATATAAGACCAGCCATCTCCTGCGCTCATCGAGACTGCCTGCCAGGTATTTCCTCCGTCAACCGAGACTTCACCTCCATCCGGACCGGACATGCCATCCACCAAACTTCCAGCGAAGCGTACATCACCCTGCACAACCTCTCCATTGGAATGGGATGTGATTTGAGCGACCGGAGGAACCGTGTCTATGCGGATTACCCTGGATGCTGTCACTTCATTTCCAGCCACATCCCTGGCATATATCAGGACAGCATGTGACCCATCTGTGAAGTGCATCGGTGGAGTGATCCAACTTGCTCCACCATCAGCGCTTGCCAGCAGGGATGAAAGTCCAGAGATCACATCTGTTGCCGTAGCAGACAAGTCCACTTCCGAAACATACCAACCATTCCTGCCATCAACAGGCGGAAGGCTGACTTCAAGATCAGGTGGCGTCCAATCCCGCTGCCAGGTGGACGAACCACTCGCAGCTCGCCCACTGGTGGATGTCACAGTGTAGTTGGCTGTACCAGTTCCTTCTGGCAAAGGCAAGTCACAGGAAGCGCCACAGGTAAACGGTTGACCGTTCAAATCACCAGTGATCGTCACATCAAATCCCTGTGGATCACTGGCGGTGAGTTCCAATGTTTCATCCCCCCTGCACCAACCAGCATCGCCCCATAGATCACAAACTACCACGCCTGTAATTTGAGGCGGCAACGGAGTGGGTGTGGGCGACGGCGTATTGGTGAAGGTCGCCGTGGGCGTGTACGTCATGGTCGGCGTGAAGGTCAACGTCGGCGTCAGACTGGGTGTAAAGGTTGCTGTCGGTGTGCGAGTTATGGTCGGTGTGAACGTGGGTGTCCGCGACGGGGTGGGTGTGGCAGTGGACGGTGGACCGATGTATTCCACGTCGATGGAACGAAAATCC
>QZIJ01000076.1 GCA_003598975.1 Anaerolineaceae bacterium | reverse complement strand
AATATCTGGGTCAGCAGGTGTTGGACCGCCAGCCTCCCGATCTGAGGGAATTCGTTTTGCGCACGTCGCTCCTGGAGGAATTCGACGCCGCGCTTTGCGAGGAGGTGCTTGCGCCTCTTTACCCTGAACCGCAGGACTGGCACAACCGGATCAAGGCGATTGCGCGCAACAACCTTTTTGCCCTGCCGGTCGGCGAGGACGGAAAATGGCTCCGCTATCACCACCTCTTTCGGGATTTCATCCGCAACCATTTCCAGCGTGAACGTCCCCACGAAGTTGGACCAATTCTTTCCCGTCTTCAGGCTGCTTATGAAGGCATGGGGGAATGGGAAAAGGCGCATCATATCTGCCGGCGATTGAATGACGCGAACCTGCTCGCCGGCATGGTCGAACGGGCAAGCACGTCCATGCTTCAACGCGCGCACCTGACGATGGAATCCTGGATCAATGAATTGCCGCCATCCATGTTGCGGACCCGTCCGGGGCTGCTCTCCATCCGCGGGACGATTGCTTATACAAAAGGAGACTTGCAGGAAGGGTTGGACCTGCTGGCGCAGGCTGAACGAATGCATCGTCAGGAGCAGGATATTCCCGGCTTGATTTTAACGTTGATCCGGCGCGGCTCGGCGTACCGTTTCCTGGGAGATTACACCGCGTCGCTGCGCGATGCGGAGGAAGTGATTGCGCTCACCGAAACCAGCGACGAGCGCCAGATGCTATTCGCGGACGCCCTGCGCCTGAAGGGACTGGCTTTATATCGGCTCGGTAAAGCCAACCAGGCGGTCGCCTTCCTGGAACGCGCATTGGAGATATGCCTAGTTTATGATAAAGCCAATGTGCCGATCCTGTTGATGGAAACAGGCATGGCGTATCGCGCCATTGGGAATTTTGCGGAAGCGCGCAATGCCTATGAGCAGGCATTGACGATCTGGCAAAAGGAGGGAAACTTTCTCTGGCAGGCAAGTCTCCTGAATAATATCGCCAGTTTGTATTATATCCAAGGAAACTATGAAAAAGCTGCACTAGCGTATGAGGAAGCGATGCTTTACGCCCGCCGCAATCGTTATATCCGCCTTGATGCCTTGATTTCCATTGGGCTTGGCGATTTATACACCGAATTGGGGGATTTTGAAATGGCAAGACAAAATTATTGGCATGTCGCTGATATTCTTCAGGATATGGATGATCGTTTCCTGTTCCATTTTTCATCGCTGGCGCAGGCAAATTTGGCGTTCCTGAAAAAAGAGGTTGGTTCGGTTCATAATTTTATAAAGGATGTTGAAAACCCCATTGTTTCCGGCGGATCAAGCTACGAGCATGGTTTTCTTGATTTAATTCAGGGACGCTTTTATTTGCTTGAAGAAAAATTTAGCAAAGCAGCCGAGCGATTTGAAAATGCTGAGGCGCATTTTACTCAAGACGGCAGGAATATCGAAGCGGTTACGGCGCGAATATGGCGGGCAGCGGCTTGTTATCAAGATGATAAACCAAACGACTCTATTCAAATCCTGAATGCCGTAGCCACGGATCGGGGGAAAATCAATCACGCTGCCATTGTTGCCGCATATCAGGCGCATGAATGGCTGAAAGGATTGAGGAGCGCTCCAAAAATCGGGCGGGTAATTCGTGATTTGTTCGCTCAGGCGGACCGTTTGGCAAACGAGATTCCCACCATCCGCCGCCAGCTGCGAAGGCAGGCTCGGGTGGTCTCCGCCCCCGCGCCAAAACTCTCCGTCAAAGCCTTCGGGCAGGCGGAGGTGCGCGTTGATGGAAGACTGATTACCAATTCCGACTGGCAGACCCAATCCGTTCGCGAACTTTTTTTCTACCTCCTTGCAATGTCGAAACCGCTCACCAAGGAACAGATCGGCGAAGCGCTCTGGACGGAACGATATGAACCCGCAAAATTGAAATTACGCTTCAAGAACGAAATCTACCGCCTTCGCCGCGCTGTGGGGCAGGATGTGGTTCTTTTTACCGATGTATTCTATGCCTTCAATCGAAACTTGGATTATGAATATGATGTCGAAGCCTTCGAGTCTTTTCTCGCCAGGGCAAAGACGGCGCAAAGGTCTGATGAACAGATCGAGTATTACCAAAAAGCGGTGGACCTGGTGCATGGTCCTTACCTCAACGATGTGTATACGGATTGGGCGGCGTTCGACCGCGAACGGCTGGGGCAGGCATACCTTGCCGCATTGGCAAATCTGGCTGATTTGTATCAAAAACAAGCGCAGCCCGAAAACGCCATCCATCTTTGTGAACGCGCCATTGATTATGACTCCGGCTATGAAGCCGCATACAGGATATCCATGCAAGCCTACAGCCGGCTGGGCGACCGGGCGTCCATCCGGCGTGTTTACCAATCCTGCTGCGAAGCCATGAAAAACCTGTTCGACCTGCCGCCGTCAAAGGAAACGGAATCGCTATACCAGCGTCTCACGGCTTAAATAAACAGTCCCTGCAACTTTGCAAAAATCAGTCTTTCGAGGCTGATTTTTTTTATTTTTTGAAGCCTCTTTTGAAGCCTGGGGGGGAGTATTCTACAAACATCAATCTGTTCCAACCCAAACCTGAAAGGAATTTCACAATGAATAACAAACTCAACCTTTTCGTCCTGTCCCTGTCAAAGATCAACCGCCAACACATTCAACTCTTCTTTATGGCGCTTACGCTTGCCCTGTTTGTCCTGGGCGCAGGTGCGTTGGAGGATGGCGGCGGGACCAGCCGATAGTGATTTTGACGTTGGCTGTGGCAGCCGGTTTGGCGGCTGGCATTGGGCGGGCGCGCTGGCGCGGTCATCCATACCAGCCGCCGGAACTGAAACACCCGTGGCTGGTGCTCGTCGCTTTCCTGCCGCAGTTCATCGCCTTTTACCTGCCAGATACCCGCCATCAAATTCCAGATGAATGGGCAAAGGTCTTTCTCGCCTCCTCCCAACTTTTGCTTCTTGGTTTTGCCTGGCTTAACCGTAAACTGCCCGGGATGACGATCCTGCTTGTTGGAACGGCGCTCAACTTCACAGTCATGGCGGCGAACGGTGGTTTCATGCCAATCAGTCCGCAGACAGCCAGCCGCCTTGTCCCTGTGGAAGTGTTGCGGGACATTTCTCCCGGAGAAAGATTCGGCACTAAGGATATCCTCCTGCCCCCGGAGGAGACGCGCTTCGAATGGCTTTCGGATCGTTTCCTGCCCCCAGCCTGGTTCGCTTATCAAGTGGCATTCAGCCTCGGTGACGTATTTCTTGCCTTTGGCGTGTTCCGGCTGCTTGCCGCGCAAAATCAATTTACCCAACCTGTAAAACAGGAGTTAACATGATTTCCTCTCTTTCCTACCAGCCTCAATTACAAATGAAAGTTGCGCCAATTGAAGCATCGAATGGATTGAGCCGCGTGTTTGCCGCCGCGGTGGTCAACCGCCAGTTTTGCCAGATGCTTTTGCAGGACCCGTACTACGCCCTGCAGAATGGATACCTTGGCGAAACTTTTAAACTCAGCGATGAAGAGCGCGACCTGATCGTCTCCATCCGGGCGGAATCCCTCTCCGACTTTGCCAGGCAGATAAATTTTGTGTTGGGAAATCAAGCCTAGTTCAAATGCTCATTCGGCATAAACCCCCCTTGAAAAACGTCGTTGAGGCGTTTTTTGAATTTGACTTTAATGATTGCCCCCAAAAGGCCGGAGTCCATGTTTCAAGCCTTTGACGCCATTCTCCTTGTGCTGGATCACCATGGAAAAATACTAGACTACAAGACCGGTAACGGCGCCGGTCTACAGCCGGTTTCCGCCTTTCCAATGGAATCCCCGGCAAGATTTCAGGATTTCGTTCCGGTGGATGTGGCGCGAAAATACGAAAATGCCATTCGGGAACTGCACAACGGGAACAGGTTCGTTTCCTTCGATTACATACTCCGCTCATTGGCGGGTGAATCCTGGTACGAGTCCTGCCTGATCCCCTTTACGGATGGGCAGAACATCATGTTTATGTGGAATGTTACAGCCAACGGGAAACAGCCGGTTGCGAGCATATCCTTTAGTCAGGATATGACGCTTCAAAACTGGCTGAAGGTCCTGCGATTTCGGGACCAGGAAACGGAGGATCACGCCTACCGTGTCACCGAGATGACCCTGCGCCTCGCGGAACGGGTCGGCGTCGCCGATTCGGAGTTGATCCATATTCGCCGCGGCGCCATGCTGCATGATATTGGGAAAATAGCCATTCCAGACAGAATCCTCTTCAAGCCAGCCCCGCTGACGGAAAGCGAATGGGACATCATGCGCCACCATCCCATCATCGCCACGGAAATCCTTGGATCGAATCCGTACCTTGCGCCGGCTCTTGCAATTCCACGCTCTCATCATGAAAAATGGGACGGAAGCGGCTATCCCGACGGGCTGGCGGGCGAGAACATTCCCATATCTGCGCGGATCTTTGCATTCGCCGATGTGTACGACGCCCTTACCTCGGACAGACCCTACCGCAAAGCCTGGCGGCGCGTGGATGCGCTCGACTATATCCTTAAACAAAGCGGAAGGCATTTCGACCCGTCCATCGCGCCGGTGTTCATCGATATGATCTAACCCGTCTGGCGCGTCAGTTGCAGCGAGGGGACCGCTGATGCGATATGGGGAAATTTTCCTGGGGAGGCACGCCGGTCTTCACCCGGCGTGTGTTTTTTAAGTTTGGGAGCCTTTTATTCGGTATTTTATAGTTTGAGGCGTTACCAATATCGTTACAGCCAACAGTATCACTACCGCCCTCGTAAGTGGGTTTGAAAAAACTTCATGGAATTCGAGAAAGAAAAGCGCCCATAAAGGTCCCAGAAGGGCGAAGATAAAAAAAATTCCACCGTCTCTTATATCAAGACGTCTATACGCCAGCCAAAGATTATAGGGAACAATCTGCGCGCTTGTGTAGCTTATGATGATGGGGATGATGGTTTTTATCATTTCAATCCACGGAATAGCGCTCAACCCTGCAAGCACCTGGACAGAGGTAACCCCGAAGGCAAGGAAATACCCAACATGGAAGCCCACATAAGCGCCTTGATGAACGTATAAGCGAAGCGCCGTAGATGTGCGCATCTTCTGCTCCATCCAAAACGCATTGTCTTTTGTGTTTATCAGCGCGGCGATCAAGGGCGGGAGGGCGAGAGTCCCGGCTGCATATAAGACCATGGAATAAACATTTCCCTCGGTATTTAGTGCCTGCCACTGCAGGGAGGGAGCGAGCAAGAAATGAGCCAATAGCCAAATCCATATCCACACAATCGCTTTCAAAACACGCGAAGCGGATATTTTGCTTGTGATTTTATTGACAACTGAAACAGCCATGCGGGGCCAGGCAGGGGGCGGTCCTTTTTTTGATTCTTCCAGCATGGCTTGATAGTCAGCGGGGGAAATGAAATTTAAATTTCCAAGTGGAAAATGGGCATTCGACGAGTTGGGAGGCGGGTCAGCCCCTTCAATGTTTTCTCCCGGAAAGATTTTCTCCGCTTCTTGTGGATTCAATGCGCGATAATTTCCCGACTCCAGTAAAGTGATTGCATCGGCAGGTCTCTTTATTCCTCCATGTTGGTTCAGGATCTTGACCAGACTTAATAACACCACCCGGTGGCTGGCGTCAATTCTGCTTTTGCCGCGTTCCCAGTCGCTGATGGCCGCCCCGCTAAAGCCATAATCGCCCATTTCCAAGCCCAGCAGTTCGCCCAGTTTTTGCTGCGTCAAGGGTTTATGCGTTTTGGGGTCGATGGACTGCAGGCGAAAGAAGCGAAGCCGTTTGCCAAACTCCATATTGATTCCTACATCTTTCCCGATTCAAGCATTACTTGAAAATATCAAGCGACACCCGATGGCTTTTTGGTCCCGTCCGATATATAACGGCACAAAGAAAGTGCCGCACATTAACAATCTATGATTTCAATTTCCAGGTGATGCGAATCGATGTGCCGTTATTTTTGCGCGAGCGAATCTCCATCTCTGCGCCGATGATGTGGGCGCGTTCCTTCATGTTTGCCAGCCCAAAGTGGCGGTTGGCGATCAACGTGTTGAGGTCGTCGTTTGAATCAAAGCCTTTGCCGTCGTCCTCGATGGACAGGTCCACGTGGTCGTTTGAGATGGCGCCGGAAATGGTCAGGGTACGGGCATCGGCGTGACGCAGGGCGTTTTCGCAGGCTTCGCGCGCGATATGGTAGAAATGCTCCTCCATTTTCTCGGGCAGTCTTTCCGCGCCGGCTTGAAGGCTCAAGACAATGTTGACATCCTCGTTCTTTTCGCGGAGGTCCTCCACAAATTCATTGAGCGCGTACGCCAGTCCCTGGTCGAGCATGGGCGGGCGGAGGTCGTTGATGATTTCGCGCAGGCGCTTTTTGATGTCTTCGTATGTGGAGAGGAACGATTGCGGAAGCGTCCTCTGATCCAGGCTGTTGCGCATGGTTGCGAGCGGGTTTAGCACGGCGTCGTGCAGGTCGCGTGAGATGCGTTTGCGCTCATTCTCGATGCTTTCGATGTCGGTTTGGTAAAAATTCCGAAGATGCTCGGATTGGAGGATGTTGCTCAGGGCAACGGCGGTCTGGTTTGCAAGGGATTGCAGGATGGGGATTTCGACTTGCGGGTAGAGGTCGTCGGGGTCGCGCCTGCCGAGTAACCAAAAGCCGAGGGTTTTGTCTCCAACTTTGAGCGGGAGGATGAGGCGGGTCCAATCTTCATTGGAAGAAAGGGCTGGGAGGTAACGTCCAGCCTTTTGGGTGAGGCTGTCGAAATCAAAGGCATCGTCCGGGGTGTTTTTGGCGAGCAGGGGAGTGAGATGTTTTTCGGATGCTTGCAGGAAGGCGTATTGACGGACCAGCAGGCTGGGAAAGATTTCGTCTTCGAGCAGCGCCAGCAGGCTGGAGAGGGAAGCGCTGACGGCAATGCGGCTGGAATAGGTTTCGGGCAGGCGCTGGTAGGGAAGTTTGATGCCGAGGAAACGCTGGTCTACCAACGCCTGAAAGCGCGGGAAGAGCAGGATGGAGAGAATCCCGGTCGCAGCGGCAGCCATCATCGCAACGAAAATCCAATTTTCGTGCGAGATGGGCATACGAGCAATGGGGATCACCAGCAGCAGCAATAGGACCCCGAGCAGGATAAGGTATGCGTAAAGCGCGATAAAACGGTTGAGACGAATTTCCAGCCCGCCCGATTGATGGCTGTAAACCACGTAGAAATACATGAGCGGCATGAATGGCATGGAAAGAAGCCCAAGCGGAGCAATGACGGGAGCCTCGCTGCTTATGATAAATATGCCCAACAGAATCGACGGGGCAAAAGCTATAAGAATAGAAATGGCAAGTATGCCCACCGAGCGGCGCTGGTGTGGCTGCTTGATGTAATGGAAAGCTTGCAAGATGATGCTGCCGATCACCGCCATCAAAAAGCCAAGGGCATACAAGCTCTTAGGGAGGAGTTGAAAGACTTCTGCCGCCGCCAAAGAGAAACCAAGCACGTACACGAAAACCCAAAACGCTTGGGGCAGTTTTTTTAGCGGACGGGGAAACGCCCAATGCAAATGCAGGTAGACAGGAAATAGCAGCCATGTGGTTGCATGGAGCAGAATGGAACTTTCCCAAAGACGGCGGGAAGATAGCGAACCAAAGATCAGCCAAAGCGCCGTAAGGTAGGTTGCGGCAATGAACAGGGTGCGGAGTAAATTTTTGGGACGAATCAGCAACTGCCCTGCAAAGCCAGCAAACCAGAAAACAAAAGCCAGCCACCAGACATTAAAGAAGCGGTTTATGAACGCATCTCGATCAAAGCCGGCAAACCTCCATGGGATGACAATCTCTTGCTCGTCGCGTTGGACGGTGATCTGCACAACATCGCCCGCTTTTGCGCCATCAAAAAATATCACATGTGCATCCTGCTGATATTCATCAAAGGTGACATCCCCTACTTTCAAGAGAACATCACCTATATGTAAAGTAGGTTCAAGGTTGACGTCTGCCTGAATTTCATCCACGCGACCATTCGTAGGGCTGAAACTGAAACCCGGATATGGGGCAACAAGCAAAATACCGTAGGCATACCAACCCAACACGATAAAAACAGAGAGGGCGATGGGCAGTTCACTAACTTGCCAACGTTGAGATGAAGTGGAGTGCATAAGCTCCTCTTTGTGAAGTTGGAAAAGGAAAGGAGGTGGTTCGAATTATAGCGCAGGAAACCGTTTTTCTCGGCTAGAAATGTTGTCTGTAAAACTAAATAAAAAGGAGAATTTCAAATGAAACACATGCAAAGTTTTTACAATCGGTTGTCTTCCAACAAGAAGGCATCGCTCAAGCGCAAGAGTCGTCTGGCTGCCGTAATGCACTTAAGCCCCAACAAGCTCAGTAAGGCTGCTGTGTTCGATCCTTGGTATGTCTGGAGCGCCGAGTCATCGCCCGAAACATCTAGGTAAGGAAGTCAGCGGGCTGGGAGAAATCCCAGCCCGCCTCTTTGCAAAAACCAAAGATCTTTGAGACCTTTAGGGTCGAGGAGGTAGACAAATGGAAATATTTACAAAACTCGCCAAGAAATTTTCAAAGATTCCAAATGTGAAGGATTGGGGTGAAATCCAATCCGTGTTTCAACGCGCCGCGTCTGCGAAGCCCAAGTACTGGCTCTTACCTGTTCGCGCCTGCGAGTCGGTCGGTGGGGATGAAGAGCGGGCGCTTCCTGCTGTGCTGGCAACAGCTTGCGGTCACGTCGGCATCATTCTCGTGGACGACATGCTGGATGCCGATCCGCGCGGAGTACATGTGAAGGCGGGGGAGGCAGGGACGGCAAATATGGCATCCGCTTTACAGGCGGCGGCGGGAGTGGCAATTTCTGAAAGCGATATGCCATCGTCATTGAAATTGCGGGCGATGAAGGCGGTCAATGCGATGTTCCTTGCCACGTCGCTGGGGCAGTATTGGGATGTGAACACGGTCATCGAAGATGAAGAGACGTATTGGAAAATTGCGCGCGCAAAAAGTTCGCCCTTCTTTTCGACTGCGTTTGAAATCGGAGCGCTGGCGGGCGGCGCGTCGCTTGAAGTGGCGGCTCAGATCAAAGAGTTGGGAGTCATTTACGGCGAGATGATCCAAATTCACGACGACCTGGACGATACGCTTGCAGTCCCTGCCAAGCCCGACTGGAACGTCGGGCGCGCATCCCTGCCGATCCTTTTTGCGCAGGTGGTGGAGCATCCGTCCCGCTCACGGTTTGGGGAACTTCGTCCGTATGTCTGCGAACAAGCGTCGGCGTTGGAGGAGGCGCAGCAGATTCTGATCGAGTGCGGCGCGGTTAGTTATTGCATCCATCAATTGCTGGAGCGGTACGATCAGGCGCGGAAAATCACGTCTGCTTTGCCGCTCGAAAAGCGTGACGTGATGGATGCGGTCTTTGAAGATGTGACTCAGCCGGTCTTTCGCCTGCTCGAAGAAGCGGGAGCGACACCCTGACGCCTCAATCTTGATCGGGCGTGATCAGCCCCATTTGCCTTGCCTTTGCGATGGCTTCCGCCCGGGTCCTTGCCCCCAGTTTGATGTATGCGCCGGAAAGCAGCGTGCGAAACGACGAATGCGTGATGTGCATCTTTTGGGCGAGCGCCATGCTTTTATCCCCGGGGAACGCCGCGCACAACGAAAGCGCCTCGAGTTGACGCGGGCTGAGCTGCTTGCCGTTTTCATTCTCCAAATGCCTGCCGTACAAGTCTCCCGCTTCCTCGCTTAAATAGACCCCGCCCTCCGCCACAGACCTGATGATGGCGGGCAGGTTGGCGTTGGCGTTCTGGTCGTCTTTGAGGACGTAGCCGTTCGCGCCCGCCGCCATCACCTCGCGGATCAGTCCGCGTTCGGCGCGCATGCTGACGACCAGAATGTTCAGGTTGGGGTGCCCTTCGAGCAGATTCGGAATGACGTGCAGGATGGGATACGGATTGCGATTCTCCGCCGAGGTCGGCACGCTGACATCCAATATCAAAACATCCACTTCCCCTTTTTGCAGCACAGGCTCCAGCAAATCTGCGACGCTCATGGTCGCGGCGACTTCGATCTGGGGGTCTTTGCCAAGTTTGGACAGATACCCTTCCACGGTGATTGGATGGTCGTCCAATATGGCGACTCGTATTTTCGATTGCATATAATGCTCCCGCTTGGTTTTATAAAACGTATTACGAAAATGTCCGGCGTTTTGTTCCTGGTGCGTTTCCCTGGCAAGTATATTACCAACTCACAGACAGGGTAACAGAAAGACGAGCCGGTTTCAAGAGATACAGTACAAATGCCTATGCCCATTTCATTGACTGCTCGAAGAGAGCCGCTACAATAGAGGTACGAATGAAATGGGCAAATCTTCCCACTTTCACGAGGAACATGGGGGGAACAGGGTGCGCGCCAGCCTCCGGGCGGCTCGAACGCTAGTGGACTGGCGGAGGAGGCTGGGCGCGCCAAGGGGTTTCTTCCCTACTTGCCGGCGCATCGGCGCAAGGGGAGGGGACACCCGATGCGAAATTATGGGGCGCACGCCGCGAGCGGGAGCGGCGTGCGAGTTTTATATAAACCTTCTCTAACCGTAATGCATCAAGATAAAATGTTACTTTGAGGGGATACGTTGCATCAAGCAGAAATGTTACCGAGAAAGATTCCAAAGTTTGGCGGTTTTGAGGTCAA
>QZIJ01000022.1 GCA_003598975.1 Anaerolineaceae bacterium | reverse complement strand
CAAATAGACAGGCTCGCCGCGTGGCGAGCCTGAACCAGCGGGCGCTGGGGAAGTTTTGCGGGGCATCAGGGTTCCAGCACGTCGAGCGTGACCTGCTTGCCTTCGCGCTCGGCGGCCACGCGCAACAGAGTGCGGACGGCGTTTGCCACCCTGCCGCTCTTGCCGATGACGCGGCCCATATCGTCCGCGTGGACTTTCAGTTCGAGGCGGATGCGGCTTCCGCTTCCCGATTCATGCACTTCCACTTCGTCGGGATGATCCACCAGCGATTTGGCGATGTACTCGATGAGGTCTTTCATGTTCAGCCTTCCCCCCTCTCCTTCAGGAGAGGGGGCTAGGGGGTGAGGTTACTTGCTCTTCTTGGGTGCGCGCTTGGCGATGACTTCAGCGCCTTCAGCGACGAGTGTTTCCACAGCCTCGCCCTTCTTGAAGCGCTCGAAGCGGTCGAGGATGCCCGCGCTCTTGAAGATCTGTTCCACCGAATCGGACGGCTGGGCGCCGTTCTGCATCCAGTGGTAGACGCGCTCTTCCTTGACGACAAGCGTGGAGGGGTCGGTGCGCGGGTTATAGTGACCCAGAATTTCGAGGAAGCGGCCATCGCGGGCGTTTTCCTTTTCTGCCGCGACAATGCGGTAGGAGGGCTGGCCCTTGAGGCCGATACGGCGTAAACGAATGCGAACCATCGAACACGTACTCCTTGTAGGTGAAAGTTTCAGGTTGAAAATTGCAGGTTCAGCAGATGAGAGAGGGGTTGCGTGGAAAGTCACGCGCTCACAAGCCGAGACTGATAGGGCGATATTTTACCAGAGAAACATAATATGAAGGGATGGATTAGCCAAACAACCTTCCCAACCCCTTCGTACCCGATTTCTGGATCATTTTCATCATCTTCTGCATCTCGCGGAATTGCTTCATCAGGCGGTTCACGTCCTGCACGTCAGTCCCTGAGCCAGCCGCGATGCGGCGGCGACGCGAGGCGTTGAGCAGGTCGGGATCGCGGCGCTCTTTTAAAGTCATCGAATGGATGATGGCTTCCGATACCTTGAAATTCTCTTCCATGTCTTTGGGGTCCATCTGCTTGGCCTGTTTGCCCATTTGACCGGGCAACATATCCATGATCTGGCTAAGAGGTCCCATCTTCTTCATCTGTTTCATCTGGTCGAGAAAATCTTCGAGCGTGAACTGTCCCTTCATCATGCGCTCGGCGGATTTCTGCGCCTGCGACATATCAAATGCGGACTCGGCCTTTTCGATCAGCCCGATCACATCGCCCATGCCGAGAATACGCGACGACATGCGTGACGGATCGTAGACTTCGAGCGCGTCCAACTTTTCGCCGACGCCCAAAAACTTGATCGGGACGCCCGTCACCGAGCGCACCGAGATGGCCGCGCCGCCGCGCGCGTCGCCGTCCATTTTGGTCATGATCAAGCCCGTGATGTTCACGTTATCGCGGAAGCCCTGCGCGATATTGAGCGCTTCCTGTCCGATCATCGCGTCCACGACCAGCAGCGTGTCCACAGGATTGACTTTTGCGCTGATGGCCTTCAGCTCAGACATCAACTCCGCGTCCAACTGCGACCGACCCGCGGTATCCACGATCACGACGGTGAATCCGCCCTTCTGGGCTTTGTCCAAGGCACGCGCCGCGAGTTCGGGCGGTTTGAGATTCAGGTCCGCTTCGACAGAGACGTCCACACGCTCGCCGAGTTGCTGGAGTTGAGTCACCGCGGCGGGACGGTACGGGTCACCTGCCACAAGCATGACGCGTTCGCCGCGTGAACGCAGGAAACGCGCCAGCTTTCCAGCCGTGCTGGTCTTGCCAGATCCCTGCAAACCAGCCAGCAGAATTACGCGCGGCTTGGGACCTGTCAGATTCAGCGGTGCAGGCTCGCCCAGCAACGCGATCAATTCCTCGTTGACGATCTTGACCACCTGCTGACCGGGGTTCAACGCCTTGGATACCTCCGCTCCGACGGCGCGTTCGTGCACTTTGGCGAGGAAGGTTTTTACAACGCTGAAATGCACGTCCGCTTCGAGGAGCGCGAGGCGCACTTCGCGCAGGGCCGCGTCCACGTCCGCTTCGGAGAGTTTGCCGCGACGGCGGAGTTGGTCAAAGACCTGGTTCAGGCGGGAGGTAAGTGATTCAAACATAATTTCTCAGTAGAAGCCCGTTTTCTCAGAGAAAACGGGTTTCTGAGCGGATTGTAGTCGGGAACCGGTCGAGGGTCAAGAAAGAGGCGTTACGAGGGTGCGTCGCACCTCACGGGTGGAATCGCCTCATCGAGCAGAAAAATCCAGAAGGAAGAGAGCGTCAGTCGAAGAAGGTGCGACGCACTCGCATCCAAAGGCGCGTTTTTGAGTTGACAGTCCAATTTTCTTCTGATAATATGCGTCAACATTTAACTGTACTCTCAAAGGAGAGAAACATGCTCAACGAAATCGAAACCCAGGTCATTGACATTTCCCCCGCCGCGGCCGAGGCTGTGCAGAACATTCTTGCCGAGCGCAAACTAGAAGGCTACGCCCTGCGCGTCTACGTTTCCAGCGGCGGATGCTGTGGCGTGAACTTTGGCATGGCGCTTGATAACAACTTCCGTGATGTGGATACCACCTTCGACACCAACGGCATCAAACTGGTGGTGGACAACGTCTCGATTGATTACCTGCGCGGCGCGTCCATTGACTTTGTGAACGACCCCGTCAAAGGAAATGGCTTCGTGATCAACAATCCGAATCAGGCACACAACCACAAGAGCGAATGCGGCGATGGGTGCGGCGGTTCGTGTTCGTGCAATAACTAGGCGAAACAGGCATACACGAGAAGTCGGGTTTCTTTGAGAAACCCGACTTTTGATTTTTTATCTGCCGCGCAGGAAAGAGATGACAGCGATAAGAATCCCCACAACACCAAGCACAAGAACGATCAATCCCAACGGGACGCGCGATGCGGCCTCGCTGTTATCTGCAAAAATGAGATTCTCGACTGGCGCGGGCGGCGTGAACGTCGGCAAACGCGTCGGGGTTTGAGGCTGAACAAAGGCCGCCTCCAGGGTGGGATTGATGGTGGGCGTGGCAGGCGGAGTGGGCGTGGGAGGCGGCTCCACAAATGGAAGAAAACCCGTCGAATTGAGACTGACATTGGGGGCGTAGATCCAGCCCGTGTTACCTGGCACCCCCACATAGTACACCTGAATCCATGCGCCATCGGGCGAGCGGCCCAACGCAGGCGCGGTCTGCCCGCGCAATAGGATGCCGATCTTGGGATAAAAATACTCGCTCGGTCCTGAGCGCACATTGACAAAATCCACGTCTAGGTTGACGGTGATGTAAGGTCCCCTCGGTGTGCCGGTAACCGTCGGGACGGAACCAGTAGGTTGTTGAGCCTGCACCTGCGCCGCGGCGGGCAGGGCAAGCGCAAGCACTCCCCCTCCCAGCATCAGTATGACTAAAATCGAAAATCGTAATGGACGCAAAACCATGCGAGACTCAACGCTTGAACACAAACGAAAGGAGCAGAACCGCTAGTCCAAGCACACCAATCACAAAGATCAATGCACCCTGTAAATTTCCATTCGGAGAAAGCGCGGGCGTATCTGTGAACACTGGGAGCGATGGCGGCGCGGCAGGTGTGAAGGTGGGCAAACGCGTCGATGTGGGTTGGACAGGCGGAAACTCCGCGGCCAGCACAGGGTCTACCGTGGAGGTGAAAAGCGGCGTGGCGGTGGCAGGGATATCCACCACAGGCAGTTCGCCCGTCGCGGTCAACGTCACATTCGCGGCATAGACCCAGCCCGATCCGCCAGATGCCGCTGGGCACGAAACCTGGATCCAATCGCCGCCGGGAGAACGTCCAAGCGCGGGCGCGGATTCAAACGTCAAAAGGATTCCGATTTTTCCATATAAATAGGAATTGGGACCGCTTCGCACATTGACCTGGGCCTGGTCGCTGTTTACTGTGACGTACGTCTCGCCCAGCGCGGAACCTGACGCGGCGCACGACACGATCCCCTGCGCGCGGACAACCGTCGGTGCAGAGGCGATCAGGAGGGCGGCAAGCAGGCCAGAGGTCAGGACAGCGGCGAGCATTCGTCGTGTGAAACTTGATCGAGTCATTTTCGTAATCATTATCAAAGAGGATGCAAAGAAGATTATAATGCAAAACATGAAGCGACGATTTTTCCACGGCAAGATCACTCCAGTAGATGTGGCCCAAATCCTGCTGGCAGAATTCAACCGCACCAACACCCACACGCAGACGTTTGGCACACGCGATAAAATGTTCGTGCAAATCGGCACGCGGCCTGGAGCGCCATCAGGCGGGCAGACCGCGCTGACCGTCACCATCGAGAGTGCCCCAGATGGCGTGATGATCGAAATGGGACAGCAAGCATGGATGGGGACCGCCGCCAGCCTCGGCTGGAGTGCGTTCACGGCGTTGCGAAATCCGCTTGGGTTGCTGAGTCGCATTGACGATATCGCGCAGGACCTGGAAAATTTGCAACTCCCCGAAAATGTCTGGAGAACAGTGGAGCGCGCCGCAGAGGCCGTGGGCGCTTCTCATGAACTTTCCGAGAGATTCAAGCGTGTCACGTGCGAATATTGCGGCGCGGCGACACCTGTTGGGGACGCCACCTGTCTCGCCTGCGGCGCGCCACTCGGAAAATCCCAGCCGACATCCTGTCGCAGTTGCGGCTTTGTGATTCTACGCGGGGAAACCATCTGTCCCAATTGCGGGAAACAAATTTAAATTAAACTATTGAATTTGTTCGTCAACGAGGCACCTACTTCCAAAAGAAATTCCTGCTTGAAATCTCGGATTTCCGGTTGTATACTTGATTCAATAGGGAAACTGGTACTCCATCGTTCATACAGCAACCATCAGAGCCCAATACGCCGATTCGCTCCGGTTTCCTGGTCGATTCGTCTATTTTCGATTCGAGGAGATGAACCATATGAAACCGAGACGTTTTCTAATTGGCCTCGTCATGGCGCTTGCGTTGACACTCGCCTGCGGCATCAACATCGATACTGGCAACGACCAATCCTCTCCATCCAACCTACCCACAGAACCACCTCCACCCCCAACCCGCGTCACGGTGATCCCGCCAACTTCATATTACACCTATGAAATTGATTACAGCAGCACAATGAAGATCAACGGCGGCGGAGGCACCGAGGGAAGCAATGCGTGGGAGACTTCCTGTCCAAAGGGTTACCTAGCCACCGGCCTGATAGGAGCCTCTGGCGTTTACATAGATAGCGCCGGGTTGCAATGCAACCGGCTTGAACCCTCGGGTGTCGCTGGGACGGCCGCGATCGCGGATGCACGCGGCGGCACAGGAGGCAACAAATTCTCCTTGCCTTGCCCGACGAACCAATTTCTCGTCACTGTCATGGGGCGCTCCGGCATTTATGTTGACCAGATCAGCGCTTATTGTGAAACCATTGATCTTTCGCAATTCTTCCAGTCCGACCCAGTGGGCGGAGAAGGAGGAAGTGCTTTCATCGCAAAGTGCCCAATCGGGTACGCTGTGACAGGTCTCTATGGAAAATCCGGGAATTGGCTGGATTCGCTGAATATCATCTGCAACAAAATCAACAAGGTGCGCCACTGAGTTTGAAGTTTGTGCAGAAAGCGTGGGACCCTCACGCTCCAGACATCTGAACCTCTGGATTGACACAATTCGGCAGGGAATACAAAATATGCTCAGGCGGCAGGGCTCCGGGTCGGTTACATCCAGCGCGGCGAAACGAACCAGTTTTCAGACAGAGCACGTGCCATGGCCGAGTCAACACAAGAAAAAATCTCGTCAACCGCCTGCCATCGGAGGGGATGGTGGCGGGTTGGATCAAGGTTGCAAAATTACTGACACGGGAAGTGGAATACTAACCCAACGCCAAGCCTCGCTCCAAGCAGGGCTTGTCTTTTTTAACGTGATAAAATCCCGCCCGCATGAAACTCGTTTATGACCTCGACCTCCCCGCGCTCGTGGAGATGTTCCAAACATGGGACGAGCCTGCCTACCGCGCCAAACAGGTCTGGCAGGGACTGTATCAACATTTCTGGAACACGCCCGAACAGTTCACCAGCCTGTCCAAATCTCTGCGCGAAAAACTGGCCGCCAATCTGCGCTGGGATGCGCTCACCCCTGACCTGAAACTGGCCTCGTCCGATAAACAGACCATCAAAACCCTGTTCAAACTCCACGATGAAAAAGTCATCGAGGCAGTGCTGATGCGTTATGACCGCCGCCGAACACTGTGCATCTCCACGCAGGCGGGGTGCGCCATGGGATGCGTCTTCTGCGCCACAGGCCAGATGGGTTTCAAGCGTCACCTCTCCAGCGGCGAGATCGTGGCGCAGGTGATGTATTACGCGCGTCTCCTGAACGAGCAGAACGAACGCGTCACGAACGTCGTCCTGATGGGCATGGGCGAACCGTTCCACAATTACGACAACACGATGGCCGCCATTGACCGACTCAACGACGCGGACGGATACGCCTTCGGCGCGCGTCGCTTCACCATCTCGACGGTGGGGCTGGTCCCGTCCATTCGGCGTTTCGCGGACGAGACGCGGCAGGTGAATCTCGCCGTCTCGCTCCACGCCGCGGACGATGAGACGCGCGGGGAAATGATGCCCGTCAACAAAAAATATCCCATCGCCGAAGTGATCGAGGCGTGCCGCTACTACGTCACCAAGACGGGACGGCGTATCACCTTCGAGTGGGCACTGATCCACGGAGTAAACGACACGCCCGAGACCGCACGGCGGATAGCCTCCCTACTCAAGGGATTGAACTGTCACGTCAACGCCATCCCTCTCAATCCAACGACGGGCTACAGCGGCAAAGCCACCGACCGTCAGCGGGCGGAAAAATTCAAAGAAACGCTGGAGCAGGCTGGGGTCCCATGCACGATCCGTATGAGACGCGGCATTGACATCGCCGCGGGATGCGGTCAACTGGCAGGAAAATCCCCGTTATAATCGCCCCCTATGGAAAATAAACGCTGGCTCGACCGCCCCGTCCACTCCTCCCTGCCTGCCATCACAAACGAAGTGATGATTTTCGCGCTTGTCATCATTCTGGCAATCGTCACGCGTTTCTTCGACCTTGAGACGCGCGTGATGAGCCACGATGAAAGCCTGCACACGTATTTCTCGTACCTGCTCTACAAGGGACAGGGCTATCAGCACACCCCCATGATGCACGGACCGTTCCAATTCCATATCATCGCGTTGACATATTACCTGTTCGGCGTAAGCGATTTCACAGCGCGCATCCCATCGGTACTGTTCAGCCTCGCCACCGTGTGGATGGTCTGGTACTGGCGTCGTTATCTCGGCAAGGTCGGCGCGTTGATCGCGGGATTCCTGCTGGTCGTCTCCCCGTATATGCTCTACTACGGACGTTACGTCCGCAACGAATCCTTTGCAGGGCTTTCGGGCATCGTCATGTTGTACGTGATGTTGCGCTATCTCGAAGCGGGCGAAAAGAAATATCTCTACATGCTCTCGGCCGCGCTCGTTTTACACTTCACATCCAAAGAGACCGCATTCATCTACGCCGCGCAAGCCCTGCTATACCTGCTGATCTATTTCATCGCGCGCGTCACGCGCAAACCCTGGATTGGACGCGAGAGCCTGTATCGCGGCTTTATCATCGCCGTTGCCATCGCCGTCCTGTTGGCGGGAAGCGGACTTGCGATCAGCCTCGCCACCAGCAAGACCGAAACCATCACCGCCACCGAAACCGCATCCCCTGCCAACCCCGACCAGGGACTTTCCCCGCTTGCCGCGCCCGAGAGCAGATTGTCCGTCCCAGCCATTTTGTTCGGCGTCGCGCTGATCGTTGTCCTCGCGGCCGCCATCCTCCTCGTCACAGGATACTCGTGGCAGGCCATCCGCGCAGAACGCTCCTTTGATCTTCTGATTCTAATGGGCACGCTCGTCCTGCCCAACCTGACGGCATTTGCGATCAAAGTCACCGAACGCTGGCATCACGTAGCCATCCCGACTACAGAAGTAGAAGTCAACGCACTTGCAAACAATCCGACGGCGTTTGTTGTGATCGCCGTCGCGCTGGTAATCATGTTCGGCGCATCCATCCTCATCGGACTGCTTTGGAACAGGGACGTCTGGTGGAAAGCCGCCATGATATTCTGGGGGCCATTCACCGTTTTGTACACCACCATCTTTACCAACAGCGCCGGCTTCCTCACCGGCACACTCGGCTCACTCGGTTACTGGCTCGTGCAACAAGGCGTTGAACGGGGCAGTCAGCCGTGGTATTTCTATATTCTCGTTCAAATCCCCGTTTACGAATTCCTCCCCGCGCTGGGACTGATCTTCGCGCTCTTCCTCGGTCTGCGCAGGAAAATTCGCAAGGTGGCCGAGCCCGCCGAAATTACGGAAGAGGCGGCGCCCATCGAGCCGCTCACATCCGAGGAAGGCAACTTCGTCAACACCTTCAGCCTGCTCGTCTGGTGGAGCGTCATCAGCATAGCCGCCTTCAGTTACGCGGGCGAAAAAATGCCCTGGCTCACCTATCACATGGCCCTGCCGATGATTCTCATCACAGGCTGGGCGCTCGGACATGTAGTGGACGCAATTGACTGGGACGAACTGCGACGCCGCCATCTGTGGATCGTTCTCGCGCTGACGGCCGTCTTCGCCACCAGCCTGACCATGAGCCTGCTTGCCATTCTCGGGCCGACTCCTCCCTTCCGCGGCAAAGACCTCGCCAGCCTGCAGGCCACAGGGAATTTCCTCCTGCCTGCCATTGCCGCCATCGCTTCCGCGGCGGGATTGCTCTACCTGCTCAACGGCTGGAGCCTGAAACAAATCTTCCGCACGTCCACGCTGACATTCTTCGCCCTGCTGGCTGTGCTGACAATGCGCGCTTCCTTCCGCGCCTCTTACATTACCTATGACCAGGCCACCGAATATCTTGTCTACGCGCATGGCGCATCTGGCGTCAAACAAGTCATGGCACAGGCCAGGGAGATTTCGCTCCGCACCAAGGGAGATATGTCACTCGCCATCGCCTATGACGCCTCTGCCCCCGACACGGGCATCTCGTGGCCGTTCGTCTGGTACCTGCGCGATTACACCAACCAACGCTCCTTCGATGTGCCGACGCGTTCCCTGCGCGATGCCGACTTCGTTGTCGTGGACCAGAAAAACTTCGACAAGATCGAGGCCGCCCTCGGTCCCGACTATTACCGCTTCGATTACATCCGCATGTGGTGGCCCAACCAGGATTATTTTGGTCTCACCTGCAAACCTTCCGCGCCTCTGGAAGTTGACCCTCTCGCGGCAAGCGGATGGCAAAAATTTTCCAGCCGCGCGCGCGCCTTTTTCGATTTCAACTCCTGGAATTGCGAACGCATTGCCAATGCCATCGCCGACCCCAACATCCGCGCGGGCATCTGGAATATCTGGTTCGATCGCGATTACACCCGTTACGCGCAGGCCGTCGCGCCATACAACGCTTATTTCAACCCAGAGAGTTACACACTCAAAGGCTGGACGCCCGCCGACCAGATGCGCCTCTACATCCGCAAGGACATTGCCGCGCAGATCTGGAACTACGGTGTTGCGCCCGCACAAACCGCGCAGGAAGTGGATCCCTACGAGGCAAACACCATCAGCCTTTCTGCAGACTTGATCATTGATTCTGCCAGCCTGGGAACCGTCTCGCTTAATGCCCCGCGCGGCATTGCCTTCGCGCCCGACGGCACGTTCTACGTGGCCGACTCGCGCAATCATCGCGTCCTGCACTTCTCAGTCGACGGGACTCTGCTTGAACAGTGGGGCTCGTTCGGAGACGGCGTCAACGCGCCCAACCCGATGGGCACATTCAACGAACCCTGGGGCATCGCCGTCGCACCCGATGGGACGGTGTACGTCAGCGATACATGGAACCATCGCGTCCAGCGATTCACGTCCAGCGGAAAGGCCATCGGCATGTGGGGGCAATACGGCCAGGGCGAAGTCCCTGAAGCGTTTTGGGGGCCGCGCGGCGTGGCGGTGGACACGCAGGGACGCGTTTACGTTGCAGATACAGGCAACAAGCGCATCGTCGTGTTCGACGCGAGGGGCGGGTACATCACCCAGTTCGGTTCCGCGGGACTCGATCCCGGTCAGTTCGACGAACCGGTCGGCGTGGCTGTCGCGGCGGACGGAACGGTCTATGTCACCGACACGTGGAACCAGCGCATTCAGGCGTTCACCCCCACCGTGGACGGCCTCAACTTCGTCCCCACCCTGCAATGGGACGTGAACGCGTGGTTCGGCCAATCGCTGGAAAACAAGCCGCTCATCGCCATCAACGCCGCGGGGGAGATCGCCATCAACAACGTTAAGCAATCACGAACTCTGATGGCCGATGAGCTTAAAAAAATCTATACCGTCAACAAGGACCAACTCATCCTGTTGCGTGCCGACAAGAACGTTGCTTACGGACAAGTTGCTTTGGTGATGTCGGATATTCAGGCTGCAGGATTCAACAAAGTCGGAATGGTTACCAAATCTCCGGAGAAAGAGTAGAGTGTCAGGTTTTGCTCAACTAACAATGAACATGCAACCTCATGGATGGAAGCTCCCGTTCAACATCGCCTTCGCTATTCATCTCCTGGTGATAATGGGGGCCTTTTTTCTCCCTGGGCTGTTCAATG
>QZIJ01000031.1 GCA_003598975.1 Anaerolineaceae bacterium | reverse complement strand
TACATTTGGGGAGGGGAATCAGGGGATGGGTGTGTTCTTCTCCTTCCTCGCGACCCAGACGCGTCGTCGCGCTCGATGCGGGAGAGAATCGAATCGCAGACAGGAAAGCGGATCGGCGTCATGATCATTGATTCGCACGGACGCGCCTGGCGCATCGGCACGGTCGGGATGTGCATCGGCCTGAGCGGAGTCCCCGCGCTGATGGACGAACGCGGCTGGAAGGATTTGTTCGGCCACGAGTTGAAAATCACTGTCGTCGGCGTGGCAGACGAACTGGCCGCGGCCGCCTCGCTCGTCATGGGACAAGCCGCCGAAGGCACACCCGCCGTCCACGTGCGCGGGTTCCCCTATCCACTGCGCGAAGGCTCGTTGCGCGAATTGCTTCGTCCCAAAGAACAGGATATGTTTCGATAGGAGGAACGAATGTCTGATTATTTTGCCAAACCCAAGTCCGCGCCTCGCGGCGGCATCCTCGTCCTTCACGCCTGGTGGGGGTTGAACAATGTCTGCAAAAGTGTGTGTGACCGTCTCGCCGCGGAGGGCTATCTTGTACTCGCGCCCGACTTGTACGATGGCGGGATCGCGACATCCATCCCTGAAGCCGAAACGCTCCGCAAGAAGAAAATCAAACGAAGTACAACATTGAAACAAATCCTCGCCGCCTTGAAATACCTGAAAGACAAAGCAGAAGGCGCGCCGCTCGGCTTGGTCGGTTTCTCTCTTGGCGCGTGGTTGGGATTGTGGCTCCTGGAAGAAAAACCAAAGGATTTCGCCGCGACGGTCCTCTTCTACACAACGCGCGGCGGCGACTTCGCCAAAACGAAATCCGCCTTTCTCGGTCACTACGCGGAAACGGATGAATTCGTAACAGACTCTGGCCGCAAGAAACTGGAAAGGACTCTCAAGGCCGCGGGCAAAGATGTTGCCTTCCATGTTTATCCCAACACGCGGCATTGGTTCTTCGAGGATGATCGTCCCGAATTCAACCCGCAAGCCGCCGAACTTGCCTGGGAAAGAACTGTCGCATTTCTTCACGAACACATCGGCTGACACCTGGAACCTGAAACATGAAACCCATCCCCACTGAATATCACGACCTGCTCAAAGACGAAACCAAAGCCTATCTCTTCCTCGCCACCGTCATGGCCGACGGCTCGCCGCAAGTCACACCCGTCTGGTTCAGCGCGGACGAGACGCACATTCTCGTCAACACCGCCAAGGGACGCGTGAAAGATCGCAACATGCGAACCCGTCCACGAGTGGCGATGGCCATCCAAGACCCATCCACGCCCTATCGCTACTTGCAAATACGTGGCCGCGTGGACGGCATCACCGAAGAGGGCGGCGACGAACACATCAACACCCTCTCGCTCAAATACGACGGCAAGCCGTGGAGAAAAGTCGAGGGACAGACGCGCGTCATCTTCAAGATTTTGATCGAGCACGTTGATGCCCACTAGCACGGACGACTTTCACGCCTTCCTACGGACGCGTCGCTCCATCCGTCGCTTCAAGCCCGACCCCGTAGCGGACTCCGTTATCGAGCGGATTCTCACCACCGCGGCCTACGCGCCGTCCGCACACAACACCCAGCCCTGGCGCTTCGTTCTCGTGGGGCGGATTGGCAATCCGCCAAAGGGAGAGCGGAATGACATTCCGCTCCACACGCCCCGCACCCGCCTCGGCCAGGCCCTCACCTCCGCCATGCGCGCGGACATGCTCTCCGAAGGCGCGCCCAAATCGGACATCGAGAAGCGCATCGCCAACTCCCTCCGCCGCATTGCCGAAGCGCCCGTACTCCTTCTCCTCTGCCGCGACGCGACCGCCGTCCGCGAGTGCAAGCCGCAGGACGAGATCATGTCCATTCAATCCGTGGCTGCGGCCGCGACCTATCTCCTTCTCGCTGCCCACGCCGAGGGACTGGGTGCGAATTGGATCTGCTGGCCTTTGTACGCGCAAGAGGAGACGCGCCAGGCGTTGGGGTTGCCCAAAACATGGGAGCCGCAGGCGATGGTGTTTATCGGCTGGCCAGATGAATCACCAAAAAGCAAAGAACTGAAATCGCTCAAAGAAGTCACGATGCAACTATGAAAATCGTCGCTCTTGCGGGCGGGGTTGGTGGTGCGAAACTTGCGCACGGACTCGCCCAAATCCTTCCCCCTGAAGATTTAACCATCATCGTCAACACAGGCGATGACTTTGAACACTTGGGACTTTATATCTCCCCCGACTTGGACACCGTCTGCTACACGCTTGCGGGACTCGCAAACCCCGACACAGGCTGGGGACGAGTCAATGAAACGTGGAACGCGATTGCAAACATCGAAAAACTAGGCGGACCAAATTGGTTTCGTCTCGGCGACCAGGATATTGCCACGCATATCGAACGCACGCGACGATTGAAAGAGGGACAATCCCTTTCGCAGATCACGCGCGATTTCTGCAAGGCGTGGGGAGTGCGTCACACCGTCCTGCCGATGAGCGATCAGCCCGTGCGAACCATCGTCGAAACGGATGAGGGCGATCTGCCGTTTCAGGAATATTTCGTCCACAGGCGCTGTCAGCCGCGCGTGAAAGGCTTTCGGTTTGACGGAGTCGATTCCGCAGAACCCACCGCGGGGGCGCGTGAAGCGATCCAGTCTGCGGACGCGATCATCATCTGCCCGTCGAATCCGTGGGTGAGCATTGACCCAATCCTGCGCGTTCTCTTTCCTAACTCCTACCCCCTAACTCCTATCATCGCAATTTCCCCCATCATCGGCGGGCAGACCGTGAAAGGCCCCGCCGCGAAGATGTTTGCCGAACTTGGCATCAACCCTTCCGCGTTGGCAGTGGCGGAACATTATGAAAATTTTCTCACGGGAATCGTAGTTGATTCGGTGGATTCGGAACTCGCAAAACAGATTAGAATCCCAACGCTCGTAACTGATACATTGATGAAATCCAATGCCGACCGCGCCCGACTGGCGCAGGAAACGCTGCATTTCATCGGGAACCTTCCATGACACTTTGGGCCATCGTCCCCGTAAAACCATTGCGCCGCGGCAAGTCTCGATTATCGGGGGCATTAACCGAAGACGAGCGCGCACACTTGAACGAAAAGTTGCTGGAGCATACGCTCAAAACACTGGCAGACCTGAAGGAATTGGAACAGGTGCTGGTGGTAAGCCGCGACCCGCACGCACTGACCATTGCGCGCAAGCACGGCGCGCGCACAGTGCGCGAGGACGGACAGCCGCACCTCAACACCGCGTTGACGCGCGCCACGGTGGTGGCAAAACTCCACGCGACGCGCGGCGTGTTGATTTTGCCCGCCGACCTTCCGCTTCTTTCGCGGGACGATATCCTGACTCTCATCGAACGCGCCACGAACCCGCCTGTAGTGGTCATTGCTCCCGACCGCCACGAACAAGGGACAAATGCCTTGCTGATGTCTCCTGCGGGACTGATCGAATACGACTTTGGCGAAGGTTCGTACCAACGGCATTGCAAGCGCGCACAAAAAGCGGGAGCGCGTTTGGAAGTGGTCAAACTGCATTCTCTCGGGTTGGATTTGGATCTACCTGAAGATTTGGCTCTTCTGGACAACTTCAAGGAACTCAAAATCCGATGATCCAGTGATCACAAAATCGGGCGGAGAATCAGGGGTATACACAAGATGGCGGTGTGACGGATGTTTGTCAGAGAAGTTTCATTTGTCATGTTCTTCACACAAATAGGGGTGCTATAATCTAATTGTCCGACAATTCACAATCAAACATTAACGAGGTGTTCCATGGAAAATACCAAGCCAGTTGAGGCCCTCTTCATGACCAAAAAGCAACTTGAGACCGAACTGCTCAGGTGCGAGTATTGCGAAGAAAAGCCCTGCAAGGAGGCCTGCCCCGCCAACTGCTCACCGTTCGATTTCATCATGGCGGCGCGCGGCGGAAGCAATTCCGACATTCAGCGCTCGGCGGGAGAGATCATGCACGCCAACCCGCTGGGAGGAGTCTGCGGGCTGGTCTGTCCCGACAACCTGTGCATGGCAGCCTGTTCCCGCAAAAAATTCGACGGCTCGATCAACATCCCAAAAGTGCAAGCCACCATCATCGAAATGGCGAAACAACTGGGCGGGATTCCCAAATTCGACCAGCCGACTCTCAACGGAAAGCGGATTGCGGTCATCGGCGGCGGTCCCGCGGGACTGGGCGCGGCCGCGGCTCTCGGACAGATGGGCTACGCTGTGGACGTCTTCGAAGCCCGCGAGAAACTCGGCGGCGCGATGAACCTCATCCCCGTGGACCGCGTCGAGAAGCGCGTGATCGAATCGGATATCGAGTTCGTGCTCTCGCTCGGGCAGATCACCGCCAAAACGGGGACGAAAGTGGATGACCCAAAGTCCCTGCTTAAGCAATATGACGCGGTGCTGGTCACGGTCGGTTTGTGGAAACCGATTGAACTCGGAATCGATAATGAAGACCTCGCCATCAAAATGCCCGATTTTCTCGCCGATCCGCAAAAATACAATTTCAAGGGACGCGTGGCCATCGTCGGCGGCGGCGCGACCGCCGTGGACTGCGCCCTGACTGCCCGCCAGCGCGGTGCGAACCACGTGGAAATGTTCATGCTCGAGAAACTGTCCGAGATGCCACTGACGGCGCGCGAACGCCAGGACTTGTTGACCTACGATATCGAGGTGACAGGACGAACCCGCGTGACGCGCGTGCTCAAGGACGCGCAGGGATTGTGGGGCATCAAAGTGGCGAAAGTCCATCTGCCTGTCGGCGAAAAATTCCATCCCACCAAAGTGGTGGATGTGCCTGCTACCGACTGCCTGAGTTCTGATTTCGAAGCGGTCATTGTCTCGATTGGGATGCGATCCACGCTGCAACACGAACAAACCGAAGGCTTGTTTTACGCGGGCGACATGGCAAACGGTCCCAAAACAGTTGTTGAAGCGACGGCCTCGGGCAAGAACGCCGC
Source organism: Anaerolineaceae bacterium (assembly GCA_003598975.1). Classification (GTDB taxonomy): domain Bacteria; phylum Chloroflexota; class Anaerolineae; order Anaerolineales; family Villigracilaceae; genus Denitrolinea. The sequence continues at coordinate 5,886 of QZIJ01000031.1, read as the reverse complement.
ACTTGAAATTGACGCTTGGCTGAAAAAGCAGGAAAAGCCAGTCATCAAGAAGGCCACCAAATCTTATTACGCCCTGCCTGGGTACAATCCGAAACCCGTCTCGCTCGAAGCAGATTTCTTCGGGCGGCGAATCAACTCTCCGTATCTGCTGTCCGCATCCCCCGCCACGGATGGACTCGAGCAGATGACAAAGGCATACAAGGCGGGCTGGGCAGGCGGCATCATGAAAACTGCCTTTGATAACGTCCCGATCCACATCCCTGGCGAGTACATGTTCTCGTTCAACCCCGTGACCTACGGCAACTCGGACAACGTTTCGGGACACCCGCTGGACCGCGTCTGCCGCGAGGTCGAGCAACTCGTCAAGCAGTGGCCTGACAGGCTGACCGTCGGCTCGACGGGCGGACCAGTTTCAGGTCACGAAGAGAGCGACAAAAAGGGCTGGCAGTCCAATACAAAGAAACTCGAAGCGGCTGGCGCAATGGCCATCGAGTACTCCCTGTCCTGCCCGCAGGGCGGCGATGGGACCGAAGGCGATATCGTCTCGCAGAACGCCGCGCTGACCGCCAAGATCATTGACTGGATTCTCGAAGTCGGTGACGCGGACGTGCCCAAACTGTTCAAGTTGACCGCCGCGGTGACATCCATCATCCCGATTCTGCGCGCCATCAAGGGAGTGCTCGCCAAGTACCCGAACAAGAAGGCAGGCATCACGCTGGCGAACTCGTTTCCCACATTGGCATTCCGCCCGTCCGCGACGCGGCGCTGGGACGAAGGTGTTATTGTTGGCATGAGCGGTGACGGCGTGACCCCCATCTCGTACCTGACGCTGGCGAACGCTGTCCCCGAGGGCATCGAGATTTCGGGCAACGGCGGGCCGATGACCTACAAAGCCGCCATGAACTTCCTGGCACTTGGTGTCAAGACCGTCCAGTTCTGCACGATTGCGATGAAATACGGCGCGGGCATCGTGAACGAACTCGAATCAGGTACGGCCTTCCTGATGCAGGAACGCGGCATCAAGTCCATGAAGGAATTGATCGGCATCGCCCAACCGAAGCCTGTCACCGATTTCATGGCGTTGACCCCGACCAAGAAAATCTCGGACTTCAACTACGACCTGTGCGTCTCCTGCGGGAACTGCGCGCGCTGTCCATATCTGGCCATCTCGCTGGACGAGAATTTCCATCCGCGCACCGACGCGTCCAAGTGCATTGGCTGTTCCATCTGCGCGCAGAAATGCTTCACAGGCGCGATCACGATGCGGGCGCGCACGGCAGAAGAATTCGCGGTGTTGGTCGAGAATTGATTTTTTGCCACGGATTACACGGATTTTCACGGACTTTAAATATCCGTGAAATCCGTGGCTGAATTGAATTTGGAATCCTGAAGTTCTACTTCAGGATCGCGTTCCGAAAGTAGAACTTTCGGATTCCTTATCACAAACTGGAAAGGATCGACTCATGGCAACTCGATTTGAAAACGGCATCGTCGTCACTCTCGGTAAAAACAATCGCGTCCTCTGGAATGGCTCGGTCGTAACCGACGGCGAGAACGTGGTCGCAATCGGCGCTGCGGCGGAGATGAAGAAAAAATATCCCAACGCCGATTCGGTGGACTGCACAAATAAAGTAGTCCTGCCTGGCTTCATCTGCACGCACCATCACTTTTACTCCACCTTTGCGCGCGGCATGTTCATCCCTGGCGAACCCGCCTCCAATTTTGTGGAAGTCCTTGAGCGCCTGTGGTGGAAAGTGGACCGCGCCATCGTCGGCGATGACATTTTGCTTTCGGCGCAGATTCCGCTCATCGAGTGCATCCGCAACGGGACGACGACCATCATTGACCATCACGCCTCCCCCTCCGCCAGCGACGGTTCGCTCGACATGATCGAGACCGCGGTACGGCAGGCGGGAGTCCGCGCTTCGTTGTGCTACGAAGTCTCGGACCGCAACGAGCACGGCGAGGGCATCCGCGAGAACGAACGCTTCATCAAGAAGATCGGCAAAGGTGACGGTCAGATCGCGGCCATGATGGGACTGCACGCCTCATTCACGGTGGCTGATGACACGGTCGCGAAATGCGTCGGGATTGCAAAAGACGCGGGCGTCGGCTGTCACATCCACGTGGCAGAGGACGCCGCGGATCGCAAGGATTCGCTCGACAAGTACGGCGTCCCCACGGTTGAACGTCTGCACAAGTTGGGCATGACAGGCAAGAAATCCATCTTCGTCCACTGCGTCCACATTGACGAGTCTGAGATGGACACCATCGCCGCAACGAAAACCATCGTGGTCCACAATCCCGAGTCGAATATGAATAACGCGGTCGGCGTGACCAAAGTGCTGAAACTGCTCGGCAAGGGAATTCTCACCGGCCTCGGCACAGACGGCATGAACTCGGACATGCTCACGCAAATGCGCTGTGCCTACCTGCTCCACCGCCTCGACAACCGCGACCCGCGCGTGGCGTTCATGGAAGCGCCGCAACTGCTCCTGCAAAACAACGCCGATATTGTGGAGCGTCAGTTCGGCATCCGCGTTGGCGAACTGGCCGAGGGGCGTCCCGCTGACATGGCCATCCTCGATTACATCCCGCCCACGCCAATGGACGAGAACAATTTCCTCGGTCACCTCATCTTTGGCATGACCGACTCTGCCGTGGACACCACCGTCTGCCGCGGCCAGATCCTGATGAAGAACAAACAGATCCTCACCATGGACGAGGAACGTCTCGCGGCGCGCTCGCGCGAACTTGCACCCGTCATGTGGAAACGCTTGCAGGCAATGTAAATTTTTTCTACGAAGAGACAGCCACTTCGCAAAGAAGTGGCTGTCTCTTTTTTTATCTATACAAATCGGACGAAGAATATCGTCCATATGCTATACTGTAAATGTTCTTCCCCTAACGAATCTCATTTCCGTCAAAGGATAAAACAAACATGGAACGCGTCGCTTTATATTTGCAAGACTCACACGATCTGCGCGATGGACTGGATTATGCCCGTTATGCTGAGCAACGCGGCTTCGAAGCCGTCTGGCAGGCGGAGAGTCGCCTCGTGCGCGATGCCATTGTCCCGATGGCCGCTTACGCCGCGGTGACTGAGCACATCAAGGTTGGATCGGGCGTGCTCAACAACTGGACGCGCAACATCGGCCTGCTTGCCGCCACGTTCCTGACCCTGGACGACCTCGCCCCGAACCGCGTCATCTGCGGGATCGGCGCGTGGTGGGACCCGCTGGCGAAGAATGTGGGCATTGACCGCAAAAAGCCGCTGACCGCCATGCGCGAGACTGTCACCGTGATGAAGAAACTGCTAAACATGGAGCGCGTCAGTTTCGACGGGGAATTCATCCACGTGAACGAGATTGAACTGGATGTAGTGCATGGACGCCGCGAGCCGCGCAACGTCCCCGTGATGATCGGCGCGACGGGCGACAAGATGATGGAAATGACAGGTGAGATCGCGGACGGGTGTGTGATGAATTACTGTGTCGCGCCCGAATACAACGACACCGCGCTGGAACTGCTCGAAAGAGGCGCGAAGAAAGCGGGACGCACGCTCGCAGAGATTGACCGTCCGCAACTGATTGTCTGCTCGGTGGACCACGACCACGACAAAGCCATTGACTACACCAAGGAACTCCTGTGTCAGTACATGGCACAACAGCCGCATATCGCAAAAGCCTCAGGTGTCTCGGATGAAGTGGTGCATGAAATCCAGGCCACCCTCGGATGGCCTGCCACCAAAGAGCAGATCAACAAAGCCAAGCACTTTGTCCCCGATGCGCTGGTGGACAAGATCACAGCATCTGGTACGCCCGAAGAAGCCAAGGCCAAGGTGGAAGAGTACAAAAAGCGCGGCTGCACCTGTCCCATCCTGTATCCCGTTGGTGGGAATTTCAAACTGCTGATTGACACGTTCGCACAGGTGACGGATTAGAAACTCTTGCAGGAATCCGCAAGTTCTACTTGCGGAAATCCCGAAGTAGAACTTCGGGAATCCGATTTCCCGTTCTCGCTACACGAAACTACCTAGAAACCCGTTTTCTTCGAGAAAGCGGGTTTTTCTTGACGGTGCAAATCCTTTGTGATATTCTCCACCGCCGTAGACCGACTGGTCAGTCTAGTCAAAACCATGCTGAACGACGCCCCCACCCCACCCCAGGAAACCCGCGAGCGCATTCTCGAGGCCGCGGTCAACGTTTTCGCCAGCAAAGGCTACCACGATACGAAGGTGGACGATATCGTAGCCGAGTCGCAGACATCCAAAGGCTCGTTCTATTTTTACTTCCCCAGCAAGCAGGACATTTTCCTGGCGTTGGTGGACACCTTCGCCGACCTTCTCGAAAGCCGCCTGCGCGCTCGCGTCCAAGCCGAGACTTCGGGCGTGGCGCGCGTAGACTTGGCGTTGCGCGTCTGTCTGGAGACGTTCGGCCAATACCGCGGACTGGCGAAGATCGCGCTCGTGCAAGCCACGGGTCTGGGACACGTCTTCGAGGAGAAACGCCGCTCGGTCAATGACCGCTTCATCGCCTTCATCAAGAAGAACCTCGACGAGGCCGTGACCGAAGGCGGCATCTCCGCGCTGGACACGGACGTGGCGGCCTGCGCGTGGATGGGCGCGCTGAACGAGATCGTCCTGCGCTGGGTTTACACGGGACAGCCCGACCCCGTCCGCGCGTTGCCGTCACTGCGGAGGTTGTTGCTTCAGAGCGTGGGAATCCCCGAAGAGAAAATTCGAGAATATGAAGAGAAATCATAAAATCACAGATGAAAAGGATGAAAAAAGAATCCCTTTCATCACTTTCATCCGTGGTTAAAAAACCCAATGGCATTTTGCCAAACTAATTTCAAAGGAGCAATTCCCCATGTCTCGTGTTCGTCTTTTGTTCGTCATCGTCATCGCCGCGTTGATCGCCGCGGCGTGCGCGCCCGCCGCGACCGCCGTCCCGACGAATCCACCCGCGACGACCGCGCCCGCCACCGAGGTCGCGACCGAAGCGCCTGTCAGGGAGATGGTCACGCTCAAGATCGCAGTCCTGCCCATCATTGACACGCTTCCGATGTACGTCGCGCAACAGGAAGGCTTGTTCGCTAAATACGGCGTCACCGTGGAGTTGATTCCCGTGGCGTCCGCGCCTGAACGCGACCAATTGCTGGCCGCGGGGCAGGCCGATGGCGCGGTCAACGAAACGCTGGCGGTGATGAACTTCAACAAAGAGACCATCCAGATGCAGGCGGTTCGTTATGCGCTGGTGCCGACCGAAGGCCACGGGCACTTCTTCATTCTCGCGTCGGGACAGAGCGGCATCACCGACGCGCAGGGACTCAAGGGCGTGGAGATCGGCGTCTCGCAAGGGACCGTGATCGAATACGTCACCGAGCGTTTACTCCAGGCCGAGGGACTCACCGCCGACGAGATCAAGACCATCGCTGTTCCGAAGATCCCCGACCGCATGGCGCTGCTCGCATCAGGCGAACTCAAGGCGGGTGTCATGCCCGACCCACTGGCCTCGCTCGCGATTCAACAAGGCGCGGTCAACGTGCTGGACGACTCGAAGCACCCCGAATATGGTTTCAGCGTGATCTCGTTCCGCAAGGAAGTGATCGACGCGAGCCCCGACGCGATCAAAGCGTTCCTGGCCGCCATCGAGGAGGCGACCGCCCTACTCAACGCCGACCCGACCAAGTACAACAATGTGCTGAGCGAACAGAAACTCGTACCCGAACCATTGATCGGAAAATTTGCCGTACCCACCTTCCCCGCCGCGGGCGTCCCTTCGCAGGAGGAATGGCAGGACGCGCTCAATTGGGCGAAGGAAAAGGGAATGCTGACCGTGGACGTTGCGTACGCGGACTCGGTGAACGCCTCGCTTCTGCCCT